>NZ_LT629692.1:2139999-2445713 GCF_900100885.1 Microbacterium pygmaeum
GGCGCCTGCGACGAAGTCGTCGATGTGCGCCGTCGCGAGGCCGAGGTCGGATGCGACGCCGTCCAGCGCCGGACGCGGGCCGATCCAGAACTCGCCGATCGTCGGGTCGGCGTAGAACTCCGGTGTGGTCCGGTCGGCGCGCTCCCGGAAGAACAGCGTCACGTCGTGACCGTCGCCTGCCGGGTCGAAGACGAGCAGCGAGTCGGGCACCGAGTCGCTGGCCCAACCGGTCAGATGCGAGAACGCGGAGTGCGCGCGGAACGGGTAGTCGGTGTCGTTGCTGCGCACCTGGTACGGCCCCGCGGGGATCACCAGCCGGGCGCCGGGGAAGGCGCCCGAAACCGCGTCGCGCCGCCGTGCGGCGGCTGCGGCCTGCTCGCGCGGCGCCGGGAGGATCTCGGGGCGCTCGGCCCAGCCGGTCGAGATCGTGTCGAGGAAGCCCTGTCCGAAGCCCTGGCGGCGATTCACCGAGCTGTTCGCGGGAATCTCGTTCGCCTCCGGTGCGAGCTCGGTCGTGCCGAGATCGTCCGTGTCACCTGTCGTTGCCATGGATCCAGTCTCGCACTTTCCGAGGGGCGCAACAGGGTCAGTCCACGGGCTCCAGCTGCACGATCAGGGGACGATGATCACTGCCGGACGCGTCCGTTGAACGCAGCACGATCGATCCCGTCGCCTTCCACCGCTCCGAAGCCATGACGTGATCGATAGGGGTGCCCACCAGTGCCGGCACGTCGACCGACCAGGTGCCGACCGCGCCGTTGCCGGTCTCGATCGCCGCGTCGTGGCATCGTCCGAGCGTCCCGCCGTCGACGCCCAGGTTGGTCATGTGATCGACCGTCGCATTGAAGTCGCCCGCCATGATGACGTTGCCGGTCGCGCACTGGTCGGCCAGCCATTGCAGGTCTTCCCGCCAGTCGGCCATGTAGCTCTGCCGAGGCGCGACGGCGTGCGCGGCGACGACGATCGGCCCGTCGCCGCTGGTGGGCATGGCCACTGCACTGGGCACCGTCGAGGTGTTGCTGGTGCCGTCCTGCGAAGACTCGATGACCGCGTAGTCACCCATCTCCGGGGCGATCAGGAGGGTCGTGGATCCCGCATCCCATTCGGTGTCCGGGTTGTCGGCATGGTGCGCCCACATCGGATGCCCGAGCTCGCGCATCGCGATCGCGACCTGCTCACCGGTCTCGATCGTCGTCTCGGGGAGGGCGACGATGTCGGCGTCCATCGCGACGGCGATCTTGGCGATCGCGTCCGGTGCGGTAGCGCTGCCGGCGGTGTTCCACGTCAGCACCCGGACGCTGCTGTCCGTCTTCGCCGGAAGGGACTCCGTGCCGATCCCGCGGCCCGTGAGGATCACGACGTTCGCGACCACGGCGATCGCGGCGATGACCGCGATCGACAGCGCGAGCGCGCGTATCGGCCGGGCGATCGCCAGCAGCAGCGCGAGCACCAGCACCGCGCCGAACGCGACCAGAAGCGCGCCGCGGAAGGACACGATCTGAGCGATCGGGAAGGTCCGCTCGACCCGGAAGAAGCCGGGCCACGTGAGGACGGCGGCGGCGATCGCGCACACCACCGTGACGAGGATCCCCAGCAGGCGCAGCACCCCGCGACTCTATGTCAGCAGCCTGAGAGATTCGGGCGAGCCGGCGCACCGCCGAGGCTCCGGTACGCTCGCAGGATGCCGGGTTCACGTCGCTTCGAGGGACTCTTCGAAGGACCCAGCGACCTGCATCTGCATTCCATCCACTCGGATGGCACCGAGTCGGCCGCGCACGTGATGGCGGCGGCGCACCGGCACGGAGTGCGCACCGCGGCACTGACCGACCACGACACCACGTCGGGGTGGGCGGATGCCGCGGAGGCGACGGCCTCGCTCGGGATGACGTTCCTGCCTGGCATGGAGCTGTCGGCAAATCACGAGTGGCGGAGCATCCACGTGCTGGCCTATTTGATCGACCCGGACGACCGTGCGCTGCGCGCCATGACCGATCGCATCCGCTCCTCGAGGCTGGATCGCGCGCGCACGATGGCCGATCGGATCGGGCGCGACTACGACCTGAACTGGGACGACATTCTCGCCCAGACCTCGGACGGCGCGACTGTCGGGCGCCCGCACATCGCCGACGCCCTGGTGGCCAAGGGTCTCGTGCGCGATCGCACCGAGGCGTTCGCGCGCATCCTCAGCCCGCGGGGCGACTACTACATCGCCCTGTTCGCACCCGATCCGGTCACGGCGGTCGAGCTGGTCGTCGGCGCCGGGGGAGTCCCGATCATCGCGCACCCGGCCGGGAGGGCGGGGCTGCTGCCGAACGGACTGATGCGCCGGATGCTGGATGCCGGGCTCGCCGGTTTCGAACTCGGCCACCGCGAGAACCTCGAGCCGGCGCTCACCTCGCTGCGGCGGATGACCCAGGAGCGCGGACTGATCGTCACCGGCTCCAGCGACTACCACGGAATGGGCAAGCCGAACGTCCCCGGCGAGTTCACGACTTCCGACGGGATGGTCGCTCGGATCATCGAGCTCGGATCCGGTACGGAGCCGGTGTACGCCTGAACCGCGGCATCCGCTCGTCCTCCGTGAGAAGGGAACGGCCCCGTCGAGATGCGCGACGGGGCCGTTCTGAGCATCCTGGATTCAGCTGAGCGCCTTGGCCTTGAGCGAGTCGAACTCGGCCTGGGTGATAGCGCCCGAGTCCAGCAGCGACTTGGCCTTCGCGATCTCCTCGGTGGGGCTGGTGCCTGCGGCGCCGCCCGTCACCGACTTGATGTACTCGGCCTGCGCGGCCTGCAGCTGCTTGGCCTGCGCCTGGCTGCGCTCGCCCATGCCGCGTCCGCGCGCGATCAGGTAGACCAGTGCGGTCAGGAACGGCAGGAACAGCAGGAAGATGATCCACAGCGCCTTGAACCAGCCGTTGAGCTTGTGGTCGCGGAACAGGTCGCTGATGATCGCGAACAGCACGAAGAGGTACGCGATGAACACGAACATCCACAGGAACCACCAGATGATGTCTCCGAAGGAGCCCCAGAAGCCCTGATATTCGTAGTCAGTGGTGACGGCATCGATGAATCGCACGGAATTGCCTTTCGACGAGGTAGACAGGGGCACATGGCGTGCCCTCGATCACCATAGACCCTGACCGTCGCCGCCGACCGCACCGGAACAGGTGATCTCGCCGCTGCAGGAGGGATCGGGCTGGATCGTCCTGTATCGGCGAGATCACCTGTTGTGGAGGGCGGTCGCCGTGGTTCAGGCGCCGGTCGGTGCCCCGCTCGGACGCGAGCCGCCCCGGCGACGGCGACGGCGCCGCGGAGCGGCGTTCCCGTCGTGGTGCTCCTTGCCCCCGCCGTCGTGCGTACCGGCGCCGTCGGCTCCGTCTCTGGCACCGTGCTCGGTCGGCACCTCGGGGGCCGCGGCCCGTGCGGCGTTCTCCGCGCTGGGCCCCTCGCCGGTGCCCTCGCCGCGACGGCGACGACGGCGCGGCGCACCTTCGCGGGCGGAATCGCGCGAGGCGTCGCGGTCGCCGGAGCGCGAGCTTGCGGCATCCTGCGTCCTGACGGTCTGCGTCTTGGGCGCGGTGGTGAGGCGTCCCTTGGTGCCGGCCGGGATGTCGAGGTCGGTGAACAGGTGCGGGCTCGACGAGTACGTCTCGACGGGCTCGGGCTGGCCGAACTCGAGCGCACGGTTGATGAGCGCCCACTTGTGCAGGTCGTCCCAGTCGACGAAGGTCACGGCGATGCCGGTCTTGCCGGCGCGGCCGGTGCGCCCGGCGCGGTGCAGGTAGGTCTTCTCGTCGTCGGGGATCGTGTGGTTGATCACGTGCGTGACGTCATCGACGTCGATGCCGCGGGCGGCGACGTCGGTCGCGATCAGGACGTCCTTCTTGCCGGCCTTGAACGCGGCCATCGAGCGCTCGCGCGCCTCCTGGCTCATGTCGCCGTGCACCGAGGCCGTGTTGAACCCGCGGTCGCCGAGCTCGTCGGACAGACGCTGGGCGGCACGCTTGGTGCGCGTGAAGATCACGGTCTTGCCGCGGCCGTCGGCCTGGAGGATGCGGGCGATGATCTCGTCCTTGTCCAGCGAGTGCGCGCGGTAGACGAGGTGGTTGATGTTCGCCTGGGTGAGACCCTCATCGGGGTCGGTCGCCCGGATGTGGATCGGGTTGGTCATGAACCGGCGCGCCAGCGCGACGATCGGGCCGGGCATCGTGGCCGAGAAAAGCTGCGTGTGCCGGATGGCGGGGACCTTCGAGAAGATCTTCTCGATGTCGGGGAGGAAGCCGAGGTCGAGCATCTTGTCGGCCTCGTCGAGCACGACCTCGGTCGCGTGCGACAGGTCGAGCAGTCGCTGGTTGTTCAGGTCGATGAGGCGACCCGGTGTGCCGACGACGATCTGCGCGCCTGCCTTGAGCTGATCGATCTGGCCCTCGTACGCCTTGCCGCCGTAGATGGCCACGACGCTGGTCGAGCGCCCCGAGGTGAGCATGTCGATGTCCTCGTAGACCTGGACGCACAGTTCGCGGGTCGGGACGACGATCAGCGCCTTGACGCCGTGCTCGGGGTCGGGACCGAGGCGCTGCACCACGGGGATGCCGAAGCCGAAGGTCTTCCCGGTGCCGGTCTTGGCCTGTCCGATGATGTCCTGGCCGGGAAGGCCGAGGGGGATGGTCTGCTCCTGGATGGGGAATGCGTCCACGATGCCCTTGGCGGCGAGGGTCTGAACGATGTCCTGGTCGACGCCGAGTTCGGCGAAGGTCGTCACGATGTGTGCCTGTCCGGCAGTGAGACGCTGCCTGAATGCGTGCCCTGGCGCGATCCGATGGTGCCGCGCGGGCGGAATGAGTTCCACGCCCTCTCTCATCCACAGGCGCGGGAGCCCCGATCCGACGCCGGGGACGCAGTCCACGATACCGGAGGTCCTAGGCTGTGACGCGTGGTGAAGTGGTTCTGGCAACGGCAGCCCCAGGGACGCAAGCTCCAGCTGCGCTCCCGCGATGCGGCCACCGACGCGCGCCGGGTCGACTTCGAGGAGCTCGCGCCCGAGATCGACACGTTCCTCGGCCAGGCCGCCTACCTGCAGCTCGGGTACTTCGAGACGCTGTCCGAGCTCATCGCCCTCACCCCGGAGCTCGCCCAGAAGGAATCGCTCTCGCGGGCGGCGGGCGCCGCCCTCATCAAGCACGAAGAGCTCGTGGCGCTGATCCGGGACCGCGGGGATGATCCGACCAGCCTGATGCTCCCGTTCCGGGAGCCGCTGGATGCCTTCCGGCGCGCGACCCACGGCGTGCGCCCGCAGGAGACCATGCTCTCGGTGCACATCACAGCCGGCATGCTCGACGACTTCTACCTCGCGCTGTCCGCCAGCTACGGCGACACCGGTCGACGAGTCGCCGTGATCCTGCAGGCCGATGACGACCGCGAGGCGATCGTCGACATCATCGGCGCGACGATCTCCAGCGACCCGGAATGGAAGTCGCTGCTGGCCATGTGGGGCAGGCGCCTGGTCGGCGACACGCTGCTGATCGCACGGGCGGCGCTGCGGCCGCCGACGCTGGCGATCGCGGATGAGAAGAAGGTCGAGCCGGTGTTCACCGACCTGATGGGTGCGCACTCGCGTCGCATGGACGCGATGGGCCTGGCGGCCTGAGGCTCACGCGATCTTGAGACGCGCCCGCTCGCGGGCATCGTGCGCGATGCGCACCCGGGCGAGGATCGTCACGACGGGGTAGGTGACGACGATCGGCACCACGACGGCCGACAGCCACAACCATGGGCTGTCGAGGCCGACGCCCGCCCACGTCAGGATCATCCATCCCAGACCCGCTGCCAGGGCACCGAGGACGGGCGCCAATGCGACTCCGCGCGTGCCCCGGTCGCGCGCCACGAAGTGGACGGCCGCACCGATGGCGGCGCCGACGATGAAGGCGAGGAGGATCTGCACGTCGGGGTCAGGCGACGAAGCCGACGCGGCGGGACTCTTCGGTGCCGAGCTCGATGTAGGCCAGGCTCGCGGTGGGGACGATGTAGCTGGTGCCCTTCGCGTCGGCGAATTCCACGTGGGTGGCGCCCGAGTCCAGTGCTGCGGCGACCGACTTCTTGACGTCGGCCGCGGCCTGGCTCGTGTCGAAGCTGAGCTCGCGGCCGGTGTTGGCGATGCCGATGCGGATCTCCACGTGAAATACCTCCTGGGACGGGGCCGGAGCCCCGGGGCCGTTGCGTCAGGCAGGTCGGATCCCGCCGCGCAGAGCAACTCTACGACACGCCTCGGCGCCGCCGCCCGTCGCGGCCGGGTCGCACGAACGCTCTGGGCGAACGCGGCGCACCCGGCGGCTGACCGGAGTGGGACGGCCCGATGTCGATGCACGCGACTACCGTCGAAGCATGGTTCCGGGTCTCCTCTCCGTCGCGCCCGGCAGCCTCGATGACGCCCAGCGTGCGGTCGCGCTGCTGCCCGTCGATGCCTCGGGTGTGGTGGTCGGCGCGCCCGGCAGCGGCAAGACGGCGACCGTCCTCGCGCGCGCCGCCGAGCTGGTCGCCGCAGGTCTGGACCCTGATTCGCTGCTCGTGCTGACCCCTTCCCGACAGACGGCCACCGCGCTGCGAGACCGTCTGGGTCTCGCAGTCGGGCGTGCCACATCCGGGCCGCTCGCACGCTCGATCGCCTCGTTCGCATACCAGATCGTGCGGGCCAGCGCCGTGGCCGCAGGCGACGAGCCTCCGCAGCTGCTCACCGGCGGCGACGAGGATCAGATCCTGCAGGATCTGCTCGAGGGCGACGCGGAAGACGAGGCGGCCGGCGTGTCGCGGTGGCCGGCATGGCTGGGGCCGTCGATCCGGGCGACCAAGGGCTTCCGCACCGAGGTGCGGACGTTCCTGGCCGAAAGCACGACGCTCGGCATCGAGCCGGCGCGTCTGCACGCCCTGGCGGTGGCGCACGATCTGCCCGTGTGGGCGAGCATGGCATCCTTCTTCCGCGAATACCTGCAGGTGCGCGCCGATATGCGCGGCGCCCACCGCGACGCCGCCGGACTCGTGCGCGAGGCCGTCGGCCTGCTGCGCACCTCTCCCTCCGAGGTGTTCGCAGGTGTGCGCGTGGTCCTCGTCGACGACGCGCAGGAGTTGACCAGCGGCGGCGTCGAGCTCCTCGAGGCGTGCGTGGAGCGCGGGATCGCCGTCGTGGCGTTCGGTGATCCGGACGTCGGCGCGGGTGCGTTCCGCGGCGCGACGCCGGAGAACTTCGCGCGTCTGTCGGCCGCCCTGGGCGGGATCCATGTCCTGCCCGGGCGCCATCGCGGGACGCCGTGGCAGAACGAGATCGTGCGGCGGGTGACCCAGCGCATCGGTGCGGTGGGCCTGGTGGGTCATCGCGCGGCGTCGACGGACGCGGAGCCGGATGCCTCGGTGCGCGCGTTCACCGTTCGCTCGGCGGCCGAGGAGTACGACGCGATCGCCCGGGTTCTGCGCGAGCGACACGTCCACGACGCCGTGCCCTGGGCCTCATGCGCGGTGATCGCGCACGACACGCGGCAGGTGGTCGCGCTGGAGACCGAACTGGCCGCGCGCGAGGTCCCGACGCGATCCAGTGGCCCGGGGCGCGCGCTGGGCGCGCTGCCCCCGGTGCGCGACCTGCTGCGACTCGTCGATCTGTCCGGACGCGACGAGTGGAGCGCCGACGAGATCTCGGACGCACTGCTGGGGACGTACGGCCGGCTCGACCCGGTCGAACTGCGCCGGCTGCGCTCGGCGCTTCGGCACGCGGCGCTGTCCGAAGCCGCGGCGGCGGAGGAGACGATGTCCGGGGCGATCGTGCCGTCCGGGTGGGAGCTGCTGCTGTCGGCGATGCGTCGGCCGCTCGAATTCGATCTCCTCGACACCCGCGAAGCGCGACGCGGCGCCGCGCTCGCCCGGACCCTCGCGACGCTGCGGGCGGAGCTGGAACGCGGCGCCACCGCCCACGAGCTGCTGTGGAGCGCATGGGAGCGCAGCGCCCTCGAAGGCGGATGGGTCGACCTCTCACGTGGCACGGGGCCGCTGGCCGAGCAGGCCGGCAGGGACCTGGACGCCGTGGTCGCGGTGTTCCAGTCCGCCAAGCGGTTCGCCGAACGGTCGCTCGATGCCGATCCCCGCGTCTTCGTGCGGGGCGTCCTGGACAGCGACGTCGCCGAGGACCGCCTCGACCCGCCGTCCAGGGGCGACGCGGTGCAGATCCTCACCCCCGCGGGCGCGCTGGGAACCGAGTTCGACACCGTGGTGATCGCCGGCATGCAGGACGGCGTGTGGCCGAACACGCGGCTGCGCGGCAGCCTGCTGGAGACGTGGCGGTTGACGGATGCGGCGGCCGAGGCATCCGTCCCCGCCGGCACCCTCGACCGGCGTCGGGCGGCGATGCACGATGAGCTGCGGCTGCTCGCACGCGCGATGTCGCGGGCGACCGGCCAGGTGGTGGTGACCGCCGTCGACGATGACGACACCGGTCCGAGCGTGTTCTTCGAGTTCCTGCCGGACATCGAGCGGCGAAGCGTCGATCATCCGCTGTCCCTGCGCGGGCTCGTGGCGCAGTACCGTCGCGGGCTGACCGATCCGTCCGCCCGAGTGCGCGGCGCGCATGCGGCCGCACAGCTGGCGCTGCTGACCGATGCGGGGGTTCCCGGCGCGGCGCCCGGCGAATGGTACGGCGTGCCGTCTCCCAGCTCCGACGGGCCGCTGCGGGACCTGGCGATCGAGGACGTGCGCGTCTCGCCGTCGCGCCTGCACACGCTCGAGGAGTGCGAGCTGAACTGGGTCATCGGCGACCTCGGCGGAGACGCGGGCGGAACCACGGCCGGGATCGGGACGATCATCCACGCCGCGCTCGAACACGCCGAGGGCACCGATGAAGCGGGTCTGTGGGCCGCGGTGCAGTCGCGCTGGCCCGAGCTGACGTTCGAGGCGCCGTGGCGTGACCGCGCCGAGCAGACGCGCGCGCGGGACCTGGTGCGGAGGCTGCACCTGTATCTGCACCGCTTCGAGCAGTCCGGTGGTCGCCTGATCGGCGCGGAGCCGCACTTCGAAGTCGCGATCCCCCTCGACGGCGAGGAGGCGTTCGACCACGGCGCGATCCTGTCCGGATACATCGATCGCGTGGAGCTGACGCCGGAGGGCACGGTCGTGATCATGGACCTGAAGACCGGCAAGCGCGAGCCCCAGACCGATGCGAAGGTGGTCGACAACCCGCAGCTGGGCGCCTACCAGCTGGCATTCGAATCCGGGGCGATCCCGGCGGCGGCCGGATTGCCGCCCGGGGGCGCGAAGCTGCTGGTGCTCCGGCCCACCGCCACGCGCGCCGATTACGCGACCCCGTGGCAGCCGCCCTTCGACGAGGAGAGCCGTGAGGCCTTCCTCGCCCGGATCCGTGCGGCGGTCTCGGTCATGCGCGGGACGATGTTCACTGCACCGTTCGAGGAGCACTGTCGCGACGAGCATTCCTACGGGCTGTGCCGGATCCACACCGTGGGGGCGGTGAGCGCGTCATGAGCGCCACTGCGATCGGTGCCGCACCGGCATCCGCTCCCTCGTCGGCCTCCGCACGGCTCTCGGCCGTCACGATCGCCGCGGCGCTCGGACAGTTCCCCCCGACCGCCGAACAGGCGGCGGTCATCGAGGCGCCGCTGGCGCCGGCGCTCGTGATCGCCGGCGCGGGCAGCGGCAAGACCGAGACCATGGCGTCGCGGGTGGTGTGGCTGGTCGCCAACGGACTGGTCCGCCGCGACGAGGTGCTCGGTCTGACCTTCACCCGGAAGGCGGCCGGCGAGCTCGCCGAGCGGATCCAGCGTCGGCTGCAGCGACTGTCCGAGTTCGAGCGACGCGGGCTGCTGCCCGCCCTCCCGGTGCTGCACGCCGACGGTCGCCTGGACGTCTTCGCCGAGCTCGAGCGCGCGTCCGACTCCGATGCGTCGGCGGCGACCGCGTCGCGCGCGAGCGCGATGGACGCGCTGGCTGTGCTGGTCGGCGCCGACTCCGCCGAGCCTGATGACGATGCGCTGCTGCACCGGCCGACGGTCTCGACGTACAACAGCTTCGCCGACCAGATCGTGCGCGAGCACGCCGTCCGGATCGGCCGGGACGCCGAGGCGGCGATCCTGTCCGAATCCGCGGCTTGGCTGCTGATGCGACGTGTCGTCTTCGCCTCCGATGATCCGCGGCTCGAGGAGCGTGTGGAGGCGGTCCGCAGCATCATCGACGCCGCCCTGCGCATCGCACGCGACGGCACCGACAACCTGGTCGACTTCGCCGAACTCGCCCGGTTCCCGAGCCGATTCCGCACGGTGCTCGAGAAGCCGTCGACCAGCCGCGCCACCGTCGTCTACAAAGACGTGGAGGATGCCGAGGGCAAGGTCTCCGCGCTGGCGCTGCTGACCGACCTCGCGCGCGAGTACGCGATCGAGAAGCGCCGCATCGGTGTGCTCGACTTCTCGGATCAGGTCGCCGGCGCTCTGGAGGTGGTTCGGGCGCACGCCGCGGTCGCGGAGGAGTTGCGCGAGCGCTATCGCGTCGTGCTGCTGGACGAGTACCAGGACACCTCCGTCGTGCAGACCGACCTGCTGGCGACGCTGTTCGCCGGGACCGCCGTGATGGCCGTCGGCGATCCGCATCAGGCCATCTACGGGTGGCGGGGTGCCAGCGCCGGGAATCTCGGCGGCTTCGCCGCCGCCTTCAGCCCCGATGCGGAGTGCGCCCGATTCTCGCTCCTGACCAGCTGGCGCAACAGTGCGGCGGTCCTGGAGGCGGCCAACGCCGTGCTGGCGCCGCTGGCGGATTCGGCGCCGGTTCCCGTGCAGGCCCTGCGCGCCCGACCGGCGGCTCCCGAGGGCCGTGTCCAGCTCGCCTTCGACGCCGACCTGGACGCCGAGACCGACCGCGTAGCCGCGTGGTTCGCACAGGTCCGGGCCGCCCGGGCACGCGAGGGCCGCCCGACCACCGGCGCCATCCTGTTCCGCAGCAAGAAGCACATGGTCCGCTTCGGCGACGCGCTCGGGCGACGCGGCATCCCGCACCGCATCCTGGGGCTGGGTGGACTCCTCTCCACCCCCGAAGTCGTCGACGTCGTCTCCGCGCTCCGTGTGCTCAGCGATCCGACCGCGGGCTCGGCGCTGATCCGACTGCTGGCCGGTCCGCGCTTCTCGATCGGTCTGCCCGACCTTCGCGAACTGGCCGCGCTGGCTCGGCGGATCGCCCGCCACGACACCGCCTTGCAGCCGCTGGCGCCGGAAGTGATCGAGCGGATCCGCAGCAGCGCAGGCGACGAGGACGGCTCGCTCATCGACGCCCTGGATTTCTTCCCGCGGCACGCTCCCGACCACGGGTGGCTGGCGGGCTTCACGCCGGCGGCGCGCGAACGGCTGCGCGAGGCGGCCGTGGTGTTCGCCGGACTTCGGCGGGCGATCGGGATGCCGGTGCCGGAGCTGGTCCGCCTGATCGAGCTCGAGCTGCGACTGGACATCGAGCTGGCAGCCAACGAGGCGCGAGGCCCCGCGCGCATCGCGTCGTCGCAGTTGCGCGCGTTCGTCGACGAGCTGCAGGGCTTCCTCGCAGCCGACGAGTCCGGCTCGATCAGCAACCTGCTCGCGTGGCTGGACCACGCGGAGCAGCTGGACGAATTCGCACCCCGCACCGAGCCGCCCGAGGACGACGTGGTGCAGCTGCTCACGATCCACGGGTCGAAAGGACTCGAATGGGACGCCGTCGCCGTGGTGCGGCTGGTCAAAGACGAGCTTCCGAGCATGGCCCGCGACACGAAGGGGTGGCTCGGATTCGGCATCCTGCCGTACTCGTTCCGGGGCGATTCCGCATGGCTTCCCGCCCTCGGCTGGCAGAGCGCGCAGAACCAGCAGGAGTTGAAGGCGGCGATCGATGCGTTCGTCGCTGCCAACCGCGCCCGCCAGCTCGACGAGGACCGGCGGTTGGCGTACGTGGCCGTCACCCGCGCCCGCGATCACCTGCTGCTGACCGGAGCGAGCTGGTCGGGGACGAAACGACCTCGACAGCGCAGCGTGTTCCTCACCGAGATCGCGGAAGCGCTGGGTGTCGAGCTTCCCGAGGACGATCCGGGAGACGACCCGTACCTGGGGGAGCGGCGAACGCTGTCGTGGCCGATCGATCCGCTCGGCGCACGACGGCCCGCCGTGCACGCCGCGGCAGCGGCTGTGGAGCGTGCGTTGGCGTCACCGCGAGCCGAACCCGACGCCGACGTCTCGCTCCTGCTCGCCGAGCGCGAGGCGCGCTCCAGGCCCGCCGTCGGATCGGCGCCGACCCGTATCGCCGCGTCCCGGTTCAAGGAGTTCGTCTCCGACTACGACGCCGCCGTCGGCCGCCTCGCCCGGCCGCTTCCGGAGCGGCCGTTCGAGCAGACGCGCCGCGGAACGCTCTTCCACGCCTGGGTGGAGCATCGCTCCGGACGGGTGGGTACCGCCGGGTCACTCGACGACGCGCTCTGGGAGCACGAGGACGACCCGTCCTCGGCCGCGGTGTCCTCAGAGGATTCCGCGATCCTCGAGCAGCTGAAGGCGACCTTCGCCGCCTCCGAATGGGGGCCCCTCAGCCCGATCGAGGTCGAGACGGAGATCGATTTCACCCTGACCGATCTCGACGGCCGACCGCACATCGTCATCTGCAAGCTCGATGCCGTGTACCGCAGGCAAGACCGCGGTGGGCGCATCGAGATCGTCGACTGGAAGACCGGTGCGCCACCGCGCTCGGGAGCGGAGCGCGAGGAGCGGATGCTGCAGCTCGAGCTCTACCGGCGCGCGTACCACGAGAAGCATGGAGTGCCCGTCGAGGACATCGACGTCGCGCTGTACTACGTCGCCGCCGACCTGGTCCTGCGCGCCTGAGCTCGACGTGAACGGGGAAGGATCAGTCGGCGAGCCAGCGCTTCAGCGCGGCGTCCGACGAGCGAGCTGCATCCGCCTGCACCTCGGCGTCGTCGGCGGGGGCGGCGGTCTGCCTCGTCCACGCCGAGATGTCGATCGGCGCCGTCGAGGTGTCGTCGTGCGAGGCGGCCGGGGCGACAGGAGCGTCGACGGGCACGGGATCGGAGTCGGCCGCCGAACCACCCTCGTCTTCATCGATGTCGCCGGTCACCCAGAGGGACAGCTCTTCAGGGTCGTAGGCGTCGGTCTGCATGGACGTGTCCACCGCCGCCGTTGACGCGGGGACACGATCCAGCAGCGCGATGGCATCGTCCACGCCGAGCGCGGAATCCAGCACGATGTCATCGTCGCGCACACCCGCGGCGAGCGATTCGAGCAGCCCCACAGCATCGTCGACGATGTCGGCGCGGCCGGCCTCGGCACCGTGCACGAGCCACTTGGCGAACTCGAGTTCGGCGTAGAGGCGCGCGCGCTCGCGTGCCAGACCGTCGGGGGCACGGCGACTGTGCGCCACGTACGCGGCGTAGACGTCGTCGGCCGCGGTGGGCGCGGAGGCCAGCCACTGCAGATCCGACGCCGGGTCGCCGACGGAGAGTCCGTGCCACTCCAGCACTCCGGTGACGCGGGGTTCGGCATCGACATCCTCGAAGAGGAAGGACGCCGCACCTGCTCCGCCGAGGACGACCGCCGACTCGAACCGCCACAGCTCGTCGGCGGCCAGCGCGCGCTTCCAGCGCACGATGAGGGACACCGGGACGGAGCCGGTGGCCGCCGCCCGATCCGCCAGTCGTGCCACGTCATCGCGGACCTGCTGGGGCGTGCGCACCGGGAGTCCCTCGGTGCGGATGATCGACAGCGGCAACGCGTGCAGGGCGGCGAGGGCCTCGCCGATCGAAGTCGCTGCGCCACGACCGGACGGCAGATGCGCGGCATCCACCCGGTACCCGGGCAGGAAGTCGACCACGACCGCGCGGGTCTCGCCGAGTCCTGCTTCGCCGAGGAGTTCGGGCGCGCGGAACGGCAGCAGACCACGCACCCCCGGGGTCAGGGCGCGAAGCGCGCGCGCCTCGGCGGCCAGTTCCGAGGCGGAGGACGGGTCGGCGGGAGCGCGGACGACGACTCGCCGCCCGTCATCGAGGTCCGCGACGGCGGCGTCGTACCGGCCGGTCGCTCCTTCGGTGAGCGCGCCGAATCCGACGACGCCGACCCGAGGCAGAGCCGAGGTCACCGACGCGGCTAAAGTGAGGGGTGAGCGTGCCATGAGGCCAGGTTAGGTCGGGGACGCCCGCACATCCCCGCGCCACGCCCGGCTTGTCGCCCAACGCAGAGAGGTCCTGCATGACCGCGCCCCAGGGCCTTCCGCTTCCCGCCCTCGCCGGCTCGGGGCTGGATCGTGCAGCCGAGGAGCGCTCGACGTCGAACATCGTGGAGACCGCGCGCGGGCTCGCCCAGACGCGGGTTCTGGTCGTCCACGGCGATCGTGCTCCGCTGCACAGCGCCGACACGCTGCACTGGCTGTCGCCGACCGATGTCCCGGACGGCGCCGAGTGGGCTCTGCTCGGCCGCGAAGCGGACGGCGCCTTCGTGCTCGGTGCCGTCTTCGCCCAGTCCGAGGACGAGCTGTTCACCGCACCCGCTGGATGGGCGGCGCTGCGCAGCGTCGGCGGTGCGCTGGACGAACACGACGCCTCGGCGTTCGTCGAGGCGCTGAGCCTGGGCCGTTGGCTGCTGGACGCGCCGTTCTGCCCGGCGTGCGGCACGCGGACGGTCCTGAAGAATGCCGGCTGGTCGCGCCACTGCCCGGGCTGCGGCCGCGAGCACTTCCCCCGCACCGACCCGGCGGTGATCGTCGCGGTCACGAGCGCGACCCACCCCGACAGGCTGCTCCTCGGGTCCAACGCGATGTGGGGCGGCAATCGCTTCTCGTGCTTCGCCGGATTCGTCGAGGCGGGCGAGTCGCTGGAGGCGACGGTGCTGCGCGAGATGAGCGAGGAGGCGGGGGTGGATGTCGTCGACGTCCGCTATCGCGGATCGCAGGCGTGGCCGTATCCGCGATCGCTGATGCTCGGATTCCTGGCGACCGCCGCCGACGACGCGGCTGCGGAGGCCGACGGCGAGGAGATCGTCGCGGTGCGCTGGTTCGAACGAGACGAGATCGGCGCGGGCCTTGCCGGTACGAGCGACGTGCTCCTGCCCGGACCGGCCTCGATCGCGTACCGCCTGATCAGCGACTGGTACGCGAGCGGGGAATGAGCGACCGGGCGCTCCTCGGCCTCGACGAGCAGCAGCTCGAGGCGGTCACCGCCCTGCGGGGACCGGTCGTGGTGCTCGCCGGCGCCGGGACCGGCAAGACGCGCGTGATCACGCATCGCATCGCGCACGGCGTCGACACCGGCGCGTACTCGCCGGCTCGCGTGATGGCGGTCACGTTCACCGCGAAGGCAGCCGGTGAGATGCGCGGACGGCTTCGGGCGCTCGGCGTCGACGGCGTCGCCGCCCGGACCTTCCACGCTGCCGCACTGGCGCAACTGAACTTCTTCTGGCCCACGGTCGCGGGCGATTCCGCTCCGTCGATCGTGGACAACAAGGTGCGGCTGCTGGCCCATGCCGCCGACGGCATGGGCCTGGATCCGGACACCGCGACGCTGCGAGACGTCGCGAGCGGGATCGAATGGCGCAAGGTGTCGATGCTGAGCATCGAGCAGTACGCGCTCGCCCGTCCGGAGGGGGTGGGCCGCCTGGAGGTGTCCCGGGTCGCCGACCTGCAGCGCGCGTACGAGAAGCTCAAGGACACGCGTCGGCAGCTCGACTTCGAGGATGTGCTGCTGGCGTGCGCCGGCATGCTCGAGGCCGAACCGCACGTCGCGGCCGCCGTCCACGAGCAGTACCGCCACTTCACCGTCGACGAGTTCCAGGACGTCTCGCCGCTGCAGCACCGGCTCCTCGAGCTCTGGCTCGGCGACCGTCGCGACCTGTGCGTGGTGGGCGATGCGAGCCAGACGATCTACTCGTTCGCGGGCGCCGATGCCCGCTACCTGCTGGAGTTCGCGCACCGTCATGAGGATGCCCGCGTGATCCGTCTGGAGACGAACTACCGGTCGGATGCCGCGATCCTCACGGTCGCGAACGAGCTGATGCGCGGCCGGGCCGGCGCGCTGGAAATCACCGCCCCGGCCGGCACGGGCCGCGCATCCGGCGAGGTGCCCACGATCGCCGCGTACGACGACGATCTGGCCGAAGCCCGCGCTGTCGCCGCCGCCGTGCGTGGCCGGATCGACGGCGGTGCCGATCCGCGGCAGATCGCCGTCCTCTACCGTGCCCACTCGCAGTCCGCCGAGCTCATCCGCGCCCTCGCCGACCTGGGGATCGCCGCCACGGTGCTCGGCGGCAGACGATTCTTCGACCTACCCGAAGTGCGCCAGTCGATCATGGAGTTGCGCGCTGCATCCGTCGCGCCGATCGACACGAGCTTCGTGGACACCGTTCGCGACATCCTCCGCACCCGCGGACTCACCGACGATCCGCCGCAGGCCGGCGGCGCGCTGCGAGATGCGTGGGAAGCGCGCGCGGCGATCCTCCGGCTGGCCGAGGAAGCGCCGTCCGGGACGACGTTGCGGGGGTTCACGGACGAGCTGCAGGCGCGCGCGCGGGCACAGCATGAGCCGGCTTTGCGCACCGTGACCCTGGCGACCCTGCACGCCGCGAAGGGCCTCGAGTGGGACCACGTGCATCTCCTCGGCTTCTCGGAGGGGCTGCTGCCGATCAGCTACGCGACGACGTTCGAACAAGTCGATGAGGAGCGCCGCCTCGCGTACGTCGGCATCACGCGGGCCGCGCGAACGCTCTCGGTATCGTGGTCGAGCGGGTCTCGTGATCGTCAGCAGTCGCGCTTCGCGCGGGAGATCGGCGCGTCGGCGCTGCAGGCTGCGGCAAGCGCGTCGCGAGGGCGCCGCACAGACAGGCCGGGTGCGGGGGGAAGACCCGCTGCGAGCGGTGCAGCGAGCGCTCGTGCAGGCTCACGCGCGCAGGGAGCCGGTCCTCAGCTGCCTCGCGCAGCAGGGCCGCAGTGACGATCCCCGCTTCCAGGGCGATCGATTCCGACACCTCCGGCGGCGTGCGACCCACCAGTTGAGCAGCCAGCACCGGCCACTGCGGGTCTTCGTCGCGGGCGTGCGCGGCGATGCAGGCCAAGCACGCCGTCGTGCCGGGAATGACCAGCGGGCCGATCTCGACGCGTCCGGCCGTGAAGACGATCGGCAGATGCGTGAGGTCGCGTGACATCAGCGCACTGCCTCGCTGCGGCTCGAGGAGGTGCGCAGCGAGCACCACGACGGTCATCGCCCTGTCGAAACCGTCGTCAGGGACGTCGCACCGGAACGCGTCCCGGGTCTGGACGCCGGCCGAGCGAAGGCCCGCGCGCACTCTCTCGGCGAGCGTCGACGGGAAGCGCTCGGGCACCAGCAGCCCGATGCGCAGGTCGGCGAGCGCGGTCGCCAGGACCGGGGAGAGCCGTCGCGCGAACTCGGTGGCTGCGCCCTCCGGGGCGCCGAAGGACTCGGCGACCGGCTCGAGCGCGGCCTCCGGCAGACCACGCTCCAACTCGCGGATCAGCCGGCCCTGCCAGGGTGCGGGGTCCTCGACCACCACGACGGCGTCGATTCCGAACTGCATGGTCGTGACCGACCGCCACAGCACAGGGAAAGCCGGGTCCAGTCGGAGCATTCCCCGAGTGTGCCGGGTGGGGTGCAGCGGATGCTGCTGTCCACAGGTTTGCGTCGCCGTCCGAAGCGCTGCGATGCCTGGGGAGGAGACGATGCGCGCTCTGCCGACCGGCGGACCGGGCCGATCAGACCGGGCGGGGGTCCTCCGGCTCGGGTGGCGTGTCCTCGCCGGCGAGCAGCCGGGCGAGCGCGTCGTCCATCTCGTCGGGCGCCGGCTCTTCACCGCGGGCGCGGGCTTCGAGCCGAGCCACCAGCGCGGCGGGGTCGTCGATGTCCTCGGCGGTGGGCATGAGGTCGGGGTAGTCCCACAGGGCATCGCGACCGGCGACGCCGACGGCATCCGTCACGGCCTGCCACATCGCGGCAGCCTCGCGCATGCGGCGCGGTCGCAGCTCCAGTCCCACGAGTGAGCTCAGTGCCTGCTCCGCCGGCCCGCCGACGGCACGCCGGCGTCGCACGACCTCGGCGACCCGGTCGGCGGAGGGGAGCCGTGAGGTCGCGGCCGCGGTCACGACATCCACCCATCCTTCGATGGTGGCGAGGAGGTTCTCGAGGCGGACGAGCGCAGCGTCCTGTGCCGCACTGCGCGTGGGCAGCAGCGCGCCGCTCTCCAGCGCACTGCGCAGCTCGTCCGGCTGCGACGGGTCGAAACGCGAGGCGAGCTCTTCGAGCGCTTCGGTGTCGACATGGATGCCGCGCGCGAAGTCCGTGATCTGCGAGAGCACGTGCAGCCGCAGCCAGCGGGCGTGCCGGAACAGCCGGGCGTGCGCCAGTTCGCGCGTCGCGATGTACAGCGCCAGCTGGTCGTGTGGGATCGCGAGATCGCGACCGAAGTCGGCGAAGTTCTGCGGGAGGATGACGGCCTCGCCGTCGGGCATCAGCGGGATGCCCACGTCGCCGCCGCTGACGACCTCCTTGGAGAGGTTTCCGACGACCTGACCGAGCTGGCTCGCGAACAGGGAGCCGCCGACGGTGCGCATCAAGCGTCCGGCGCCCTGCACCAGGCCCTGCATGTCCTCCGGCGCCTGCTCGCTCAAGGCGGCGGTGAGCGCGTCGGCGATGCTCGTCGCCACGGGCTCGGCGAGCTCCTGCCAGACCGGCAGCGTCGCCTCCACCCACCCGCCGCGCGTCATCGTGCGCGGCACCGAGGCCAGGTCCGAGATCGTGGTGGCCTCGCTGAGCCAGAGGCTCGCGAGGGAGAAGGCCTGATCCAGATCGGTGCGCTGACCATCGGTGACCCCCAGGCCGTCCTGGTTGGCGATGTGCAGCGCCTGGCGCTGAGCGAGGTCCCATGAGATGCCCGTCTCGCCACCGGCCGCGAACGCGCCCTGCAGGTGCTGCATGACGGTCTGCATCATGGCGGGATCGATCCCCATTCCGCGCAGCTGGGCGAGCTGCTCCGGGTCCACCGAACCGCCCTCGCCGCCGAACAGCTGCCGGATCAGATCCTGGAACTGGTCCTCTGGGCTCTGCTCGTTCTCATCGTTCGAATCCACCACTTCAGGCGCCTCTCAGCCGGGTCATGACCTCGCCATCTACGCTAGTCGCACGGATCATCGCACCACCCGGCACGGACCCTTTCCCTGTACGCCGGTCGCGAACGACCAGGCACAGAAAGGTCCACCCGTGGCGCTGTTCGACCAGAACGTCACCATCACGCCTGCCCAGCCGCGACGGCAGCGCTCGCGCGGCATGACGGCGGGCATCATCGCGCTGGCTGTCGCCCTCGTCGTTCTGCTGGTGATCACCTTCCTGCCGACCTCGTACGTGATCCAGCGACCCGGCCCGGTCTACAACACCCTCGGCACCGCGGCCTCCGCAGACGGCACCGAGACACCGCTCATCTCGATCGAAGGCGCCGAGACGTACCCGACCGAAGGGGCGCTGGACCTGCTGACGGTCCAGGTCGTCGGCAACCGCGAACGCACGCCGTCCTGGTTCGAGCTCGCCGTCGCCTGGTTCGACCCGAGCCGGGCCGTCCTGCCGATCGACTCCGTCTTCCCGAAGGATCAGACCACCGAGCAGCGCAACGAGGAGAGCGCGGCGATGATGGTCGACTCGCAGCACGAGGCGACCGCCGCTGCACTGAGCGAACTCGGCTACGACGTCGGCGCGCAGCTCTCGGTCTACTCGGTGATCGCGGATGCGGCGGCCGACGGCGTCCTGCAGGAGGGAGACATCATCCTGGAGGCGGATGCCGAGCCGGTCGCCGATGTCACCGACCTGCGCGCGATCATCAACGACGGGAACGGCGCGCCGGTGGAGCTGCTCATCGAGCGCAACGGCCAGCAGCAGTCGGTGGAGATCACCCCGACGCAGGCGACCGCCGACAACGGCGACACCTCGTGGGTGATCGGGGTCAACCTGACGACCGACTACGACTTCCCGATCGACGTGACCATCCAGCTGAACAACGTCGGCGGACCCAGCGCCGGGATGATGTTCGCGCTGGGGATCATCGACACGCTCACCCCCGGCGAGCTCAACGGCGGTCAGAACGTCGCCGGCACCGGGACGATCACCGCAGACGGCACGGTCGGTCCGATCGGCGGGATCCGCCAGAAGCTGTACGGCGCGAAGGATGCCGGTGCCGATTGGTTCCTGGCTCCTTCGAGCAACTGCGACGAGGTCGTGGGGCACGTCCCGGACGGCCTCCGGGTCTTCTCCGTGAGCACCCTCGAGGACTCGCTCGCCGTGCTCGACGCGATCAGCAGCGACGGCGACCTCGATGCCCTGCCGACCTGCACTGCGGGCTGACCCGGCCGAAGTATCACGAGACGGTCGCGTTCAGCCGGGAGTTCGCCGAGGGCGATGACGCCGCAGACGTCCGGGCGGACCTGCGCGCCTAGGATTGAACGGTGACCACGACCTCAGCGCCGACCCCGGCCACAACCCCCTCCCGCTCGCGCCGCATCATCGCGATATCGCTCGCGATCCTCGCCGCACTCGTGGTGGCGTTCTTCGTCTTCGCGAACCTGTACGCCGACTGGCGGTGGTACGAGCAGCTGGGCTTCCAGTCGGTGCTGCTGACGCAGTGGATCGCCCGGGTCGTGATGTTCCTCGTCGGATTCGTCGGGATGGCCGTGCCGGTCTGGCTCGCGATCCAGCTCGCGTACCGGCTCCGCCCGGTCTATGCGCGGCTGAGCTCGCAGCTGGACCGCTACCAGGAGGTCGTCGAGCCCCTCCGCCGTCTCGCCATGTGGGGCATCCCGATCTTCTTCGGCTTCTTCTCAGGCTTCGCGGCGTCGGCCCAGTGGGAGACCACCTGGCTGTGGTTCAACGGTGTGGCCACGACGCAGACCGACCCGCAGTTCAACCTGGACACCGGCTTCTATCTGTTCGCGATGCCGTTCTACTCTGCGCTCCTCGGATTCATCTCGGCTGTGCTCCTGGTGTGCCTGCTGGTGACGGCCGTCGTCGCCTACCTCTACGGCTCGGTCCGCATCGGTCAGCGGGAGTTGCGCATCTCCAAGGCGGCGCGCATCCAGCTCGCGGTCCTGGCCGGTCTGTACCTCCTGGTCCAGGGGGCCAGCCTGTGGCTGGACCGCTACAAGACGCTGGTAGAGCCGGGCAACCGCATCACCGGGCCGGGCTACACCGGCGTGAACGCCGTGATCCCCGGGATGACGATCCTCGCGGTCGTCGCGATCATCGTCGCGATCCTGTTCTTCGTCACGGCCATCATCGGCCGCTGGCGATACCCGCTGATCGCCACGGCGCTGCTGATCGTCTCGTCGCTGGTCGTCGGCGTCGGCTACCCCTGGGTCGTCAACCAGTTCCAGGTGCGCCCGAACGAGCTCAGCCTGGAGCGCGAGTACTTCCAGCGCGGCATCGACATGACCCAGGCCGCCTATGGGATCGACGGCCTCGAGAAGACCGACTTCCAGGCGACCACCGACGCCGAGGCGGGCGCGCTCCGCGCGGATGCGGCCACGACCGCGCAGATCCGCATCATGGACCCCGCCATCATCAGCCCCACCGTGCGTCAGCTCGAGCAGTTCCGCGGGTTCTACCAGTTCGCCGACCCGCTCGATGTCGACCGGTACGAGATCGACGGCACCTCCCAGGACACCGTCGTCTCGGTGCGCGAGCTGGACATGGAGCAGCTCGGCGCCGCAGCATCCTGGCAGAACACCACCCTGGTCTACACTCACGGCTACGGCATGGTCGCGGCCAAGGGCAACGACCGCACGTCCGACGGCGACCCGGTGTTCCTCGAACGCGGCATCCCCGCCGCCGGCTTCCTCTCCGATCAGGAGAACTTCGAGCCCCGCGTCTACTTCGGCGAGTACTCGCCGACCTACTCGATCGTCGGCGCACCCGAGGGCACCGATCCCGTCGAGCTGGACTACCCTTCAGGAGCCGACGGCGCGAGTGAGACGAAGACGACGTTCACCGGCGACGGCGGGCCGAGCATCGGCAGCGTCTTCGACCGCCTGATCTACGCCCTGAAGTTCCAGTCTGAGCAGATCCTGTTCTCCGACAACGTGAACGAGGACTCGCAGATCCTGTACGACCGCAGCCCGGTCGACCGCGTGCAGAAGGCGGCGCCGTACCTGACCCTGGACAGCGACCCGTACCCGAGTGTGGTGGACGGCCGCATCGTCTGGATCATCGACGGCTATACGCTCAGCGCCAACTACCCGTACTCGACGACGGTGAGCCTGCAGCAGGCGATCTCGGACTCGAACGCGACGGCGCAGCGCTTCGCGCTGGACAACATCAACTACATCCGCAACTCGGTCAAGGCCACTGTCGACGCCTACGACGGCTCGGTCACCCTGTACGCGTGGGACGACGAGGATCCGATCCTCAAGTCGTGGCAGAACGTCTACCCCTCGACGGTCAAGCCGATCAGCGAGATGTCGGGAGAGCTCATGAGCCACGTGCGCTACCCGACCGACCTGTTCAAGGTGCAGCGCTATGCGCTCGGCGTGTACCACGTCGACGACGCGGGCTCCTTCTACCAGCGGGACAACGCCTGGCAGACGCCGAACGACCCGCAGCTGGAGACCCAGCTGCAGCCCCCGTACTACCTGACGATGCAGATGCCCGGGCAAGAGGCGCCGAGCTACTCGATGTTCACGAGCTTCATCCCCGCGGCCGAGGGCACGGCGTCGCGGAACGTCCTGATGGGCTACCTCGCGGTGGACTCCAATGCGGGCAGTGAGGCGGGAGTGAAGTCCGACGACTACGGCAAGCTGCGGATGCTGGAGGTCGACTCCGATACGACGATCCCCGGTCCCGGGCA
Organism: Microbacterium pygmaeum; assembly: GCF_900100885.1. Classification (NCBI taxonomy): domain Bacteria; kingdom Bacillati; phylum Actinomycetota; class Actinomycetes; order Micrococcales; family Microbacteriaceae; genus Microbacterium; species Microbacterium pygmaeum. The sequence goes on from NZ_LT629692.1 coordinate 2,162,880, forward strand.
GGTGCAGAACACCTTCAACTCGGACCCGATCATCTCGTCGCAGATCAACCTGCTGAAACAGGGGCAGTCCGAGGTGCTCAACGGCAATCTGCTGACGCTGCCGGTCGGCGGTGGCCTGCTCTACGTGCAGCCGGTGTTCGTGCAGGCATCCAGCGGTACACAGCTCCCGCAGCTGCAGAAGGTGCTGGTCGCCTTCGGCAACGAGGTCGCGTTCGAGAACACGCTGAGCGAGGCACTGGATGCGCTGTTCGGCGGCGATTCGGGTGCGGATGCCGGTGACGGCGACGTGACCCCGACACCGGAGCCCACCCCCGGCGAGACGCCCTCACCGGAGCCGACGGATCCCGGCACCGCCCCCTCCACCGAGTATCAGGCGGCCCTGGATGCTGCCGGCCAGGCACTGATCGACAAGCAGACCGCGCTGCAGGCGGGCGACCTGACCGCCTTCGCGGCGGCGGATGCCCGGCTGACCGCGGCCATCCAGCAGCTGATCGCCCTCGGGGAGCAGCAGTAGCACCGATCCCGGAACGCCCGTCACTGCGGTGGCGGGCGTTCCGCGTCAGGTGGTGAGGAACCAGAACCAGATCAGCAGCAGGGTGACCGCGAACCCGGCGATCTGGTTGATCCAGAGGAACCGTCGCCAGCCGGCCGTGGCCGTCTCAGCAGTGTCGTCGGTGACGTTGCGGAACGGCCAGACAGCGGCCAGGTAGGGCAGGCACACGAGGGCCGCCAGCGGGCCGGGCCACGCTGTCGCGAGCATCACGAGGCCGGCGGCGGCGTAGCAGGCGAGCGCGAACCAGACGGTCCAGCGCGCACCCCGTGCCGTCGCGATCGACGAGATGCCCGCCTCGCGATCGGCGACGACGTCCTGGACGGCGCCGAAGGCGTGCGATGCGACCCCCCACAGCGCGAAGGCGACGAGGATGAGGACGAGCTGCCAGGTCCAGGCCGCACCCGCCAGCACGAGGCCGTAGACGGCGGGGGAGAAGAAGTGGATGCTGCTGGTCACCGAGTCCGCGAACGGCCGCTCCTTGAGCCGAAGCGGCGGCGCGCTGTAGAACACCACGAAGAACAGGCTCACCGCCAGGACGAGCCAGGACGCCGGTGATCCCACGATGACCAGGTACGCCACGAACGGCAAGCAGGCGATCGCCGCGGCCCACAGCGTGACGGGGTGCATGCGCCGGTCCAGCACGGCGCCGTGCGCGCCGCCCTTGCGCGGGTTGCGCAGGTCCGACTCGTAGTCGAAGACGTCGTTGATGCCGTACATCGCGAGGTTGTACGGGATCAGGAAGAACACCGTGCCGATCACGAGCGCGGGATCGATCGCACGCGTCGTGAGGAGGTAGGCCGCCGCGAACGGGTAGGCGGTGTTGACCCAGCTCACCGGCCGCGACGCGACGAAGAGCTCTCGAAGGACAAATGCCGGGCGCAGCGCCGCCGAACCGTTCACGAGGCAACCCCGCCGACTGATGCCCGCCGCGCCCGGGACCGCGCCGGCAGCAGGGTGAACACCGCGGGGACGAGGAAGGCGGCGCAGAGCGGATACGAGAAGTCCTCGATCGGGGCCAGACCGATGCGGATCCCGCTCAGATGCTCGGTGGGATAGGTGAACAGGCCCGCCGCGATCATCACGTTGTCGAAGATCGCGGTCAGGAGCATCAGCGCCACCGCCGCGACTGCCGAGGCGGCCATGCGACGACCGAATCGCGGGCGGCGCAGCGTGGCCAGCGTGACCAGAGCCGTCGCCAGGACGAACGGCAGGACGATGACCGCGTACGTCATCGCTGCTCGGTCCGCCCGCTCGGCAGGACGCGTCGCGCTGCCGCCCAGACGACGAGTCCGATGTAGCACAGGAACGCGAGGAAGAACGGCTCCTCGAGGGGCATCTGCGGCGCCACGTCGATTCCGAGCAGGAACGGGCCGTCGCCCTTCACGAACACGCCCGTCGCGATGCCGACCGCGTCCCAGATCAGGAAGAACACGGTGCCGATCCCGACCGCGATGGCCGTCCGCGCGGGCGCCGCCCACATCGCGAGCCGGAAGCGTGCATCCAGAGCGGCGATGCCCGCTCCCGAGAGCAGGATCGCCAGCAGGTAGAGACCGCCCACCTCACACCCTCGCCGGTTCGGGGAGGGGTCCGGGCGTCCGATCGCCCCGCAGACGCTTCAGGACCAGTTCCGCCGAGATGAGGCACATCGGCAGTCCGATGCCGGGGAGTGCGGAACCGCCGGCATAGGAGAGGCCACGCACCTTCCGTGAGGCGTTGCGCGGCCGGAACATCGCGCTCTGGCCCAGCGTGTGGGCCAGTCCCAGCGCGTTGCCGCGCCAGGAGTGGAGGTCATCGACGAAGTCGCCCGGCGCGATCGTGCGCCGGACCACGATGCGCTCGGCGAGGTCGGGGATGCCGCACCAGTCGGCGATCTGTGCGATCACCCGATCGGCTGCCGCCTCCACCCGCGGGTCACCGTCGCCGTCGACGCCGCCGTGCCCGATGCTCGGATCGGCCGGCACCGGCACGAGCACGAACAGGTTCTCGCTGCCGGTCGGGGCCACTGCGCCGTCCGTCGCGGACGGTTTGCACACGTACAGCGACGCGGGATCGGGGATCCGGGTGGGCGACTGGAAGATGTCCTCGAAGTTCTCCCGCCACTGCTCGGTGAACAGGAGCGTGTGGTGCGCGAGCTGGGGCAGTGCGCCGTCCACGCCGAGCAGGATCAGCAGTGCCCCTGGGCTGGGAGTGCGCTTGTCCCACCACTTCTGCGGGTAGGTCTGCAGCTTCGGCGGCAGGAGCGCCGTCTCGGTGTGGTGCAGGTCGGCGGTCGAGACGACGAGGTCTGCGTCGATTCGCAGGCCATCGGTCAGCCGCACGCCGGTGGCGGTCGCCGCGGCCCGGCCCGGGCCTGCGGCATCCGTCGTGGTGATCTCGGCCACCTCGCACCCGGTCTCCACGCTCGCGCCGAAGCGCAGCGCCTGCCGCTCCACCGCACGGATCACCTCGGTCAGCCCGCCCCGCGGGTAGAGCACGCCCTCATCGAGGTCGAGGTGACTCATCAGGTGGTACAGGCTCGGCACGCCGTACGGGGAGCCGCCGAGGAACACCGCGGGATAGCCGAGGATCTGGCGCAGGCGCGGGTCGGTGAATCGTCGTTCGACGTGGCTGGCCAGCGACCTGGTCAGCAGCGGCGCGAGCGTCCCGGCACGGCGCAGCAGAGCGGGATCCCGCAGGCCGGCGGTCGTCTCGTAGGTGTCGTACAGGAATCGGTTCACGGAGAGGTCGTAGGCATCGGCAGCCGAGTCGAGATAGGCATCCAGCAGCGCCCCGGCACCGGGTTCGATGCGCTCGAACAGCTCCGTCGCAGCCGCCCGGCCGGAGGTCACATCCGTGGGTGGGAACGGATCGCTCTGCCGGGGCTGGCTGTAGACGCGGTAGGCGGGATCGAGGGGGATGAGGTCCAGCTCCTCCGCGGCACTCGTGCCCAGCAGATGGAAGAAGTGGTCGAAGACCTCGGGCATGAGGTACCAGCTGGGGCCGGTGTCGAAGCGGAAGCCACCGTGCTCCCAGGTGCCGGCGCGTCCGCCGACCACCTCGCGTGCCTCGAGGATCCGCACGCTCCACCCCTCTGCGGCCAGCAGCGCTCCGGTGGCCAGTCCCGCGATGCCGGCGCCGATGACGACTGCCGAACCCTTCTCCGGTCCCGATCGCGCGTGTCCCGAAGCGTCGTGGGCAGTGCTCATGAAGGGTTCCTCCGGGGTGCGAACCCGAGCCATGCCCGGGCGGCCAGCGTGGCCTTGACCGCGTCCGGCACGCGCACACGGCGCCCGGGCGTGCTGTTCTCGCGCAGGCGCGCGGACAGGGCGGCGAACAGGTCGTGGGCGGCGGTGACCGCCCTGCGGCAGTCCGCCGGGAGGCGCGGGATGACCGCTGCCGCGGCGGCCAGGTCGGCGTCGATGGTGTCCAGCACCTGCGTGCGACTGGTCCTGCCGGAAGTCAGCCCCAGATAGTCGCGACCCAGGGCGTCTTCGTCATGGCCCTGGTCGCGCAGGAAGTTCACGTCCTGGAATGCCGCACCCAGGCGCCGCGCGCCGTCGGCGAGGTCGGCGGGGGCGGGGACGGGATGGCCGGACCCGGCGTTCACGAACACCTGCAGGCACATCAGCCCGACGACTTCTGCGGACCCGTAGACGTAATCGTCGTGGGATGCGGCGTCATGCCGTGCGGTGCTGAGGTCGGTGCGCATCGAGGCGAAGAAGGGCTCGATGAGGTCGGAGCCGATCCCGCACTCCCGGGCCGTGCGGGCGAAGGCGTGCACGATCAGATTCGCGCTGAAGCCGCGCTCGATGGCGGCGAGGGTCTCGGTCTCCAGGCCATCGAGCACACCCCGCTCCGACCGGGCATCCAGCCCTGCCGCGGCGGCGGGGCCGTCGACGATCTCGTCGGCGATACGCACGAGCGCGTAGATGTTCCGCACGTGCGGTCGCGGTCGCGGGCCCAGCAGACGCGTCGCCAGTCCGAACGAGGTGGAGTAGGCCGAGATCACCGCGGCCGCGGCATCCTGCGCGGTCTGGTCGTAGAGGGCCAGACCGGTTGGCTCGCGACTCACGGGATGCGCTCCTGCACCGTGCGCGAAAGGTCGTACAGCAGCTCGGCGGCCTCGCGGGGAAGCGCCGGGTCCAACGCCGCCGTGCGCACATCATCCAGGGTATCGCCGATGAGACTGCGCAGCTGGTGGCGGGCGCCGCTCTCCTCGAGGGCCCGCTGCGCTTCGCGCACCGCGATCGGCCCGGTGTGCGCGATCGCGAGCGCGTCGTTCACACGCGGCCACGCGGGGCTCTCACGAGCCATGGCGATGAGCGGTGTGCGCTTGGACTCGCGGAGGTCTCCGCCGGCCTCGCGACCGGCCTGCTCCTCGGAGCCGAAGGCCCCGATGAGGTCGTCGACGAGCTGGAAGGCGAGCCCGAGTCGGCCGCCCGCGGCCTGCAGCGCGACGATGGCCTCGGACCCTGCGCCCGCCAGCAGCGCCCCAGCGCACATCGGCGCGCTGAAGGAGTAGACCGCGGTCTTGTTGAACGTGGCGTTCAGGATCGCGTCGGCGGCGACGTGCTCGGTGACGATCGAGTTCTCCACATCGGCGAGTTCGCCGGCGGCAGAGACGTAGATGGCCTCGTCCAGAAGCTCGAAGAGCGACGCCCGGGTCTCTCGGTCGACCTCCGCCAGGGCGATCAGGCGTGCGGCTTCGTGCAGCAGAAGATCGCCGGCCAGGATCGCTGCGGCGTCGCCGAGGAGGGCTGCGCCCGCGGCATCCGCACCGTTTCCCCGTGCACGCATCCGGAACTCACCGGCGACGTTGGGGATGCCGCGGCGCACGGTGTCGTGGTCGATGACGTCGTCGTGGACGACGAAGGCGGTGTGCAGGAGCTCGAACGCCGCGGCCACCGGCAGCACGCCGGCAGGAAGATCCTCGTCCCCGCCGAACGCCCGGTAGGACGCGACCACCAGCGCGGGACGGAACCGCTTGCCGCCGGTCGCCGCGCGTGCAATCGCATCGGCGAGTGCACCGAAGCCGGGCCCGAGTTCGCCGGCACGAGCGCCGATCCGTCGCAGCGACCGATCGATCGTGGCGTCGATGGACGTGCGGGTCTCGAGGGGGATCATGACGCGCGGCGCTGCCTGCTCATCCCGGAGTCGAACAGGTGCAGCTGCTCCGCCTGCAGGACCAGCCAAGGACTGAAGGCCCACGGCGTGCTCTCCAGCGATGCCGCCAGATCGGCGGGGTCCACCCACTGCGCGTCGGCGACCTCGAGCGGGTTCAGGACGGGCTCCTGGGTGGTCCGCGCCGTGTACACCGGGCAGACCTCGTGCTCGACGATTCCGGACGCGTCGGTCGCGCGGTAGCGGAAGAGGGGGAGTGCCAGCTCCAGATCGGTCAGGGTGAGTCCCAGCTCGAACTCGGCGCGACGGTGCACGGCGGCGAGCACCGGCTCGGCGGGACGAGGGTGCCCGCAGAACGAGTTGCTCCACACGCCCGGCCAGGTCTTCTTGCTCAGCGCTCGACGCGTCACCAGAACCTCACCGCGGGGGTTCATCACGTGACAGGAGAAGGCGAGGTGAAGCGCCGTGTCCAATCCGTGGACGCTGCTCTTGGGAGCCGTGCCGATCGCGCGGCCCTCATCGTCGAGGAGGACCACATGGTCGACGTCGTTCATGTTCACTCCTCATTTTGCTAGTTTAGCTAGCGATATCCTTCCGCCGATGATACAAGGGGAGGGAGGGAGTGTCCAACATGCCACACGTCGAGGCCGCGACATCAGCCCATGGCGAATCCGTCATGGATGTGCTGCAGGCGATCCGCGCCTTCAGCGACGCCATGGATCGCATGCACGCCGAGATGAAGAGCGGCATGGAGATGAACTCGACCGACCTTGCAGCGCTGCGCATGCTGATCATGCGCGAGCAGCGCGGGTCGAGTGTCAGCCCGCACGAACTGGCATCGCACCTGCGCATCTCGACGGCCTCGACCACCAAGATGCTCGACCGGCTCACCGCATCGGGGCACGTGGAGCGTCAGCCGCATCCGCACGACCGCCGAGCACGCGTCGTCGTGCTCACCGACGAGTCGCGACGATCGTTCTTCCGGCACTTCGGCCGGCACCTGGCAGGCATGCGCAGCGTGGCGGAACAGTATTCCGACGAGGAGCTCGCGGTCATCTCGCGCTTCCTCACCGAAGTCGGCGACGTGCTGGACCCGACCTGACGACGCCTCCGCGGAGCGCGCCCGGAACGCGAAGAAGGGCCCCGCCGAAGCGGGGCCCTTCTCGTTTTGTTGCGGGGACAGGATTTGAACCTGCGACCTCTGGGTTATGAGCCCAGCGAGCTACCGAGCTGCTCCACCCCGCGGCACAAGAATCAAGCCTAGCACGGCTTTTCCGCGGTGTCGTCCACGGTCAGGTTCCGCTTCCCGGTGGCGTTGCCGCCGCGGCGGCGCGAGCGGCGCCGGGCAGGGCGTCGGCGATGCGCTCGAGCGCCGCATCGTCGTGCGCGGCGGTGAGGAACCAGGCTTCGAACACGCTCGGCGGCAGCGAGACGCCTGCTTCTCGCATCGCGTGGAAGAACGGCGGGTATCGCCAGGCATCCTGCGCTTTCGCATCCGCGTAGTCGCGCACCGGCTCGTCGCGGAAGGCGAGGGAGAACAGGCTCCCGGCGCGCGGAATCACGTGCGCCACGCCGGCGTCCTCGAGCGAGTCGTGCAGCAGCGTCGCGACCGTGTCGGCCGAGGCATCCACACGTCGGTAGACCTCCGCGTCGGACAGCCGCAGGGTCGCCAGACCGGCTGCGACGGCGAGCGGATTGCCGCTGAGGGTTCCGGCCTGGTACACCGGCCCCAGCGGCGCGAGGAGCTCGAGCACCTCTGCGCGACCACCGAGCGCCGCCAGCGGCATCCCCCCGCCGATGACCTTCCCGAACGTCACGATGTCGGGCGTCCAGCCGGCACCCTCCGAGATCGTGCCGTCCGCCTCCAGCCCCCACCAGCCCGCCGGACCGACGCGGAACCCGGTGAGCACCTCGTCGACGATGAGCAGCGCGCCGTTCGCGGCGGTCAGGCGGCTCAGCGCGCGGTTGAAGCCCGGCTGCGGGCGCAGCACACCGGAGTTGGCCCCGGCCGCCTCGACGATGACGGCGGCGATCCGGTCCGGGTGCGCCGCGAACGCCGCCTCGACGGCCGAGAGGTCGTTGTAGGCGAGCACGAGCGTCTGCGCGGCGATCGGCGCCGGCACGCCGGCCGACCCGGGCAGGCCGAGCGTGGCGACACCCGACCCGGATTCGGCCAGCAGCCCGTCTGAATGGCCGTGGTAGTGGCCCGCGAATTTGATGACGAGGTCGCGGCCCGTCGCGCCGCGGGCCAGCCGGATCGCGGTCATCGTGGCCTCGGTGCCGGTGGAGACCAGGCGCACCCGCTCCAGCGCCGCGGTGCCGTCCACGGTGAGCCGGTCGATCACGCGCTCGGCGAGTTCGGCCTCGCCCGGTGTCGACGCCCCGAACGACAGGCCTCGGGCAGCGGCCTGCTGCACGGCGGCGACGACCTCAGGATGGGCGTGGCCCAGCAGCGCCGGACCCCACGACGCCACCAGGTCGACGTACGTCCGTCCCTCGATGTCGGTCACGGTCGCGCCGGTGGCCGACACGATCGACAACGGCGTGCCGCCGACGGATCCGAACGCGCGAACCGGGGAGTTCACGCCGCCGGGGATCACGGCGCGGGCACGGGTCGCCTGCTGCTCGTTCGTCGGACGCTCCGAGATGATCTCGCTCATGCCCTGCTCCACCGCTCGGCTGCCTCGACGGCCCAGTAGGTGAGGATGGCGTCGGCACCCGCACGGCGGATGCTGGTGAGCGATTCGTCGATGGCGCGCTCGCGGTCGATCCACCCGTGGGCGGCCGCGGCCTCGATCATCGCGTACTCGCCGCTGACCTGGTACGCCCAGACGGGGACCGGCGAGAGGGCCGCGGTGTCGGCCAGCACGTCGAGATAGGACATCGCCGGCTTGACCATCACGATGTCGGCGCCCTCGGCGATGTCCAGCGCCGCCTCGCGCAGACCCTCGCGGCGGTTCGCGGGGTCGAGCTGGTACGTCCGGCGATCGCCCTGCAGCGAGGACTGGACGGCCTCGCGGAACGGGCCGTAGAACGCCGAGGCGTATTTCGCCGCGTAGGCGAGGGTCGCGGTCCCGGCGAACCCGGCGGAATCCAGCGCATCGCGCACCGCCGCGGTCTGGCCGTCCATCATTCCCGACAGGCCCACCAGCTGCGAGCCCGAGTCGGCCTGGACGAGGGCCATCTCGCGATACCGCTCGAGCGTGGCGTCGTTGTCGACGCCGCCGTGCGGGTCCAGCACGCCGCAGTGACCGTGATCGGTGAACTCGTCAAGGCACAGGTCGGTCTGCACGACCAGGGAATCGCCCACCTCCTCGGCGGCGATCCGGGTGGCGACATTCAGGATGCCGTCCGGGTCCGTCGCACCGGAGCCGGTGGCGTCCTTGTGCTCGGGAACGCCGAAGAGCATCACGCCGCCGATGCCGGCGCCCGCAGCGCGGTTCAGCTCCGCACGCAGCGAGTCGAGGGAGTGCTGGTGGATGCCGGGCATGGAACTGATCGGCAGCGGCTGGGTCGTCCCTTCCCGGACGAACATGGGCAGCACGAGATCAGCCGCGTGCAGCCGGGTCTCGGCCGTCAGGCGCCGCCATGCGGGCGTGGCGCGGAGTCGTCGTGCGCGCACTGCGGGGAAACCGCCATGCGCGTCGCGGGAATTCGTCATGACCGGTCGTCCTCCTGTGCGCTGCGTGGATGCGCGTCGAGTGTCGTGAAGGCCGTGGCGCCGGCCGCGAGCAGGTCGTCGGCGACGCGCTCCGCGAGATCGGTTCCCGGGGTGCGGGTGTCGGCTTCGTAGAGCGCGTGCGAGGCGGTGAGCTTCTCGCCGCCGTCGGGCCGGTACACGGTGGCGGTGAGGAACAGCATGCCGTCCTCCACGAACGCGTGCGCGCCGATCGGTGCGGAGCATCCGGCTTCCAGACGGAAGAGCACCATCCGCTCCGCCTCCGCGGCCAGGCGCGTCCAGCGGTGGTCGAGTCTCGCTGCGAGCCGTTCCTCGCCCGCACGTGTCTCGACGGCCAGGGCTCCCTGGGCGGGGGCGGTGGGCCAGCGGTTCAGATCCAGCAGGTCGGTCGCGGCATCCGCTCGTCCGATCCGGTCCAGCCCCGCGGCCGCCAGCACGACCGCATCCAGTCGGTCCGACGACTCGTCCGCGATCCGCCCGAGCCTGGTGTCGACGTTCCCGCGGATGTCCACGACGTCCAGGTCGGGGCGTCGCGAGAGCAGCTGCGCGCGTCGTCGCGGGGAGCCGGTGCCGACCCGGGCGCCTGCTGGCAGCGTGTCGAGGGTGAGGCCGTCGCGGGCGCACAGTGCGTCGCGCGCATCCGCCCGAGCGGGCACGGCGGCGATCGCCAGCCCCGGTGCCGGCGCCGTGGGCAGGTCCTTGAACGAGTGGACGAGGGCATCGACTTCTCCGGCGAGCAGCGCCTCGCGCAGGGCGGTGGCGAACACGCCGGCGCCGCCCAGGGAGGAGAGGGATGCCGTGGACCGATCGCCCTCGGAGCTGATCGTCACGAGCTGGGCGCCGAGCTTGTCGGCGATGGTCTGCGACTGCGCGAGCGCCAGTGCGCTGCCGCGGGTCCCGATGCGCAGCGTCATGGCCGACCGGCTCCGATCCGGGCCTCGGTCATGCGAGCACCTCGGCCAGCTCGTCGAGCGTGAGAAGGCGCCCGGTGAAGAACGGGATCTCCTCCCGGACGTGCCGGCGGGCTTCCGTGTCGCGCAGGTGACGCATCAGGTCGACCAGATCGACGAGTTCATCGGCTTCCAGGCCGAGGATCCACTCGTAGTCGCCGAGCGCGAAGGAGGCGACGGTGTTCGCCTGCACCTGCGGGTAATCCCTGCCCTTGCGTCCGTGGTCGCCCAGCATGGCGCCGCGTTCGGCCGGCGGCAGCAGGTACCACTCGTAGCTGCGCACGAAGGGGTACACGGTCAGCCACGTCTTGGGCGGCAGGCCCTGGGCGAAGGCGGGGGAGTGGTCACGCGTGAACTCGGCGTCGCGGTGCACGCCGAGCGCGTTCCAGGTCGGAAGGAGCGGCGCGAGCTCGGTGGTGCGTCTCAGGGCGCGGAGGGCCGCCTGGAGCCCTTCCGCCGATGGGCCGGTCAGCCACAGGAGGATGTCGGCGTCGGCGCGCAGTCCCGAGACGTCGTAGATGCCCCGGAGGTCGACCTCCAGCTGCGACACCGCCTCGGCGATGCTCGTCTGTGTCGCAACCGCCGCACTGGGTGTCTCCGGCCGTCGCAGCACGGCCCAGAGCGTGTAGTGGAGGTCGCCGGTATTCGTCGGTGCAGTTGTCACTGGACCATCCTGTCTCTGGTTTCCGGCGACCGCGAATCGCCGAGAAGGGTCTGAGCCGCGCGCTCAGCACTGTCGATGACGGCAGCCAGGCCGGTGCCTGCTGTCGCCTCGCCGATGTCGTGCACACCGTCGGCTCGCGGACCGCGGCGGATCGGCACCGGTCGCCACACCGCGACGCTGTCGGCGTCGATGAGGCCTCCGACCGGTGCACCCAGCAGCACCTCGGCATCGTGCATCGCTGTGCGCACGGCATCCGCCGGGTCGCCGTCGTAGGAGAGTCGCAGCACGTGCCTGCCGGGCAGGGCGTCGGCCAGCCACGCCCACTTGGCACTCATGTGGGTCAGCGCCCGGGCGCTGACACCGGGTGCGCCGGCGGCGACGAGCACCCCGGTCCCGCGTGGTGCGGCATCGAGGGCGGGGGCATCGAGGACCAGGGTGACGAGGGTGAGCCGGCGTCGCTCCGGTGCGGGCTGGGTCGGATCGGATGCCGCCAGCACAACCTGGCCGCTGAGAACCCGGCCGCCCACGCTCACCCCGCCGGGCTCGACGCCGTCCACGCGCACGCCGGTCTCGATCCGGACGCCCAGCCGCTCGCAGTCCGCTTTGAGCGCGTCCACGAGCCGGAACATCCCTCCGCGGATGCCGGCGACCTGGGATCCCGCCGGCGCGGCGGTGCGCACGCTGCGCACCGCCGCCGCCAGCGAACCGCGCTCGGCCAGCAGCGCGCGGAGGCGGGGCGAGGCCGACTCGACGGGCATGTCGTCCGGATGCCGTGAGTGGATGCCGCGGACGACGGGCGCCACCAGGTCATCCACGACGCCGCGGCCCATGCGTGCGCGCACGAGTGCTCCGAGGTTCTCGGAGTCGGCTCCCACACGGGCGGGAAGGACGGCATCCGCACAGGCACGCAGCGCCGCCCGCAGGCCGATCGCGCGCACCACGTCGGGGGCAAGCGGATGCCCGGGGATCCCGAGCACCCCGGTGGCGGGAAGGGGCGCGGCCGACCCGTCCGTCCGGAACACCCAGGCCGATGCTATGTCCGGCAGGACGACGTCCTCCGCCATCCCGAGATCGGCCAGCAGCGTCGCCACGATGCCGCCGCGGGTGGCGAACGATTCGGCCGCGGCATCCAGTACCACGGCGTCCAGCGTGTGACGCTGCATCTGGCCGCCGAGCAGGCTGCCCGCCTCCAGGAGCTCGACGCTCCGGCCGCCGAGCGCCAGCCGCCGGGCCGCCACGAGCCCTGCGACACCGCCCCCGACGACGAGGAAGTCCGGCATCAGAGGCTGTGGACGAGGTCGACGATCCTGGTCAGCACCGTCGGGTCGGTTTCCGGGGGCACACCATGGCCGAGATTGACGATGTGCGAGGGCGCCGCATCACCGCGGCGGAGCACGTCGCGCACGTGCGCTTCGAGCACCGTCCATGGTGCGCCCAGCAGCGCGGGGTCGATGTTGCCCTGCAGGGGGATGCTCCCCCCGAGGCGTCGTGACGCCTCATCCAGCGGCAGGCGCCAGTCGACGCCGACCACGTCGGCGCCCAGGCCCGGTGCCAGATCGAGCATCTCGGCCAGACCCAGCCCGAAGTGGATGCGTGGGACGTCCAGCCCCGCGACGGCATCGAGCGCGCGACGGGAGAACGGAACCACGGAGGTCTCGTAGTCGCTTCTGGACAGCGACCCGGCCCACGAGTCGAACAGCTGCACGACACTGGCCCCCGCCAGCACCTGCGCACGCAGGAACGCGCCGCTCACGTCGGCGCACCAGGTCAGCAGAGCGCTCCAGGTCGCGGGGTCGGAGTGCATCAGCGCACGTGTGCGCAACTGCTCCTTCGACGGGCCGCCCTCGATCAGATAGCTGGCCAGCGTGTAGGGAGCGCCCGCGAAGCCGATCAGCGGCGTCTCGCCCAGCTCGTCGACGACGATGCGCACCGCGTCGGCGATCGGTGCCAGGGCGGATTCGTCGACGGGGGGCAGTGCCGCGACGGCGGCCGGTGTGCGGATCGGGTCGGCGAAGACCGGGCCGCGGCCGGGCACGATCTCGACGGGCACGCCCGCCAGCAGCACAGGCACGACGATGTCGCTGAAGAACACCGCGGCATCGACGCCGTGCCGTCGCACCGGCTGGAGGGTGATCTCGGCGGCGAGCTCGGGCCGCAGACAGGCATCCAGCATCTCGGTCCCCGCTCGCGAGGCGCGATACTCCGGGAGCGACCGGCCGGCCTGCCGCATGAACCAGACCGGACGCGTGCCCGAGCGCTCGCCGCGTGCCGCGCGGACCAGGGTCGAGGAGCCCGTCCGGCCGGCGTGCAGCGGATGGCTCGTCGATGGCAGCATGTCTTCCAGGGTAGGCGCTGAGCCGATCGACCGGCCTTTCGCGGACGCCCGTGACGATCGAGCCGGTAGAATCGCCCAGTGCTCTTCTGCCTGACAGCGAACCATCGGAACACCGATTTCGCTGTGCTCGACCATGTCGCCCGGATCGCCGACTCCACTGCCGCCGATCTGATCTCGGCGCACCCGTTCATCCGGGGCGCCGTGGTCCTCGCCACATGCAACCGCTTCGAGGCCTACGTCGAGCTGGACGAGCCGCTGACCGCCGGTGGCTCGATCGCGCGTGAGGCGATCCTGGACGCACTGATCGAGCGCGCCGGCGCAGATGCCGAGACGCTGCGCTCATCGGCGGTGTCGCTGCACGGCGACGACGCGGTCCGGCACCTGTTCGCGGTCAGCTCCGGTCTGGAGTCGATGGTCGTCGGCGAGGAGGAGATCAGCGGGCAGGTCCAGCGCGCTCTGGTCGCCGCCCGCGAGTGCGGAACCACCAGCAGCGAACTCGAGGCAGCCTTCCAGCGGGCAGCGCACGCCGCACGTCAGGTACGGGCCAAGGCCGACCTCGGCGCGGCCGGCCGATCGCTTGCCCGCCTCGCCCTCGACCTCGTCGAGAGCCGCGTGTCGGATTGGGCTGACGTCCGCGTCCTCATCGTCGGCACCGGCAGCTATGCCGCCACCACGATCTCCGCATTGCAGGCGCGTGGAGCCACCGACGTCCGTGTGTTCTCCGCGACGGGTCGCGCCGGGAAGTTCGCGACGCGCTTCGGCCTGCGCGCCGAACCCGACCTGCGCGCCGCGATCGGCGACGCCGACATCGTGATCACCTGCACGGCCCGCTACGTCGTCACGGCGGACGATGTCCCGGCGCTTCCGGTCGACGCCCGTCGCCTGATCGTCGATCTGGGACTCCCGCGCAACGTCGATCCGTCGGTCGGCCAGCTCCCCGGCGTCGATCTCCTCGACCTCGAGCTCATCGGACGGCACGCGACGCTTCCCGAACTCGGCCGGGGCGCCCACGAGCTGGTCGGCTCGGCTGCCGCGGAGTTCGCCGCCGAGCAGGCGGCCGCCCCGGCGATCGTCGCGCTGCGCGGACACATCCAGACCGCGGTGGAGGCCGAAGTGGCGCGGGTGCGACCGCACGACGAGGATGCACGCACCGAGCGGGCGCTTCGTCACCTCGCAGGTGTGCTGGCCCACGAGCCGTCGGTGCGCGCGCGTGAGTTCGCCGCGCAGGGGCGCCTGAGCGAATTCGAGGCGGCGCTGCAACTGGTCTTCGGCATCGAGGTCGCCGACGCGATCTCCCTCGACGCGCTGCGCGACCTGCCCGCCTGAGGCGACGCACCCATGGCTGCCGAGCGCGACACCTCTCCGCACGACGATCTCGTCGACGGTCGGGATGAGTCGCCCAGCGAGCGGGCAGACCGCAACTGGAGCGAAGTGCTGCAGGAGCTGCGGGTCATGCAGACCGGCACGCAGATCCTCACCGGCTTCCTGCTGGCGCTGGCGTTCCAGCCGGCGTTCGCCGACCTCAGCGACGGACAGCGCGGCCTCTATCTCGCACTGGTGATCTTCTCGGCGTTGACCTCGATCGTCGCGCTCGCGCCCGTGGCGCTGCACCGATTCCTCTTCCGGCAGCGCGCGAAGAAGGAGGTGGTCGCGTACGGTCATGCAGCGCTGGTCACCTCGCTCGTCACGGTGTCGGTCCTGCTGGTGGGCGTCGTCGGATTCGTGTTCGACGTGGTCGTCGACGCCGGTGCCGCAACCGTCGCCGTGATCGCACTCGGACTCGTGGTCGTCGTGCTGTGGCTGGTCGCGCCGGCGGTCATGCGCATCCGCGTCCGGAGCCGAAGGTGAACGTCCTCGCGCCGTCGCCGGCCGTCGCCGTCGCACAGTTCGCCCCCACCGCCGACACTGCTGCCAACCTCGTCGTCATCGAGGGGCTGGTGGCCGCGGCATCATCGCGGGGTGCGGATCTGGTGGTGTTCCCGGAGTACTCGAGCTATTTCGTCGACCCGTTCGACGACTCCCTGAGAGGCGCCGCGCAGGACATCGACGGTTCGTTCGTCGCCTCCCTCATCCGTCTCGCCGCGGAGCACGACGTGCATCTGGTCGCCGGGCTGCTCGAGCGGGGCACGGAGGGCAGGGTCCGCAACGCGGTGGTCGCCGTGAACGGGTCCGGGGTGCTGGCCTGCTATCGCAAGCTGCACCTGTACGACGCGTTCGGTCAGCGCGAATCGGACTGGATCGAGCCCGGCGAGATCGCCGAGCCGGAGGTGTTCGAGCTGCTCGGCATGCGCTTCGGCCTCATGACGTGTTACGACCTGCGTTTTCCGGAGGTCGGACGCGTGCTCGCGGACGCCGGCGTGGATGTCATCCTCGTCCCGGCGGAGTGGGTGCGCGGCCCCCTGAAGGAGCACCACTGGCGCACGCTGCTGCACGCGCGCGCCATCGAGAACACCGTGTACGTGGCCGCAGCGGACCACCCGCCGCCCCTCGGCGTCGGATCGTCGATGATCGTCGACCCGCAGGGCGTGGAGATCGCCGCGATCGGCACCGCCACGGACATCGCGGTCACCCACCTCGACGCGGGGGCCGTGGCGCGCGTCCGGCGCGTGAACCCCGCGCTGCGGCTGCGCCGCTTCGAGGTGCGACCCCGCGACTGACCGATCAGGTCGGCGCGACCCCGTCAGCTCATGGCGGCGAGGCGGGATGCCGCATCCTCGAGCACCTCGACACGCTTGCACGCCGCGAACCTGACCAGGCTCGCGTAGTCCGCAGCGTGCTCCGCCGAGACGAACGCGGTCAGGGGGATCGCGACGACACCCGCGCGCGCGGGGAGCGTTCGGCAGAACTCGGCGGCATCCGTCGCGCCCACAGCCGCAGCATCCACCACCGTGAAATACGAGCCGGCCGGCTCGGACACCGCGAAACCTGCCGCTCGCAGACCTGCGCCCAGGAGGTCGCGCTTGGCGCGCAGGGTCGTGGCGATACCGCGGAAGTACGCGTCGGGTAGTCGGAGACCGGTCGCCGTCGCCGGCTGGAACGGCGCGCCGTTCACGTAGGTGAGGAACTGCTTGACCGCCAGCACGGCATCCACGAGGTCGGACGGTCCGCTGATCCAGCCGATCTTCCAGCCCGTCGTGGAGAAGGTCTTCCCGCCGGAGGAGATCGTGAGGGTGCGCTCCCAGGCGCCCGGCAGCGTCGCGAGGGGGACGTGCGGCTGGTCGAAGATGAGGTGCTCGTAGACCTCGTCGGTGACGATCAGCGCTCCGTGCTGCTCGGCGAGGCGGACGACCTCGGCCCGCAGTTCGGCGGAGAAGACCGCGCCGGTGGGGTTGTGGGGATCGTTGATCAGGATGATCCGGGTGCGATCGGTGACCGCATCGCGCAGCCGATCCAGATCGGGCTGGAAGTGCGGCCACCGCAGCGGCACCGGAACGAGACGCGCGCCGGTGAGGGCCACGACCGCGGCATACGAGTCGTAGTACGGCTCGAAGACGACCACCTCGTCGTCGGGGCCGTCGACCAGCGCGAGGAGGGTTGCAGCGAGCGCTTCCGTGGCACCCGCGGTGACCACCACATCGCGGTCGGGGTCGACGTGCAGACCGTAGAAGCGCTCCTGGTGTTCGGCGATGGCGTGCCGCAGGTCCGGGATGCCGCGCCCCGGCGGGTACTGATTGACGCCGTTCGCGATCGCCGCCCGGGCGTCGGAGAGCACTTCGGCGGGTCCGTCCTCGTCGGGGAAGCCCTGGCCGAGGTTGATCGCACCGGTTTCGGCCGCCAGGGCCGACATCTCGGCGAAGATGGTGGGACGGGTGGAGCCGTCCGTGCCGATGAGGCCCGCACCCGCGAGGGTTCGCCGCCAGGATCCGGAAATCTCACGCATCCGATCACGCTACTTGGCCCGCGACGGCAGGACACCCGACAGCGTCACATCGGTTGCATAGATCAATCCCATCCGCGGCATAAGAAACCCACAGCAACCGACGGCAGGGTCGGTAGTGACAGCATGAAGGAGCATCCCATGACCGAGAACCAGGGCGAACGCCCCGCAGACCCCGCACCCGAAACCCCCGCGGACACCGCTCAGCCGGCCGACGCAGTGCAGCCGGCGGCAGAGGCGCCGCAGGCGTTGCAGGCATCGCAGACGCCTTCCGTGCCTCAGGCGCCCTCGGCGCCCCAGGCTCCCGCAGGCCAGGCACCCGCATGGCAGCCGCCGCACCCCGGCGCCCGTCCGGCCGGATACCCTGCCTACCCCCAGCAGGCTCAGCAGCCCTACGGCGCGCCGCGTCCGCAGGGATACGCGGGTCAGCCCGCCCCGGCGCCGCAGTACTCCTCCGCATTCGGTGCCGCCGGTGCTCCCCGCCCCGAGCTCAACCAGACGCAGCCCACCGTCCCGTTCGACCGTTCCGCGACCGGGACGGTTCCCACCACCACGGCCGCGCCCAGGAAGAAGTCGGGTGCCGGCAAAGTCGTCGGCCTGATCGTCGCTGCGGCCATCGTGGGCGGCGCCGCCGGGCTCGGCGGTGCGTACGCCGGGGTCAATCTCTTCTCTCCGGCCGGCACCAGCCCGGCGGCAGGTCCCTCGACGGTCACCGTCAACAACGACGACTCCGTGAACCAGACCACCGCGATCGCGGCGAAGGTCACCCCGAGCGTCGTGACGATCTCGGCCACCGGCGGCAACTCCGGCGGAACGGGTTCGGGCGTCGTCCTCACCGAGGACGGCTATGTCGTCACCAACACGCACGTCGTGACCCTCGACGGAGCCACCGCCGACGCCACCATCCGCGTGACCACCTCCGACGGCCAGGTCTATGACGCCGAGGTCGTCGGCACCGACCCGACGTACGACCTGGCGGTCATCAAGCTGGTGGATGCCTCGGGCCTGACCCCGATCGAGTTCGCCGACTCGTCCGAGCTCAACGTCGGGGATGAGACCATCGCGGTCGGTGCGCCCCTCGGGCTGTCGAACACCGTGACGACCGGCATCGTCAGCGCGCTGAACCGCTCCATCCAGATCGCATCGTCGGCCGCGCCGGATTCGAGCGACTCCGACGCCGACCAGGCACCCGAGCAGGAGAACGGCGACAACGGTCCGTTCACGTTCGACTTCGGTCAGGGTCAGACCTCGACCCCCAGCGCATCGATCTCGATCGCGGTCATCCAGACCGATGCGGCGATCAACCCGGGCAACTCCGGGGGAGCGCTCGTGGACGGCGACGGCAAGCTCATCGGAGTGAACGTGGCGATCGCCACGGCCGGCGGCACCGGCGACGGCGGCTCCGGATCCATCGGGGTCGGCTTCTCGATCCCGTCGAACATCGTCCAGCGCGTGACGGACGAGATCATCGACACCGGTGCGGCCACTCACGGTCTTCTCGGCGCGAGCGTGCAGGATGCGGCATCCGCCGAGGGTTCCACCACCACGGGCGCCTTGATCGCCGAGCTCGTCGACGGAGGCGCGGCACAGGCCGGCGGTCTCCAGGTGGGCGACGTCGTCACCGCCTTCAACGCAGTGCCCGTCACGGACGCCACCGACCTGACCGCCCAGGTGCGCGCGGCCGCCGCCGGCAGCGACGCGACGGTCACGCTGGTCCGCGACGGCAAGACGCAGACCATCGACGTCACGCTGGGCGAGCTGGCCCAGTAAGCCTCAGCTGCGCCCCGCAGGACGGTCGAGCGCAGCGCTCCGACCGGATCAGGACGCCACCCCGCGATAGGCTCGCGGGGTGGCGTCCTTCTCGTTCGGCGCGGGGAACGCGCGCAAGATCGCGAGCATCCCGCTCTATGCCCTGGGCCGCATCGCCACGCTGGCTCTTGCGCGCCGGGCCGGTACATGGGTGTTCGGCTGCGGCATCGGGATCGGCGACGGGGCGCTCGCCCTGTGGAACGAGGTCGCGGCGCACGGACACCCTGCGGTGTGGCTGGTCGGCAGCGACCGAGAGGCGGCGGATGCGGCGGCTCGCGGCATCCCGTCTCTTCGGAAGACCTCGCTGCGCGGCTTCCTCGCGACGGCCCGCGCAGAGGTGGTCGTCCTCACGCACGGCTTCGGCGACGTGAACCGCTACGCGGTCTCGGGTGCCTATCTGGTGCAGCTGTGGCACGGGATCCCGCTCAAGCGCATCGGCCTGGACTCCCCGGAGACGGTGCGCAGCGCCCTGCTGCCCCGATCCCGAGCCGTGCGCGGACTCCTGCGGTGGATGTACCGGTCGGCGACGCAGCGGATCCGACTGCTCCCCGCCGCATCGCACCTCGTGCGCGGACGACTGGAATCGGCGTTCGGACTCGCCGAGGACCGTGTCGTGGTGACCGGTGAGCCACGCGTGGACGTGCTCTCGCAGGACACTCCGCAATCGCGTCGGGCGACGGCTCGCGACGGGATCCGCCGGGCCGTCGGCCCCGTCGATCCGGCGACGAGATCGGTGCTCTATGCGCCGACGTGGCGTGACGGGGCTGCGGATCCGGCCGTGCCGTCCGAAGCGGAGTGGTCCTCGATCCTCGAGGTCCTGGAGCGCCGCGATGCGGTCCTGCTGGTCCGCTCCCATCCGCTCGGTGCGGGCGAGTACGTCCCGCCGGTGCGCTCCGACCGTGTGCGCATGCTCGGGTCCGATCTGATCCTCGATGTCACGCCGCTGCTGCCCGGGCTGGACGCCCTCGTGACCGACTACTCGTCGCTCGCATTCGACGCCGCGCTCGTCCCGCTGCCGGTCATCTTCCTGGCCCCTGACGTCGAGGACTACGTCCGCAGCCGCGGCCTGTACGGCGCGTACGCGGACGTCGCCGGCGAGGACTGGGCGAGGACCTGGACCGATGCCGCAGCGCAGCTGGACGCGCTGTTGGGCGATGAGACCGAACGTCGTGCGCGGATCGAGGCGTCCGAACGCCGGAGCGACCGCGTGCACGCCTTCCGCGACGGGGGGAACACGCGCAGGGTGTACCGTGCGATCCTGGCCGGGACTGCACCGATGGAGGAACACCGATGATCGATGCCCGCTTCGCCACGCAGGACGGTGCGACGCTGATCCTGACCGGCACGGGTGCGCGACCTGCCGCCGTCGAGCTCGTCGGCGCGCGCGCCCGCGTCGCGGCGAGCCTGACGGGACGCGGCAAGACGTGGCGTGCGGTGCTCCCGCTTCGCGCATCCCGCTGGGGCGGCCAGGAGCTTCCGCTGCCGGTGGGCGCCTACGAGGTGCGGATCGACGGTGCGGACGACGCCGGTGCCGGCGTCCGGATCGAGGCGGTGCCGACGACGCAGCTGGGCACCCTGAGGGCATCGTTGGAGGATTCCCTGCTCACCGTCGGTCCGCCGATCGATCCCGCGTACGACTCGGGCGAGGGGCAGGATGCGCTGGAGCGCCGCTATGCCACCCGACCGGCCGCCTTCGAGAACGCCGTGTTCTTCGAGAGCTTCTACGGCCGCAACGCCAGCTGCAATCCACTCGCGATCGATCGCGAGCTCGCGCGCCGTGCGCCGGGAGTCACCCGCTACTGGAGCGTCGTGGACCTGTCCGTCGCCGTGCCGGAGGGTGCGATCCCGGTCGTGGACGGCAGTCCGCAGTGGTGGCGAGCACGGGGGAGCGCGCGCCTGCTCGTGGTCAACGACTGGCTGCGTCGCCGGTTCGTCCGCCGGCCCGGTCAGGTCGTCGTGCAGACCTGGCACGGCACGCCGCTGAAGCGTCTGGCGCTGCACCGTCCCGGGTTCGATCCGCGACGGATGGCCGCCGTGGTCAAGGAATCGTGGCGCTGGAACGTGCTGCTCGCCCAGAATCCCTATGCCGCCCGGATCCTCGGGAAGGCGTACGCGTTCCTGTCCCGGCCGGTGTGGGTCGAAGGCTATCCGCGCAACGACATCCTGGTCACGGGCGACGGGCGCGCGACCCGCGAGGCGCTCGGGATCGGACCGGACGAGCGGGTGCTGCTGTATGCGCCGACCTGGCGCGACGACCGGCAGGAGATGGTCGATTTCATCGACCCCGCAGCGCTGGCCGAGGCCGCCGATGCGGTCGTGCTGGTGCGCGGACACTCCCGCACGCTGCTGCCCGGCCGGGATGCGGAGGGGCCGCGCGTCATCGACGTCACCGGGTTCCCCGACACGTCGCTCCTGCTGCTGGTCGCCGACGCGCTGATCACCGACTACTCGTCGGTGATGTTCGATTTCAGCGTGACGGGCAAGCCGATGTACTTCCTCGTTCCCGACATCGAGCGGTACCGCGGCGAGCTGCGCGGGTTCTACTTCGATCTCCCGGCCCACGCGCCCGGTCCCGTGGTCAGCTCGCAGGATGAGCTGCTGGCGGCGCTGGGTACCGACTCGTCGTCGACGTATGCGGCGAAGTACGCCGAGTGGCGCGAGAAGTTCAACGCCCGAGACGACGGACGCGCGGCCGATCGCGTGGTCTCGCGCATCATCGACCAGGGCTTCATCGAGATCGAGGACGCGCCGGCGCCGGAACCGGGTTAGGGCAGCGGCGTGTTGCGATCGCCCAGACGCGAGGTGTCGACAGTGTCGTGAGCGCCTCGGATCACGCCCCCGAGGAATCCAGCGCCCCACGCCAGGTGCATCGTCGGCAGGACCGCGAGCGTCCACAGCTTGTCGCGCCAGCCGCGCCCGCCGCCCGGCCCGATCGCGACGGCGAGGATGAGCAGCGCGTACGCGAGGACCGGGAGGTAGATCGCGGATGCCGCCACCGACCACCAGCCGGAGAGCAGTCCGGCGAGCTGAGCCAGCGCGAGCAGGATGCTCAGGATCAGCACGATCACGAGCGCGGGTGGCGCGAAGAACCGCACCGAGTTGCCGCGCCCATACCGGCGGACGAGTTCTCCGCGCCAGCGCCCGGTCGCCGAGAACTGGCGCACCAGCCGCGACCAGCTCTCCCGGGGCCAGTACGTCACCGCCAGCGTCGGGTCGAACCACACGCGGTACCCGGCACGCCGGATGCGCAGGTTGAGCTCCCAATCCTCGCCGCGGCGGATGCTTTCGTCGAAGAGTCCCACCTCGTCCAGCACAGCGCGGCGGAGCACGCCGAGGTACGCCGACTCCGCCTCGCCCTCCTGGGTGCCGCCGTGGTACGCGCCGCCGCCGAGACCGATCGGCGAGTTGTATGCACGCGCGACCGCGCGCTGGAAGGGCGTGCGCCCGTCTGCCTTCATGACTCCGCCGACGTTCGCGGCCCGGACGCGATCGAGGGTCTCCAGGGCGCGACGGGTGTAGCCGGGCTCGAGCTCCGAATGGGCGTCGACCCGGACGATCGTGGGGTAGCGCGCGGCGCGGATCGCCCGATTCAGCCCGATCGGGATGTCGGCATCGGGATTGTCGACCAGCATGATGCGGTCGTCTTCGGCCAAGGTGCGCGCCAGCTCGGTCGTTCCGTCTGTCGAGGGAGCGAGTGCCAGGACGAGCTCGATCGGCGCGTCCACGTCCTGCGCCAGCACCGTCTGAACGGCTCGCGCGAGGTAGCCGCGTTCGTTCAGCACCGGCATCACGAACGACACCCCGGCAGAGGGGGGAACGACGGGCGCGTCCTTGCGTCCCGGCTGCTCGACGTGCATCCGTCGATCATGTCACGCGGGCCCGCCGGTATCCTGACAGCGTGGCCCTGATCTCGGATGCGAAGAAGGCCGCGGCGCTGCTGCGGAAGGCGCTCACGAACCGCTCGGCCGTGGGGGACGTGCGCCGGACGCTTTCTCGCCGGCCGCAGCATCCGGCCCACCACTACCGTGTCGCGGTCTACTTCGCCGACGGCGCGGTGAACATGTATCAGATGCGTCAGTGGTACAAGCCCCTCGCCGAGCTCGCGAAGATCTGGCCGGTGGTCGTGCTCAGCCGCAACCCGACCGGTGCCCGCGCGCTGCTGGCCGAGGACTCGCCCCCGGTGGCGTTCGTCCCGACCGTTCGAGATCTCGAGGCGTTCCTTGCCACCCAGGACATCCGGGTCGTGCTGTACGTCAATCAGAACACCCGGAACTTCCAGATGTTCCGGTACGGCCGCCGCTGGCATGTGTTCATCAATCACGGCGAGTCCGACAAGATGTACATGACGACCAACCAGTACAAGGCGTACGACTACGCCTTCATCGCAGGCCCCGCTGCGCGCGAGCGGCTGTCTCGGGTCCTCTGGGACTACGACCTGGACGAGCGTGCCATCGAGATCGGCAGACCGCAGGCCGACCACTATTCCGGCGCACTGCCCTACACCCCCGACGAGCGCACGGTCGTGCTGTACGCGCCGACGTGGGAGGGCGATCGCCCGTCGGCGCACTACGGTTCGATCGTCAGTCACGGCGAGGCGCTCGTGGCCGCGCTCCTTTCGACCGACCGCCATCGCGTGATCTATCGTCCGCACCCGCGATCCGGGGTGGTGCGCGAGGAGTACGGCGCCGCGAACCGTCGCATCATCGCGGCACTGGCGGCGGCGAACGCGGCGGACGCCGGCGCGCAGCACGTGTTCGATGACGGGCCCGACCTGGGCTGGCAGCTCGCCGCCGCCGATGTCGCCGTCGTCGACATCTCGGCGATGGTCTACGACCGCCTTGCCGCCGATCGTCCGCTGCTGGTGACACGGCCGGCCGACCCCGAGGCGCTCATCGACACGCACGGCTATCTGTCGGCATGCGAGTGGCTGGATGCCGCGCACGCGACCGACATCGTCGCTGAGACCGACCGCGTGCTCGGCGACGGCGAGGCGGTCGAGCGGCTCGAGGAATGGGTCGCCCATTACTTCGGCGACACGTCGCCCGGCGCTGCGACGGAGCGCTTCCACTCCGGCATCCGCCACCTGATGCGCGAATGGGATCGGTGGCATGCCCTCTCCGCCGACACCGACGAGGACGACGAGCTGGAATCGGAAGAGGCCGAGCTCGACGACTGATCGGATCCCGATCCCGCGGGCTAGAGAAGGGGCGTCGGACCGTCCACCAGCCGGGTGATCGCCGCCAGCGGGATCGCGACCCACGTCGGTCGGTTGCGCGACTCGTAGATCGCCTCGTACACGGCCTTGTCCACTTCCAACGCGGCCAGCAGCTCGCTGTGATCCTCCAGGTCGGCGCCGGAACGCCCGGCGTACCCCTGGACGAATGCGCGGCGGGCATCGGCTGCCCACGCACGGACGGCGTCGACGGGGCGGTCAGCACCGCCGAGGCCGATCGAGCCGGCGACGTAGTCGAACGAGCGGAGCATCCCAGCGACATCCCGCAGCGCGAGGTCGGGACGGACGCGTTCGGACATCGGGCGCAGCGGCTCGCCCTCGAAATCCAGCAGCACCCACCCGCGATCGGGGACCTGCAGCACCTGCCCGAGGTGGTAATCGCCGTGGATGCGCTGCATAGCCGGCCACGGGGTGCCCGCGGCGCGGGCGTAGACCGCCTCGACCGCCTCTCGTCGCGCCGCGATGGCGGGGACCTCGGCGATCGCGATGGCCAGCCGCTGCCGCCACGTGACCATCGTGCTCTCGCGATCCTCCGGTGTGGCGGGCTGCGTCGGGAACAGTCCGGCCAGGGAGAGGTGGACGTCGGCGGTGGCCGCGCCGAGCGCGTGGGCCTGCGCGCGGAAGTCGTCTCCGGATGACGCGGCGTTGAGGGCGACGCGCCAGGCGTCCTCGACGCCCGGCAGGAACTCCTGCGCGAAGGCGAGGGAGCCGGTGACCGAGCCGCCGGCCGTTGCCGAGTCCGGCCAGGTGCCCTCGATCGAGCCGATCGCGCCGGGAACGTGCGGCGAGCCGGCGTCGGCCAGAGCGGACTGCAGTTCGATGTCGGGGTTCAGACCGGGATGCAGCTGGCGGAACAGCTTGCAGATGATCGGCCCGACCCCGTCGTCCCGCCGGTAGATCAGCGACGTGTTGGACTGCTCGCCGCTGAGCACGCGGGCGACCAGGCCGTCAGTCGAGACGGTCGCGTGCGGGTGACCGAGCGCGGTGGTACGCGGGCCGGTGCCCTGGCCGCCGTCGGTGACCAGGCCCAGCAGGGCGGAGGTGAACGCGGGATCGAACGGGCCGTCGAGGAGGGTCGTTCCCGGTTCAGGACTGCCGATGATGTGCTCGGACGCTTCGTCGATGCTCGCAGTCGGGCGGGCGACGACGGGAACCTGGTAGAGGACCTCTGGAAGGGTTCCCTCGTCGGCGACCAGGAAGGTGCGCACGCGAGCGTCGTCTTCGGTCGCCACAGCCGTCGTCGTCGGCGGGTCCCACCACCCGACCAGCCTGAGACTGGGCTGACGGCCTTTCGCGGAATACCAGCGCTGACGGGGCATCCATGCCGCGAGGCAGGCGAGGGTGCTGTCCATGTCCCGAGGCTATGCCGCGCCACTCGGCGGTGTCGACCGCTTGACGTGGACGGCGGAACACCGCAGGATCGCGGGCGGTGGCAAGCTGGGCACATGCGCGCGATCCAGGTGACCGAGTTCGGCGGGCCAGAGGTTCTCGTCCTGGCGGAGGTGCCGCGGCCGCAACCTGGCCCCGATGACGTCCTCATCGCCGTCGAGCGCGCCGGGATCAACTATGCCGACACGCATCAGGCGGAGAACAGCTACCTCGCAGGGTCGTCGCTGCCGATGATCCCGGGCGGTGAGGTGGTCGGCCGCGCAGCGGACGGCCGCCGGGTGGTCGCCCTGGTCGACGGCGGAGGATACGCCGAGTACGCGGTGGCCTCCGAACGTCAGACCTTCGCGGTGCCCGACGGCGTCGATGACCTCAGCGCCCTCGCTCTCCTCGTGCAGGGGGCGACGGCGTGGCTGCTGCTCTCGCACACCACGAGGCTGCAGGCGGGCGAGTCCGTCGTCGTGCATGCCGCCGCCGGTGGGGTGGGAACGCTGGCTGTGCAGCTCGCGCGACGGCTCGGTGCGGGGCGCGTCATCGCGACGGCCAGCAGCGCGCACAAACGCGAGCTCGCAGTGTCGCTGGGTGCTGACACCGCAATCGATGCAGCATCCGAGAACCTGACCGAGGCCATCCGCGAGGCCAACGGCGGCCGGCGGGTCGACGTGATCCTCGACATGACCGGCGGGCGCACCACCGATCAGAGCGTCGCGGCGCTCGCGCCGTTCGGCCGACTGGCCTTCTACGGAATGGCGAGCAGGCGGTCGCCGACGCCGATCGCACCGGCGAGTCTGCTCTCGCACTCGACGTCGATCTCCGGCATGTGGCTGCCCCACGCCTTCGGCGTGCCCGGCCTCATGCCGCATGTGATGGAGGAGCTGTTCGCCTTGGTCGCGGACGGATCGCTGCGCGTCATCGCCGGAGGCGAGTATCCGCTCGCGGAGGCTCGTCGCGCCCACGAGGACCTGCGCAGCCGACGGACGTCGGGCAAGCTTCTGCTCGATCCGACGCGCTGAGCCGCCAGGCTCCCGGTATCGGGCGCTAGCCGACGAGCGCGGCGATGCCGGCGATGGCCGAGGCGACCGCGATCGCCAGCGCGACGGCGATCAGGACGATGTGCACGGTGAGGAATCTCGTCGGCTTCCCGGCCGCATTCCGCGCGCGCGGGTCCTTGGCGACCCGGCGGTAGAAGGTGGGCCACACGAGGAGATTGAACGCGGCGTTGACGAAGAGCAGGGCGGCGAGGAGTCCGGTCACCTCCCGAGCCTAATCGCGGGTCGGAAGCTCGCCGGGCTCCGGGTCCGATACGTGGACGGGCATCGCGACCGGGATGACGATCGACTCGATCGTCCCGGCGCCCAGCAGTCCGAACGCGTCCGCACCGGCGGACGGCACATCCGCCAACCGGTCGATGCCGGTCTGGACATCACGCGGCTCGGAGGGAATCCCCGCCCACTCTTCGGGATCCTCCGGACGCGCTGCGATCAAGCCCCTGCGTCCATTGTGCGCCGCGATTCGGGTGGGCGCGCGCACGACGGAGGACGTGGTCATCCGCCGCCGAGGTCGTCGACGGACGCGTCGGCGGATGCAGCATCCTCCGGAGCCTTGATCGCCTTCCGGCGACGCGGTGTCACAGCGCCGCCGACCTTCCGTCCGGCGCTGCCCACAGCGCTGACGCCGCGGGTGATGCCTCCGGTGACGGCGCCGCCGGCCCGCTTGATGCCGCGGACCGCGGCGTGCTCGAGGCGCAGCGTGTCCGGACCGGGTTCGAGATCGCGGGGCAGTTCGAGGGGCGGGACGCCGAAGGCGCGGCGCGAGCCGACGAGCACGCGGCGTCCGAGGATGTGATTGCCGGCGCCGCCGACCGCGGCGCCGATGCCGAACGGCAGCGCTTTTCCAAGGAAGGACGCGCCACCACGGGCGGCGAACTGGCGGACGAAGGTGGTCTTGAGCCGGTCGACGAGCGGACCCATGGCCGCTCGGGGGAGCGTCTTGGTGATCAGGTCGCCCCAATAGCGGTCACGCGTCACGCCCTTGCCGACGGCTTGGCCGGCCAGCTGCGAGACGAGATCGACGCCCTCCTTGCCCAGCATGAGCGTGAGCACGAGCGCGCGTGCCCGATCTGGGTCGGCGACCGGGATGCCGTGGACTTCGGCCACCGACTGCGCGAACAGCGTCGTCGCCTCGAGGAATCCCACCGTCTCCACGCCGCTGAGCGCCAGGGTCACGCCGGTGCCGATGCCCGGGACGACGGCGGTCGCCCCCACGGCTGCTCCGCCGGTCGTGACGGCGGCGAGGTATCGGCGTTCGAGGATCCGGACGATCTCCGCCGGCGTGGACTGCGGGTGTCGCAGTCGGATGCTCCGCAGATGCGCGAGCACCAGCGGCCGCTGGATGGCGAGCGTGCGATCGAGCATCCGGATGATCAGCGGATGCTCCTCGGAACCGGCAGGCGGAAGCCCTCCGTTCCACGGCGCGTCGTCGGGGAGGGAGTGGATGCGGTGCACCTTGTCGGCCATCACGGCGATCCTATGCGGGTGCTACTGAGCGGATGCTGGGCTTGACAGCATCGGGCGCGCGTCGCGCCGATGCTCAGACGAAGAGGTTCGCGCGCTCGAGATCTTCGGCGAAGTCGACCTCGACGGCGTAAAGGTCTGAGATGTCGAGCGGCTGGAGCCGGATGCCGTCCTCGGCGATCGCGAGCTCGAGGCCGCGCTCGAAGTAGTCCTGGTCCTCGACGCGGGACAACTGGCGGATGAACGCCTTCTTGTCGCTGCTGGAGATGTAGTTGATGCCGACGGCCTCGCCGATGCCGCCTCGAACCGTCTTGGAGAGCTCGGTGATGAAGCCCTCGGCGTTGACGGTGTATTTGACCTCTTCATCGCTCACCTTGTCGGTGTTCACGGTCACGAACGACTGATCGCGCTCGATGAGGTCGATGGCACGGCCGAGTACGCGCGGGTCGAAGACGACGTCGCCGTTCATCCACAGCACACCGCCCTTGCCCGTCTTGTTCAGCGCGCGCAGCAGACTCTTGGAGGTGTTGGTCTGGTCGTAGCTGTCGTTGTAGACGTAGTCGACGTGCGGGAATGCCTCGACGATCGTCTCGGCTCGATAGCCGACGACGGTGAGGATGCGCGCATCGCCGCCGAACGCCGCACGGATGTTGTCGTGCTGCTGGCGCATGATGCTGCGGCCGTCGCTGAGCTCGGTGAGCGGCTTGGGCAGGCTGCGGCCGAGCCGCGAGCCCATGCCGGCTGCGAGGATCACGGTCTGAAGGGTCAAAGTCTGCTCCTGAGGCTTGGGGTGTTCATTGTCGGTTCACCGACTCGACACGCCCTTGTGCCGATGTCATGGTAGCGAAAGCACCTGGGAAGGCGCATAATGCTGGGCTGTCGTTGCCGATTCGTGACACACGAACTATTGAGACGACGTTCGACGTGGTTTCGTTCGCGCGTATCCGCACTTGGTACCCTCGACCGATGACAGCCTCGCTGCCAGTGCCCTCAGACGCCCCTTCGAACGAGCCGGACGGAGCGCGAAGCGGCGCGCGGCGGAACACCGGCACGGTCCAGGCGCTGCCAACCCTTCCGGAACTGCCGGCACAGGTCGCAGCCGGCGATGTCGCTGCCGCCTCGGACGCGCCGACCGAAGCGGTCGTCGAGCCTCCCACGGCGGAACCGGCGCCGAAACCCACGCCGAAGCCGCGCGCGAAGCGAGCTGCGCGGAAGCGCCCGGCGGCCAAGAGCCCGGTCGTCGATCCCGGCCCGCCGCCACCGCTGCCGCCCGATCTCGCGGGCGTCGTGATACCCCCGAGACCGCCGCTGCCGGTTCCGGTTCCGGTTCCGGTGGAAACCGTCGCGGAACCCGAACGCGAAGGTGCATCAGCGCTCGAGCCTGTGCTGGCCGCTGAGTCCGAACCCGACGTCGCGGAGCCCGCGCTCGCCTCCGAGCCGGAGCGCGTCGAGGTCCCGGCTGGTGAGGCCGAGGTCGAGGCCGATCCTGCGGTGGAGCTGGACGAGCTGATCGCGGCATCCGTCATTCCCGTCGATGAAACGGCTGTCGCAACCGAACCGGCCGCAGAGCGCGAACGCGATATCGACGTGGTCGGCGACATCGCGATCGACACGGCGACCGCGGCCCTCGTGGTCAAGGGCGTCGCCAAGAACTTCGGCGGCACGCGTGCAGTCGACGGGATCGATCTGACGGTCCCCGCTGGCACCTTCTACGGGCTCGTCGGACCGAACGGTGCCGGCAAGACCACGACCCTGTCGATCATCGCCGGTCTGCTGCGGCCCGATCGCGGCTCGATCAGCGTGAACGGCGTCGACGCGATCGCCGATCCGGTCGCGGCAAAAC
Organism: Microbacterium pygmaeum; assembly: GCF_900100885.1. Taxonomy (NCBI): domain Bacteria; kingdom Bacillati; phylum Actinomycetota; class Actinomycetes; order Micrococcales; family Microbacteriaceae; genus Microbacterium; species Microbacterium pygmaeum. Next base: position 2,192,822 of record NZ_LT629692.1, read on the forward strand.
GCCAGATGGGCGTGCTTCCCGATCGGCTTCGCACGTTCGACCGCCTGACCGGCCGCCAGCTGCTGCACTACTACGGGGTGCTGCGCGGGCTGTCCTCTGCAGTCGTCGAGAGTCGCACGGCCGATCTCGCGCGCGCATTCGACCTGACCGACGCGCTCGGCCGCGTCGTCTCGGACTACTCCGCGGGCATGGCGAAGAAGGTCATGCTGGCCGGTGCGCTCATCCATTCGCCGCGCCTTCTGGTGCTGGACGAGCCGTTCGAGGCTGTCGATCCCGTCTCCAGCGCGATCATCCTCGACATCCTCTCCACCTACGTCGCACACGGCGGCACCGTGATCCTCTCCAGCCACGGCATGGAACTCGTCGAGCGGCACTGCTCGCGCGTCGCGGTGATCGTTGCGGGTCAGGTGCTCGCCGAAGGGACCGTCGAAGAGGTGCGCGGCGAGCTGACGCTCGAACAGCGCTTCATCGAACTGGCGGGCGGGCTCAGCGACGTGGAGGGCCTGGAGTGGCTGCACACGTTCTCCAACTGAGGTTCGCGCTGCTGATCGGTGCGCTCCGCGGCGATGTGGCGCACGTGGCCCGGATGGTGCTGGGGCTCCTCGTGCTGATCGCGGCGACGGCGGCCGGATGCTGGGGTCTGCTGACCATGCGGGATGCCCCGACCGACGCCCTCCTGGCCGTCACGGTGCTCGGTGGCGCAGCGCTGACCCTCGGTTTCGCACTGGCTCCGCTGATGGTCGGGGCGACGGACCCGCTCGACCCTCGCCGGTTCACGGTCCTCGGCCTGCCATCCGGCACGCTGGCGGCGACGCTCGCCGTCGCGGGCTTCATCAGCGTCCCCACTGCGGTCCTGACCGCGCTCGCGATCTGCGTGGCCGTCGTGTGGGCCGAGCACGGTGTGGACGTTCCTGTGGTCGTTGTCGGAGCGATCCTGGCTGTCACCACCTGCGTGCTGCTGGCGCGGGTGTGCATGGCCCTGACCGCGCTGTTCCTGCGGGAGCGTCGTTCGCGTGAGCTTTCGGGCCTGTTCGTCCTCGCGCTGCTGGTCGTGGTCGTGCCGGTAGGCGTCTTCTTCGCGTCGCTCGAGTGGCGGGGCCGCGTGCCGAGCCAACTCGAACAGGCTGTCGACGCCCTCGCGCTGACGCCGTTCGGTGCGGCCTGGGCCTTCCCCGGGCGGATCGCGCAAGGCGAGGACGCCGTGTTGAGCCTGGCGATCGCGCTGGGCACCATCGTCGTGCTCGGCGCGCTCTGGTTCCTGCTCGTGCGCCGCCTCATGTCCACGACCGAGCGCCCGGTCTCGACGCGGGAGCGGGGCGGACTCGGCTGGTTCGCGGTCGCGCCGGGGACGCCCTCCGGCGCTGTGGCTGCGCGCAGCCTCGTCTACTGGCTGCGCGACCGCCGCTACATCGTGAACATCGTGGTCATCCCGGTGGCCGCGGTGCTGACGACGGTGCCGCTCCTGGTCGCGGGGGTGCCGCCGGAGATCGTCGCGCTGGTCCCCGTGCCGCTGGTCGCCCTGTTCCTCGGCTGGCTGCCGCACAACGACCTCGCCTTCGACTCGACCGCGGTATGGATGCACATCGCCAGTGGGATTCGCGGTGCGTCGGATCGCATCGGCCGGCTGGTGCCGGTCGTGCTGATCGGCGTGCCGCTCTTGGCCATCGCCGTCCCGGTCGCTGTCTCCCTGCACGGACGCTGGGCGCTGCTGCCGGCCATGGCGGGGATCTGCGTGTCGCTCTTCCTCACCGGTCTGGGTTTGTCGAGCATCTCATCGGTCGTCTCGCCCTACGCGGTCTCGCGGCCCGGTGAGAGTCCGTTCCAGCAGCCGCAGCGCGTCGGTGCCGGCGGCGCCATCTCGCAGGGCGTGGTGATGCTGGGAGCGATCGTGTTGAGCGCGCCGCCCTTATGGTGGGGCTGGATCGCGCTCACGAAGGACATCGGGGCGGCGACCATGGCGCTGTGGGCCGGCCTGGCGATCGGCCTGGTCGTGCTCGTCGCCGGCGTCGCCATCGGCTCGGCCGTCTTCGAACGTCGCACCGGTCGCCTCATGGAGTTCGCCGAATCCACGTAGGCGCGCTGCCCGGCGCATCCCGACCCGGGTCAGCGACCGGGCGATACACTGACTGACCATGAGCACCCCACTCGACAGGCCCGACTCGGGCGGCCTCGCCACCCTCGATCGCGAACTCGAAGAGCTCATCCGCGAGGAGAGCATCGAGCCCGGCGACCATGAGCGCTTCTCGCATTACGTGAAGAAGGACAAGATCCTCGAGTCCGCGCTCACGGGTAAGCCCGTACGCGCACTGTGCGGGAAGAAGTGGACGCCTGGGCGCGACCCGGAGAAGTTCCCGGTGTGCCCGACGTGCAAGGAGATCTACGAGTCGATGGTCGGCTGAGTCCGCGCGACTCAGGGACGACCGGCTAGGCCACGTCGATGTAGACGGTCGGCAGCGCCGGGTCCGACCGGCTCAGTGCGAGGGCGCGCACCGGCAGCTCTTCACGCACGAACGCGTGATGCTCGCGTGCGGCTCGGACCCCTGACGGACCGGTGAAGGCAGCATCCGGTTCACCGTCCGCGACGAGCCTCACCTGCAGGGCGCGCGCATCCGGATGCTGCGCCCCCGTGGCCACCTCCTCGAAGCCGTCGGAGACCGCGATCAGCTCGGAGGTCGCCGTGCCGCGCTCCAGCGTGCGGAACGCGGCCTTGCGGCCGCCGGTCGATCCCTTGTCCAGCGACGCCTTGGCCACTGGCACCCAGCCGCCTACCGAATCCTCCCGCGCGACGAGCTTGTAGACCATCCCGGCGGTGGGGGTGCCCGATCCGGTGACGACCGAGGTGCCCACGCCGTACGAATCGACGGGGGATGCCGCCAGCGCAGCGATCGCATACTCGTCGAGGTCGCTCGTGACCGTGATCTTCGTCCCGGTCGCTCCGAGTTCGTCCAGCTGTGTGCGCACCTGTGCGGCGACGGTCGGCAGGTCGCCGGAGTCGATGCGCACGCCGCCGAGCCCGGTCCCGGCGACCCGGATCGCGAGAGCGACGCCTTCCTGAATGTCGTACGTGTCGATCAGCAGTGTGGTGCCGGTGCCGAGGGCGTCGACCTGCGAACGGAACGCGTCCTCCTCGGTGTCGTGCAGCAGGGTCCAGGCGTGCGCGGCGGTGCCCATCGTCGGGAGGCCCCAGCGGCGTCCGGCTTCGAGGTTCGAGGTCGCATTGAACCCCGTGATGTAGGCGGCGCGGGCGGCGGCGATGGCCGACTCCTCCCCGGCTCGGCGCGAGCCCATCTCGGCCAGAGGGCGTTCACCGGCCGCGATGCTCATGCGCGCAGCGGCGGTGGCGATCGCCGAGTCGTGATTGAGGACGCTCAGGGCCAGCGTCTCGAGCACGACGGCCTCGGCGAAGGTGCCCTCGACGGTGAGGATCGGTGAACCGGGGAAGTACGCCTCACCCTCGCGGTAGCCCGAGATCGAGCCGGTGAACCGGTAGCCCTCCAAGAACGTCAGGGTCGCGGCATCCACCACCCGCTCATCGCGGAGGAACCGCAATTCGTCCTCGCCGAAGCGGAAGTCCTCGATCAGCTCGAGCAGGCGGCCGGTGCCGGCCACGACGCCGAATCGGCGACCCGCGGACAGTCGTCTGCCGAACAGCTCGAAGACGCAGCGGCGGTGCGCCGTGCCGTCCTTGAGCGCTGCGTCCAGCATGGTCAGCTCGTAGCGATCGGTGTGCAGGGCGGTGCTGCCGGCGGTCATGGGCTCAGCCTAATGAGCACTCGCGTAGGCTGGTCCATCGTGAACGACGCGCCCATCGGCATCTTCGACTCCGGGGTCGGGGGGCTCACTGTGGCCCGAGCGATCTCGGCTCAGCTGCCGCGCGAATCGCTGCTGTACATCGGCGACACGGCGCATTCGCCGTACGGTCCGAAGCCCATCGCCGACGTCCGCCGGTACGCGCTCGAGGTGCTCGACACGCTGGTCGACCAGGGCGTGAAAATGCTCGTCATCGCCTGCAACACCGCCTCCGCGGCGATGCTGCGCGATGCGCGCGAACGGTACGACGTGCCGGTGGTCGAGGTGATCGGACCCGCCGTGCGCACCGCGATGTCCACCAGCCGCAGCGGCCGGATCGGCGTCATCGGCACCGCGGGCACGATCGGGTCTCGGGCGTACCAGGACATGCTCGAGGTCAATGAACGGCTGACCGTCTTCGCGCAGGCCTGCCCCAGATTCGTCGAGTTCGTCGAAGCGGGAGTGACCGATTCCGCCGAAGTCCTCGCCGTCGCCGAGCAGTACCTCGCACCGCTGCGTCACGCCGGCGTTGACACCCTCGTGCTCGGCTGCACGCACTACCCGTTCCTCGAGGGGGCGATCAGCTACGTGATGGGATCCGACGTGTCGCTGGTCTCCAGCGACACGGAGACCGCCAAGGACGTCTACCGCCAGCTCGTCTCGCGCGACCTGCTCGCCGGACCGGATGCCGCACCCCGGCACGTCTACGAGGCGACCGGCGCCTCCGCCGACGATTTCCTGCGCCTGGCCCAGCGCCTGATGGGCAGCGGGGTGCGCGAGGTCCAGCTCGTGCAGACCGGGGCCATCGACCTGCCGCGGCTGTCCGGCGCGGACCGCTCCGCCGTCGCCAACCGTCCCTAACCCACCCCCTCACGGACGCTTTGCGACAGCGGAGCAGTCCCGATGCGAGAGAAGAACATGACAGAGACCACCCGGGCCGACGGCCGCACCCTCGACCAGTTGCGTCCCATCACGATCGAACGCGGCTGGAGCAGCCAGGCGGAGGGTTCGGCGCTCATCAGCTTCGGCGGCACCAAGGTGCTGTGCACGGCATCGTTCACGAACGGTGTTCCGCGGTGGCTGGCGGGCAAGGGCAAGGGGTGGGTCACCGCCGAGTACGCGATGCTTCCCCGAGCCACCAACAGCCGCAACGATCGCGAATCGGTGAAGGGGAAGATCGGCGGGCGCACGCACGAGATCTCGCGGCTCATCGGCCGCGCGCTGCGCGCCGTCGTCGACACCAAGGCCCTCGGAGAGAACACCCTGGTCATCGACTGCGACGTGCTGCAGGCCGACGGCGGGACCCGCACCGCCGCGATCACCGGCGCATACGTCGCCCTGGCCGATGCGATCGAGTGGGGGCGCGCCAAGAAGTTCATCGCACAGAAGGCCACGCCGCTGATCGACTCCGTCGCGGCCGTCTCCGTCGGCATCATCGACGGGGAGCCGATGCTCGATCTCGCCTACGTCGAGGACGTTCGTGCCGAGACCGACATGAACATCGTCGTCACCGGCCGCGGCCTCTTCGTCGAGGTCCAGGGGACGGCCGAGGGTGCTCCGTTCGACAAGCGCGAGCTGGATGCGCTGCTCGAGCTCGGCATCGCCGGCTGCGCGGATCTGCGCGACCTGCAGATCGCGGCACTGGCGGCCGAGTAGCGCTGCGGGTCTTCGAGGAGCCACGGGAGACGAACGCATGCAGATCGTGCTGGCAACCCACAACCCGCACAAGGTCGACGAGTTCCAGGCGATCGTGGCCGCGACGCGGCCCGATCTGCAGATCATCGCGTATGACGGACCCGAACCGGTCGAGGACGGCGTCACGTTCGCGGAGAACGCCCTGCTCAAAGCGCGTGCGGCCGCGGCCCACACTGGGCTCCCCGCGCTCGCGGACGACTCGGGAATCTGCGTGGATGTGCTGGGCGGCTCGCCGGGGGTGTTCTCGGCGTACTGGGCGGGACACGCGAAGGATGCCGCGGCGAACCTGTCGCTGCTGCTCGATCAGCTGCTCGATGTCGCCGATGCGAACCGCACCGCGCAGTTCGTCTCCACCATCGCGCTCGTCGTGCCCGGCGCCGTGGTGCCCGGCGCCGTGGCCGCGGAGCAGGTCGTCCAGGGGGTGTGGCCGGGCCGTCTCGCGACCGCCCCGTCGGGTGCCGGCGGCTTCGGGTACGACCCGATCTTCATCCCGGACGGGCAGCCCGCTGGCGCCGAGCGCACGGTCGGCGAGTGGTCCGCGACCGAGAAGAACGCGGCATCCCACCGTGCGCGCGCGTTCGATGCTCTCGTGCCGCTCCTGCAGCACCTCTGATGCGACGAGCCGCACGCTGTCGGTTGCGCGTACTGTCGTGATCGAAGGAGGCTCGCCGTGTTCTTCGTCCGCTGGGTGCCCACGTTTCTGGCGTACCCGCTCGGTGCGCTGATCGCTTCATCGGTCATGGGATCGGACCGTTCCGCTGCGGCGGCACTCGGCGCCGGCGCGATCGTCGGCGCAGTGGTGGGTCTCGCCCAGTGGCTGGCATTGGGCCGCATCGTGGATTGGCGATGGCCGCTTGTGACGACGGCCGCGCTCGCGCTGGGGTCCGCAGCTGCGACGCTGATCGTTGGCGCGCGGCTCACGCCGATGGCGGCGATCATCGGCGGCGCGATCCTGGGTCTGGTCGGCGGCGCGTCCCAGGGCGTCCTGGTCGCCCGCGCCGTCTCCGCCCGAAGGGCCCACGCCGTGTTTCGGATCGCCGCGGTCTGGGCCGCCTCGCTGAGCATTTCGTGGGCTGGCGCGTGGCTGATCACCGCCACGATGCCGGTCGAGTTCGCCCGCGCCGGCGTCATCTTCGGCACGGCGGGAGCACTCGCCGCGACGTGTGTCACGGGAGTCGTCCTGCGCGTCCTCCTGCGCGACCGGATGATCCGTCCCAGCCCCGACGAATCGGCACGTTCGCGGATGACGGATGCGGCGGCGCTCGTGATCTCGGCCACCGACGATCGGCGAGACTGAGAATCGGACTCATTCCCGGCTTGCGCGGTAGCGCCGCTCGAGCGGGCGGCAGCCGTAGCCTGGGATCATGCACGATCACGCACCCGCCGTGGGGATCCGAGGCGCCGGCAACCGCCGCCTCCTCGCGATGTCGCTCGGCGTGACCGCGATCGTCATGCTCGTGCAGATCGTCGGCGCCGCGCTTTCCGGATCGCTCGCGCTGCTCGCCGACGCTGTGCACATGTTCACGGATGCGGCAGCTCTCGTCATCGCGCTGATCGCCAGCACCCTCGCAGCACGCCCGGCGAACGACCGGCGGACGTTCGGGTTCCAGCGGGCCGAGGTATTCGGCGCCCTGATCAACGGCGTGATCCTCATCGCCCTCTCGGTCTGGGTCGCGGTGGAGGGTATCCAGCGGCTGCTGAACCCTACCGAGGTCGAGGTCGCCGGCGGGCTCATGCTGATCGTCGCGATCGTGGGACTGCTGGCCAACGGCGTGGCGATGTGGCTGCTCAGCGCCGCACAGAAGACCAGCATCAACGTCCGCGGCGCCTATCTCGAGGTGATGGGCGACCTGATCGGGTCGGCCGCGGTGATCGTCGCGGCGATCGTGATCGTGACGACGGGCTGGGTGCAGGCCGACGCGATCGCGTCACTCGCCATCGCCGCCATGATCGTGCCGCGTGCGATCTCGCTGCTGCGCGAGGTCGCGTCGGTGCTCAGCGAGTCGACGCCGAAGGGCATGCACGTCACCGAGATCCGCGATCACATCCTGGCGACGCCCGGCGTCGTGGACTGCCACGACGTGCATGTCTGGCAGCTGACGCGCGGCGCTCCAGTCTTCACGGCGCACGTCGTGGTGGACGACGACGCGATGCGCGACGGGAAGTCCGGGGCGATCCTGGCCCGCCTGCAGTCGTGCCTGGACGAGCACTTCGACGTCGAGCACTCGACCTTCCAGCTCGAGCCCGCCGGTCATGTGGAGCGCGACGCGCACGCGTGAGCAGACCCGGGTTCACCCACTTGACCCGATCGGCCCCTTCCCGGCTTCGGGAAGGGGCCGATCGGGTCAAGGGCAGGGGTGCGGGCCTCAGTCCTCGCGACGCACCTCGGCCGGCGACTTGTCGGGCCGTAAGCCGCGCCAGCGCGAATGGCGCAGGATGCCGCCGGGCGTGAACTCGCCGAACTCCACCTCCCCGACCAGTTCGGGCCGCACCCACAGGGCGTCGCGCTGATCCAGCGCCGGCACGCCGACCAGAGGGTTGTCCTCGGTCCGCAGCGGTGTCAGCTTCTTCAGCAGGACGGCGAGGGTCGAATCGCTGAAGCCCGAACCCACGCGTCCCGCGTACTGGAGGCCGTCCGGCCCTGGGATACCGAGCAGGAGCGAACCGAACGTTCCGCTGCGGCCGCCTTTGCCAGGACGGATGCCGGCGATGACGACCTCCTGGGTGCGCGTGATCTTCACCTTCAGCCACGCATCGGTGCGGCCCCCGCGCACGTATGCGGAGCCGGGATTCTTGACGACGATTCCTTCGAGGCGCAGCCGGTCGCTGGCATCGAGGGCGGCATCGACATCGTCGAAGACCGGCGGAACGACGAGCGGCTCGACCGAGCCCGTCGCGATCGCTTCGAGCACCTCCCGGCGCTGGGTCAGCGGCAGCTGGGTCAGGTCGTTTTCGCCGTGCACCAACACATCGAACAGGTAGTAGCGCACCGGGGTGCGTCGCGACTCGCGGATGATGTCGCCGGCGCGCTCCAGGTTCATCCGGTTCTGCAGCAGCGGGAAACTCGGGCGCCCGTCGGGTTCGAGCGCGACGAGTTCGCCGTCGAGCACCGCGCGGTCGGGTCCGAATCCGGCATCGAGATCCGTGAGCTCGGGGTAGCGGTGCGTGATGTCGTTGCCGCTGCGCGCGAACAGGCGCAGGCGTGTTCCGTCCCACACACCCACGGCGCGGATGCCGTCCCATTTCGCCTCGACCCACGCCCCGCCGCCCCACCGGTCAGCCGCGGCCCTCGCGATCCCGGCGGTCGCGGAGGTGGAGAGCATCGGCCGCAAGAGCTCGGCCGTCGGCGGCCACACCGCGGGCGTTTCCGTCCCACGGTCGGGGGCGGACGCACGAGCGGGAGCGTGTGCGGGGGGGTCGGGTGGGGAGTCGGGTGGCGGCTCGTCGCCCTGTTGACCGGCGTGGACGACGATTCCGTCCGGTTGTGTGCGGCCCTCAGCATCCGTCTTCATCCGATGCAGGAGCCAGCTGGACTTCTCGCCCTCGCCGCCGGTGCGGATCAGCGCCAGCCGCACCCTGCCGAGCGGGCCGCCCGGTCGCCCCTCGAGGGTGGCGATGATCTCGTCGTCGCGCCACTTCTCCAATTCGTATCGGCCGTCGTCCCAGATGGTGACCGACCCGCCGCCGTACTCTCCGGCCGGGATCGTCCCCTCGAACGATCCGTAGTCCATCGGGTGGTCCTCGGTCTGGATCGCCAGGTTGTTGCGCCGGTACGAGTGCGGCACGCCGCGCGGCACCGCCCAGCTGACCAGCACACCGTCGTGTTCGAGGCGGAAGTCCCAGTGCAGTGCGGTCGCGTGGTGCTCCTGGATGACGAACGTCGGCATCTCGCCATGCGGCGTCTCGCCGAGGGCGTTCGAGGGGACCGGCTCGGGTGTGCGCCCCGCGGTGCGCTTGGAGATGTAGGCCGCGAGCGGGCCCGCCTCGGCCTCCCGGCCACCGGAATGGAAGCCGAGGGCCTGCATCGGATCGCCGATGGTCCCCATGCGCTCGAGGACCTCGTCGAACAGGAGGTGCTGGAGGCCGGGATCCTCGATCTCCGCCCAGGTGCGCGGGGCAGCGACGGTCGGGTGCGGGCGTCCGCGCAGGGAGTAGGGGGCGATCGTCGTCTTGGCGCCGTTGTTCTGGCTCCAGTCGATGAGCACCTTGCCGCCGCGCTCGGTCTTCTTCATGCTGCTCACGACGAGGTCCGGATGATCGGCTTCGATCGCGCGGGCCAGTTCGTTCGCCAGCGCGGATGCCGCCTGTGTCGACTGGCCGGGGGGCAGCGCCGCGTACAGGTGGATCCCCTTGCTGCCGCTGGTCACCGGATACGGCTCCAGCCCCATGCCGGTGAGGATCGTGCGCGCCCAGCCGGCGACGACCGCGCATTCCGCCAATCCGACGCCCGGGCCCGGGTCGAGGTCGAGGACGAGCCGGTCTGCGGCGCCGCGGCCGCCGTCGGGAGCGAAGCGCCACTGCGGGACATGCAGTTCGAGGCTCGCGACCTGCGCGAGGTAGACGAGCGTCGGGACATCGCCGACGAGGGGGTAGTCCTTCGCGCCGCCGGAGTGCTCGATGGGCGCGCGCTTGACCCACGCGGGCGCGCCGCGCTCCAGGTCCTTCGCGAAGAAGACCGGTTCGGGATGCTGCTCCGTGCCCACACCTTCGACCCAGCGCTTGCGGGTCACCGGGCGGCCGATCACGTGGGGGATCAGCAGCGGCGCGATGCGCGTGTAGTAGTCGATCACTTCGCCCTTGGTGGTCCCGGTCTCGGGGTACATCACCTTGTCGAGGTTGGTGACGCGCAGGCGCCGCCCGCCGACGCGCACGAGCGTCTCCTTCGCGCCGCCCCCCGTCACCACGCTGCCCTCATGCGTTCATCCTGCCGTTCATCGCAGCCACCGTGTTCCAATTCAGTCTCCGTGCGCACAACGACAGCCGTCTGCCGCGGAATCGCGCCGCCGCGCGGTCGACCGTGCCGCAACGAGACTGAGTTGCTGCACGGGAGGACGATCAGACCCTGATGAATCGCGTTCGGACTAGCAGCGAACCGTGTGACAGGTGTGTACTGGTGTGATGAGAGCGATCTGGAAGGGCGCGCTGACGTTCGGACTCGTGAACGTCCCCGTCAAGGTGTACTCCGCGACCGAAGACCACGACGTCTCGCTGCACCAGGTGCACAACAAGGACGGCGGACGGATCCGGTATCAGCGGATCTGCGAGATCGACGGCGAGGTCGTGCCGTACTCCGATATCGACAAGGCGTTCGACAACGGCGAGCAGACTGTCGTCCTCACCAAGGAGGACCTCGATTCGCTGCCAGCCGAGAAGAGCCGCGAGATCGACGTCGTCGAATTCGTGCCGAGCGAGCAGGTCGATCTGCTCACCCTCGACCGGGCGTACTACCTCGAGCCGGACGGCTCTTCGCCGAAGGCCTACGTGCTGCTGCGCAAGACCCTCGAACAGACCGATCGCACCGCGATCGTGCGGTTCTCGCTGCGGCAGAAGACCCGGCTCGCGGCGCTGCGCGTCCGCGACGACGTGCTCGTGCTGCAGACCCTGCTCTGGGCGGACGAGGTCCGCGAGGCCGCGTTCCCCGCGCTGGACGAGCCGGTGCGCATCTCGGCGAAGGAGCTGGAGATGTCGGCATCCCTGGTGGAGAGCTTCGCCGCCGACTTCGATCCGTCGGAGTTCTCGGACGAGTACCAGGACGAGCTGAAGATCCTCATCGACGCGAAGCTCGAGAAGGGCGACGCGCTGGACACCTCCGAGACCTTCGGCGACCACGAAGAGGAGGACACCGGGGGGGAGGTCATCGACCTCATGGAGGCGCTGCGCGCCAGCGTCGAGCGCTCGCGCGCCGCGCGGAGCGGAAAGGCGGATGCCGCGGCATCCGATTCCTCGCCCGCGAAGAAGCCCGCCGCGAAGAAACCCGCGGCGAAGACCACCGCGGCGAAGGCGACCGCCGAGAAGAAGACCCCCGCCAAGGCTCCGGCCAAGAAGGCGCCGGCCAAGAAGACCGCGAAGGCCTCCTGAGTTCGGCGCGCTACGACTGCGGCGGACGCGCCTGGTCGCCCGGGCCCTCGTGGTGCTCGGGTCCGCGTTCGAAGACCTCGGGATCGAGGACGAGCGCCTCGGCCTCGGAGTGATCGGTCACCACGTCGGCGCCGGACACCGCTGCCTTCTTCGCCTTGCGGCGCTCGCTGAAGTAGTGCCAGAGCGTGATCACGGCGGTGCCGCCGACGGCGATCAGGAGGATCACGTCGATGTACTCCGTGACGAGGTCGGCGACCCACGGGATGAAGCCGATGGCGTAACCGAGCATCGTCAGGCCGAAGCCCCAGAGGAGCGCGCCGATCAGGTTGTAGAGCGTGTACCGGCGCCACGGCATGTGACCGACACCCGCGGCGACGGGAGCGAAGGTGCGGACGATGGGGACGAAGCGCGCCAGGATGATCGTCAGCCCGCCGAAGCGTTCGAAGAAGGCGTTGGTGCGCTCGACGTTCTTGACGCTGAACAGTCCCGATTCCTTGCGTTCGAAGATCGCCGGACCCGCTTTGTGACCGATGAAATAGCCGACTTCACCGCCGACGAACGCGGCGAGCGCGATGAGCAGCGCGACCCACCAGACGCTGATCCCGAAGACGCCGTTCGGCGCGACCGAGGTCGAGTGCGACAGCAGGCCGGAGATCACCAACAGCGTGTCGCCGGGGAGCAGGAAGCCGATCAGCAGGCCCGTCTCGGCGAAGACGATGAAGCAGACCACGAGCAGGGCCCAGGGTCCGGCCGCGGCGATGAGCGTCTCGGGGTCGAGCCAGGGGATGAGCGCGATGTGATGCAAGGGAATTCCCGTCGGTCGTAACGGTCGGCGGTGGAGATGCAGAGTGCGATGGAACTCGCGTGCGGAAGGTGGGACTTGAACCCACACGCCCGGAGGCACAGGAACCTAAATCCTGCGTGTCTGCCAATTTCACCACTCCCGCGGGTGCACTCAGTCTACTGAGCGTGATGTGGGGTTGCTGTGGGGGGTAACCCCCGCGATCCGGGTGCGGCTGTGGATAACTTCCGAGGCGCGCGCCGCACCCTTGCGAGGATGCTCGGATGAGTCTCGCGTACGCGCCCGGCCGCTCCGGCGGTCCGACGGCGTCCACCACGGCGGTGGTCGCCGAGCGGGTGCGCGAGCGCCTCCGCGCTGAGCGGACCGATCCGGCGCGCGATCCCGAGCTCGCGATGCGGATCGTCCACGCCGAGGTGCGTCGGCACAACGACTTCGCGCTCGCCCGGGGCCTCGCCCCGGTCGATGACGAGGACGCCTGCGTCCGCGAGGTGCTCGCATCCGTCGCCGGGTACGGACCGCTGCAGGCATACCTCGATGATCCGACCGTCGAGGAGCTGTGGATCAATGCGCCCGATCGCATCTACGTCGCGCGGGGTGGCGTGAGCGAGCGAGTGCCGCTGGCCCTCACCGACGCCGCGGTGCGTGATCTGGTGGAGCGGATGCTGCATGCCACCGGTCGCCGCGTCGACCTGAGCCAGCCCTTCGTGGACGCCTCGCTTCCGGACGGCAGTCGGCTGCACGTCGTCATCCCGGACATCACGCGTCGCCACTGGTCGGTCAACGTCCGGAAGTTCCTGCCGGCCTACCGGGACCTCGATCGGCTCGTCGAAGCGGGCTCGGTCGAGCCTGCAGCCGCAGCCCTGCTGCGCGGCGCGATGGGGTCGGGGCGGAGCATCCTCGTCTCGGGCGCGACGCACGCCGGCAAGACGACGCTGCTGGGCGCCCTGATCGCCGCGTGCCCGCCGCATCACCGCATCGTGACCGTCGAGGAGACCTTCGAACTCGGCGTCGAGGCCGCCGACCTCGTCGCGCTTCAGGGGCGGCAGCCGAGCCTGGAGGGAACCGGCGAGGTGTCGCTGCGACGGCTGGTGAAAGAAGCCCTCAGGATGCGGCCCGACCGGCTCGTGGTCGGGGAAGTCCGTGACGCCGAAGCGCTCGACCTGCTCCTCGCGCTGAACACCGGTGTTCCGGGTGCGGCGACGATCCACGCCAATTCGGCGCGCGAGGCGCTGTCGAAGCTCGCCGCGCTGCCGCTTCTGGCCGGACGGAACATCGACGCGGGCTTCGTAGTGCCGGCGGTCGCGGCATCCGTGCATCTGGTCGCCCACTGCGAGCGCGACGACAGCGGCAGGCGCCGCGTCGTCGAGATCGTCGAGCCCGTCGGGGTGCGCGACGGTGCGATCGACGCCCGCACGCTCTACCTGGCGGCAGCATGACGTTCGTCTGGGGCGCGGTACTCGCAGCCGGCGTGCTGCTGGTGGTCTCGCCATGGGTGTGGCCGGCGGGAACGGCGCCGAGGACGCCGGCGCCGGCCGGTCGCGTCGAGCGACTCCTCGAGGCGGCCGGGATGTCGCGGGTGCCGCCGTTCGGCGTGATCGCCGCGGCTGTCGCCTCCGCCGGCCTGTGCGCGGCCTTGGCGTGGCTGCTGACGCAGGTCGGCGCGCTCGCTGTGGTCGCCGCAGCGGTGGGCGCGCTCGCCCCGTTCGCCTGGCTGAGGTCGCGCCGATCCCGCCTGGTGCGCACTCGACGGACGCTGTGGCCGGATCTGTGCGATCTGCTGATCGCGTCGGTGCGGGCGGGGATGTCACTGCCGGACGCCGTGGCCGGTCTGGCCGACTCGGCGCCGGCGCCCCTTCGTCCGCCGTTCGCCGCGTTCGCCCGAGACATCTCAGCCTCGGGCCACTTCGACTCGAGCGCCGCCCGGTTGAAGACCGCCCTGGCCGACCCGGTGGGCGATCGCATCATCGAGACGCTGCGGATGGCGCGGCAGGTCGGCGGCACGGAGCTGACCACGGTGCTGCGGGCGCTGGCTGCCTCGGTGCGTGCAGATGCCGCGCTGCGGGCCGAAGTGGAGTCGCGCCAGTCGTGGATCCGCGGGGCTGCGGTCCTCGGGGTGACCGCGCCGTGGGTGATCCTCGCACTGCTCGCGATGCGTCCGGAGGGTGCGCGCGCGTACTCAAGCGCCGAGGGCGTCGCCCTCATCCTCGCCGGCGCGGCGGTGTCGTTCGTCGCGTACCGGATCATGCTGCGCATCGGCCGACTGCCCGAACCGCGGAGGTGGTTCGGGTGATCGCGTTCGGTCCGACGGATCTCGCCTACGCGGTCGTGCTCGGCACGGCGTTCGGTCTGGGGATGTGCCTGCTGCTGTCGCTCGCGCCGCGCTGGGGTGCGCCATCGCTGTCGCGCCGCATCGCCCCGTACATCCGCGACATCACGGATCCGCGCGGGATGACGCCCGACCTGCGTGGACCGGGGGTGGACATCGGCACGTGGTGGCGCGGCGTGCAGGTACGGGTGTCGGCGGCGATCGGCGGCTCCACGTCGGTGCAGCGCCGGCTGCAGCAGGCGGGGTGGGTGATGGATGCCGCGACCTTCCGTGGCCGCCAGCTCGCGTGGGCCGTGGTCGGTGTCGCCGTCGGAGGGCTGGCAATCGTCGTCCTGGTGCTTCTCGGCCGCGCGACGACGGCGGCCGTCGTGCTGCCGCCGATCTGCGGTGTCATCGCGGCACTGCTCTGCGGCGCACACCTCACAGCGGCGGCGCGGGCACGCGTGGCTCGGATCGAGGAGGAACTGCCGACGGTCCTGGAGTTCCTCGCGCTGTGCCTGTCTGCCGGGGAGGGCATCCTGGATTCACTCCGGCGAGTCAGCGGCGCCGCGACCGGCGAGCTCACCGGGGAACTGCGCGTCGTCGTCCTGGCGGTCGGGACCGGATCGACCCTCGCCGAATCACTCGCGCACGCTGCGCGCAGTCTGGAGATTCCCGCGGTGACGCGCAGCATCGACCAGATCGTCGCGGCGATCGACCGCGGCGCCCCGCTCGCGCATGTCCTCCACTCTCAGGCGCTGGATGCGCGCGAGGACGCGAAGCGAGGACTGATCGAGCGCGCCGGGCGCAAGGAGATCTACATGCTGATCCCGCTGGTCTTCCTGATCCTGCCGCTCTCGGTGCTGTTCGCGGTGTTCCCCGGGATCTTCATTCTTCGACTCGGAATCGGCTGACGCCGGAAGGAGATACATATGCGCACCCACCTCGACCGCGCGATCACGCGACTGCAGAGCAGGCTGACCGATGCGCTGGACGACGAGCGCGGCGACGTGCCCGGCTGGGTCCTGATCACGCTCATGACCGCCGGACTGGTCGTCGTGATCTGGGCCCTGGCCGGCCCCGCACTGGCCGATCTGTTCCAGCAGGCGATCTCGCGCGTCTCCGGACTGTGACGCGTGCGCGTCGGGCTCGCACGCGAGGAACCGCGGCCGCGCCGCGTCCTCGCCGAGGAGCACGGCTCCAGCCCGGTCGAATTCGTGCTCGTCGGGATGCTCCTGAGCGTCCTGACGCTCGCGGTGCTGCAGTTCGGCCTGACGGTCTACGTGCGCAACGTCGTGCACGACGCGGCAGTCGAGGGCGCCTACCACGCAGCCCTTGCGGACACCTCGCTCGGCGACGGTATCGAGCGAACCCGGCAGATCGTCGCGCGCACGGTCGGCGCCGACTACGCCGCAGACGTGCAGGCTGCCGAGCGGGACGATCTCGGTGAGCGGACGGTGCATGTCACCGTCCGCGCGACCCTGCCGCTGGCCGGCCTGCTCGGACTGCCGCGCATGATGGAGGTGAGTGCGGATGCTCCGATCGAGAGCTTCGACTGAGCGTCGCTCGAGCTCGGTCAGCGCCGCGGTTGGCGATGACGCCGGCTCGGCGGCGCTCGAGTTCATCCTCGTCGGGCTGCTGCTGCTCGTGCCTCTGGTGTACCTCATCGTGACGATGGGTCTGATCCAGGGGCAGTCGCTCGGTGCGGAGGCAGGTGCGCGCCACATCGCCCGCGCGGTGTCCGCGGCATCCGGTACCGCCGCTGCTCAGGATGCAGCCGACCGCATCGCCCGATCGGTCGTGGACGAGTACGGACTCGACGCCGATGCCGTGCAGGTGTCCATGCAGTGTCGCCCAGCAGGGGCGACCTGCCCGCAGGCCGGGGCGACTGTGATCGTCACCGTCCGCACCACGGTCGCGCTGCCCCTGGTTCCGCCGGTCCTCGGCATCGAGAGCCTGGCGAGCATCCCGCTGGAGGCTTCTTCCGTGCAGAAGGTCTCACGATTCTGGGTCGGCGGATGACATCGACGTGCGCGCAGTCGCCGCTCGGCCGCGACGAGGTGGGCAGTATCCTCATCCTCACCCTCGGGTACGCCCTGCTCGCGATCGCGGTCATCCTCGTCTGCGTGGACGCGACGAGCCTCTATCTCGCGCAGAAGCGGCTGGATGCGATCGCGGATGCCGCGGCGCTGGCCGGTGCGGATGGTTTCACCCTCGTGCTCGACGCGACGGGGGAGCCGCGTGCCGACCTCACCGCATCCGATGTCCGCACCCAGGCCGACGCGATCGTCGCGGGTGTCGGGGCGGGGGCGGTGCTCGTGGATGCCGACACGCCCGACGGCACGTCGGCGCGGGTGACGGTCGCCTCGACGTGGCATCCGCCGATCATCGCGCTGTTCGTCCCGGACGGCGTCGCGCTGGAGGCGACGGCGACCAGCCGGACGGCGCTGCGCTGAGCGCCTTCCCGGCTTCGTGATAAAAACGTTTCATCCCGTAGTTGCGAAACCGATCCTTCTCCGCCTAACGTAGCGGGCAAGCGCTTTCCGAACGGCGCTCCCATTCGATCTCGTCCACGACGGACGAGGAAAGGACGATGATGTTCCGCACGCGCACCCCGATCGTGGCGGCCCTCGCCGCCGCATCGCTGCTGGTCCTGGCCGGCTGCAGTTCCTCGAGCGCCCCCGCCGGCGACGCTTACGACCCGGATGAAGAGGTCACGCTGGACTTCGCGTGGTGGGGCAACGACGATCGCGCGACCCGATACACGGATCTGATCGCGAAGTTCAACGAGGAATACCCCAACATCACGATCAACACGACCTTCACCGACTTCCCGAGCTACTGGGAGCAGCGTCAGGTCGAGGCGGCGAGCGGGAACCTGCCGGACGTGTTCCAGTTCTCCGACAGCTACCTGCGCCAGTACGGGCAGACCGGCAACATCCTGGACCTGAACACCGTCACGGACTACGTCGACTTCTCGACCTTCGACGACGCGCTGCTGGGCACGGGTCGCCTCGATGACAAGCAGTACTCGCTGCCGACCGGCTTCAGCGTCTGGGCGAACTTCGTCAACGACGACCTCGTCGCGGCGGCAGGTCTCGAGCTGCCCGAGGGCGGCACGTCCTACGAGGAGTTCGACGACTGGATGGCCAGCGTCACCGACGCCACCGGCGGCGCGCCCTACGGCGGTACCGACTACACCCAGCGCATCCAGGTCTTCGAACTGCAGCTGCGCGAGGCGGGCAAGAGCCTGTACACCGAAGACGGCGAGCTCGGCTTCACCGAGGATGAACTGGCCGACTTCTGGGAGTCCGGTGCCGCCATCCGCGACGGCGTGACCATCCCGCAGCAGCAGCTCGAGGAGATCAGCCCGATCTCCGGCTTCGGCGCCGGCCGCACCGCCAGCGAGATGAGCTGGAGCAACTTCCTCGGCGGGTACCTGGCCGATTCGGGTGCCTCCTCGATCTCCATCGTCGCGCCGCCGACGAACGACCCCAAGGCGAAGGACCTGTATCGCCAGGGCGGTCTGCAGGTGGCCATCTCGGAGAAGACCGAACACCCCGAGGCAGCCGCGATCTTCCTGAACTACGTGGTCAACAGCCCCGAAGCCGGCGAGATCTTCGGCACGACGCTGGGCTTCCCGGCCTCCAGCAGCAAACTGGCCGGTGCGACGCTCGAGGGCGCCGACGCCCAGGTCGCGGACTACATCGAGTCGGTCGAAGACCGCATCGGCGACACCCCGCCGCCGGCCGTCGTGGGCTACGGGTCGCTCGAGCAGAAGTTCTGGGACCTCGGCAAGGAACTCGGCCTCGGCACCAAGACGGTCGATGAGGCGGTCACCGAGTTCTTCAGCGAGGCGCAGGTCATCCTCGGCTGATTTCAGAACGGCGAACGGGCGGGATGCTGCGGAGGCGGCATCCCGCCCGTTCCGCGTCTCCCGCCAGCGAGGCTGAGTCGCTCACCCCTCCCACCCGAACGTATTGAACCACTCGCTGCGCTCAGCGTCGTCCGTCATCCCGGTCTCGTGGACGACGAGTCGTCCGGACTCATCCAGGGCGACGAACGCGAGGCACACCGCACACAGGGCGCGCCCGTGCGGAAAGCCGGTCGAGAGCACCGGAGCTGGGGTGCCCGGCTCCCGGGACCCTGCGCACATCAGTGGATCAGCTCCGGCAGCCGTCCACAGGATCGCGCGATGGCGGTGCAGACCCGGGTGACCGAGCTCCCGCGTGCACCGGCGGCCGCCGTTGCGGCTCCGGCAGAACCGCATGGTCTGCGACGACACGCTCAGTCCCGCGCGCGCGGCACGAACATCGGCACCCAGCGCACGAACGCCAGCGCGCCCACGAGCCCGATGACCCCGACCGCCCCCGTCGCGATCGCGAGCGAGGACACCGCCGTGATCGCCGAGACGAGCAGGGGAGAGATCGCACCGCCCGCGTCGGTGAGCGTCCGCCACGAGCCGAGGAACGGCGCCGGATCGGCAGGCGGAGCCACGTCGGCGCCCAGGGTGAGCAGGATCCCGCTGGAGAGTCCGTTTCCGACGCCCAGGACTGCGGCGAACATCGCGAACCACATCGCCGCATTGACCAGGTCGTGGGTGAAAGCCAGCGCGAGGAAGCCGGCGCCCATCAGGATCATCGCCGGCAACGCCGCCCAGAGGCGACCGAACCGATCCATGACCTGCCCGCTCGCGTAGAACAGCGCGAAGTCGATCGCGCCGGACACGCCGACCACCAGCGCGATCGTCCCCGCATCCAGTCCGATCGAAAAGCCCCAGAGCGGGAGGACGACCTGGCGCGCCGAGCGGATCGCCGACAGCGTGGCCGCGGCCAGCCCGAGGCGCGAGAGCACCCGGCGGTAGCGCCACATCGTGCGGAAGACGCCGACGCGCTCGGCGGTGGGGATCGAGCCGGTCACCGATTCTCCGCTGTCCTCGACGAACGCCGCGGGTCGGGCGGCAGGCCCGGGGGAGTCGGCGGCGTCGACCGCGCGCTCCGGATCGGGGCCGAGGAGGACGAGGAGGATCGTGGCGACCAGGCATCCTCCGAAGAACCAGATCGCGGCGTGCTCGTCCCCGAACAGCGCCAGGAGACCGGCCGCGATGAACGGGCCGACGAACATTCCGAGGCGGAACGAGCCGCCCAGCAGCGACAGCGCCCGCGCACGGAACGCGATCGGCACGCGGGTCGTCATGAAGGAGTGGCGTGCCAGGCCGAAGGCAGCGGCGCAGAAGCCGATGAGGAAGACGGATGCCGCGAACACGCCGAGCTGCGGAGCGAAGACCATCCCGAGCACGCCGCCGATCGAGAGCACGCCCGCGAATGCCATCGTCAGGCGTTCGCCGACGCGGGCGACGGCCCATCCGGCGGGAATGTTGCCGCACAGCTGCCCGACGACCAGCGCGGAGGCGACGAGCGCCGCTGTGGCGACGTCCGCACCGAGTTGTGCGGCGATGATCGGGATCAGCGGGATCACCGCACCCTCGCCCAGGGCGAAGAGGACGGTGGGCCCGTAGATCATCGGAGCGAAGCGCCAGAGGATGTCGGAGGCGCGGTCGGTCACTGCATCCACGTTAGTCTGGAGTGTCATGCTCGATTTCGATCTTTCCGCCGATATCCAGGCGCTGCGCTCCACGTTCGCCGACATCAAGACCGTGGTCGACGTCGACGCGCTCACCACCGAGATCGCCCGGCTCAGCGATGAGGCCGGGGCGCCCGACCTCTGGGACGACACCGAGAAGGCGCAGAAGGTCACCAGCGCACTGAGCCACCGGCAGTCCGAGCTGGCGCGCATCTCGGGCATCGACCGCCGGCTCGACGACCTCGAGGTCATGGTGGAGCTGGCCAATGAGATGGACGACGAGGATGCGGCCGAAGAGGCCCGGCACGAGCTCGCTGAGCTCGAGGACATCGTCGGGCAGCTGGAGGTGCAGACCCTGCTGGACGGCGAGTACGACAACCGACCGGCCGTCATCACGATCCGTGCCGGCGCGGGTGGGGTGGATGCCTCCGACTTCGCCGAGATGCTGCTGCGGATGTACCTGCGATGGGCCGAGCAGCACAAGTATCCGGTCACGATCATGGACTCGTCCTACGCGGAAGAGGCCGGGATCAAGTCGGCGACCTTCGAGGTCGACGCGCCCTACGCCTTCGGCACGCTGAGTGTCGAGGCCGGTACCCACCGCCTGGTGCGGATGAGTCCGTTCAACTCCGCCGGCAAGCGTCAGACGTCGTTCGCCGCGGTCGAGGTCATCCCGCTGCTGGACGAGGCCGTCGAGGTCGACATCCCGGAATCCGACCTGCGAGTGGACGTCTTCCGCTCATCGGGCCCCGGTGGTCAGTCCGTCAACACCACGGACTCGGCCGTGCGCCTGACGCACCTGCCGACCGGCACCGTCGTGTCGATGCAGAACGAGAAGTCCCAGATCCAGAACCGTGCGGCGGCCATGCGCGTGCTGCAGTCACGTCTCCTGATCCTCCAGAAGGAGCAGGAAGCGGCGATCAAGAAGGACCTCGCCGGTGTCATCACGGCGAGCTGGGGCGACCAGATGCGTTCGTACGTGCTCGCGCCGTACCAGATGGTCAAGGACCTGCGCACCGACTACGAGGTCAACAACCCGGCGGCCGTCTTCGACGGCGACCTCGACGGCTTCATCGCCGCCGGCATCAAGTGGCGCAAGCGCCCATCCGAGGACTGACCACCTTCGTACACTGACGGTATGAGCCTGCGCCTCGTCGAACTCGATGCCGACATCCTGCCCGCAGTCATTGCGATTCCGCCCGCCATCGGCGAAAAGGCGAACGTCGCGCCGGTGCTGCATTCGATCGCCGAGGCGTATGTCACGCCGAGCGCGTGGCCACGGGCCATCCTCGACGACGAGGTCGTCGTCGGGTTCGTGATGGCCAACTGGGATCCCGGCAACGAGATCCCGGCGTTCCGCGGCGGAATCTGGCGCCTCAACGTCGCGGACGAGGCCAAAGGTCGCGGCGTGGGCCGATTCGCAGTTCAAGAGGTTGCCGCCGAGGCGCGCCGTCGCGGCTACGAACGCATCACCGTCATGTGGGAGCAGGCCGCCGACGGCCCGGAAGGCTTCTACCTGAAGCTCGGGTTCCGTCCGGAGGGCGAGATGTTCGGGGAGATCGTCGGCGTACTCGAGCTCTGAGGACCGGCCGATCGCAGTCGGGCACTGGATGACGCGGCGCCAGGCTCGTCGAATGCGCGAGATCGTCGGAACGCACCCTGCCGCATAGCCGGCTCACAGCCTGCGAGCCAATGCCTCGGCCCCGGGTGTCGCACGCGATCCGGCGCTCCGCGCCCGCTTAGGCTCGTCGAGCCATGATCCGGTTCGAAAACGTCACGAAACGCTACCGCGGCACCGCGAGACCCGCCCTCAGCACGGTCGACTTCGAGGTGCTGCGCGGGGAGTTCGTCTTCCTCGTCGGTGCCTCTGGTTCGGGCAAGTCCTCGTGCCTGCGGCTCATCCTCCGCGAGGAGACCCCCAGCGACGGTCGAGTAGTGGTCCTCGGCCGCGACCTGCGGAGCCTCTCCAATCGCAAAGTGCCCTACTTCCGGCGTCATGTCGGCGCCGTGTTCCAGGATTTCCGACTGCTGCCGAACAAGACCGTCTTCCAGAACGTAGCCTTCACGCTCCAGGTGATCGGGTCATCGCGAGGATTCATCCAGCAGGCGGTGCCCGAGGTGCTGGCACTGGTCGGGCTCGCCGGCAAGGAGAAGCGGTTCCCGCACGAGCTCTCCGGTGGTGAGCAGCAGCGCGTCGCGATCGCGCGCGCGCTCGTGAACCGCCCGCAGGTGCTGCTGGCCGACGAGCCGACCGGAAACCTCGACCCCGCGACATCGGTGGACATCATGCAGCTGCTCGCCCGCATCAACGCCGGCGGCACCACCGTGGTGATGGCCACCCACGAGGCGGGATTCGTCGACCAGATGCAGCGGCGCGTGATCGAGCTGGTGGACGGCGAGATGGTTCGCGACGAGCGCCACGGCGGCTACGGAGACACGTCGAACATCCCGAGCCTGGCTCCGCAGCCCGAGATCGGAGCCGCGTCCGTCGCCGCCCTGACCGCGGTGCTCGAGGTCCAGCGCGAGGTCGCGCTCGCGACGGCGCCGCGACCCGAGCTCGAAGACGCGGTACAGGATGCGGTCGCGGCAGCGACCACCACGGTTGCCGCAGCCGAGACCGCGGTCGCGGAGGTCCCCGAGGCACCGCCCTCCGCCGCCCCCGTCGACATCGTCGAGGCGACCGCGCCGGTCGAAGCCGACGTCGTCGCCGTCGTCGAGGTCGCCGAACCCGCGCCGGCTCCGGCACGCGCGCCGGAGGAGAAGCCGGTACTGCAGCCCGCGGCATCCGTTCCTCGCACCGCACCGGTGCCGGTCATCGACATCCCCGAGGTCGAGGTGGCCGAGCTCGGCCTGGCCGATCGGCTCGGCCTCGGACGCGGCGAGAAGAACAGCGACGACGAAGTGGGTCCGACATCATGAGGGCCGGACTCGTTCTCTCCGAAGCGCTGTCGGGACTCCGCCGCAACGCGTCGATGGTCATCTCGGTGGTCCTGGTCACCTTCGTCTCGCTGACCTTCGTCGGCGCCGCCATCTTGATGCAGATGCAGATCGGCCAGATGAAGGACTACTGGGCCGACCGTGCCCAGGTCGCCGTCTACATGTGCACATCGATCTCGCAGGCGCCCACCTGCGTCGATGGTGTCGCCACCCAGGACCAGCTGGATGAGGTCAGTGCCAAGCTCGACGGTCCGGCGATCGCGCCGCTGATCCGCGACCTGCGTTTCGAGACCCGCGACGAGGCGTATGCGAACGCGATCGAGCTGCTCGGCGACGACTACGCCAGTGTGATCACGCCGGAGCAGCTGAACGAGACCTACTGGATCAACCTCGTCGATCAGAGCCAGTCCGATGTGATCGTCGAAGCCTTCAGTGGGCAGGCGGGCGTGGAGGAAGTCAAGGATCAGCTGCAGTATCTCGAGCCGCTGTTCTCCGCCCTGACCGTCGCGACCTACATCGCCGTCGGTATCGCGGCGCTCATGCTCGTGGCGGCGGTGCTGCTGATCGCGACCACGATCCGCCTTTCGGCCTATGCCCGACGGCGCGAGGTCGGCATCATGCGGCTCGTCGGTGCGTCCAACCGGTTCATCCAGACACCCTTCATCCTCGAAGGCGTGTTCGCTGCGCTCCTGGGATCGATCCTCGCCGGTGGCGCAGTGCTGGCCGGTGTGCACTTCGGCGTGAACCAGTATCTGCGACAGCGGATCGAGTTCGTCACGAGCTGGGTGTCGATCTCGGACGCCTGGATCGTGATCCCCATCCTCATCCTGATCGGCGCGCTGCTGGCCGCATTGTCGGCCGGGTTCGCGATCCGGCGGTGGCTGCGCGCCTGACCAGCGCGCGTCCGCTGTATGCTGGTGGGCTGCCGCGATCCGTTGACACGCTGACGGACGGGCGGCGAGAAGGAGAGAAGTCATGCCCAAGGAACGCGGGGAGAAGGTCGTCGCGACCAATCGTCGCGCCCGCCACGAGTACAACATCGAGAAATCGTACGAGGCCGGTCTGGTGCTCACGGGCACCGAGGTCAAGTCGTTGCGCCAGGGGCGCGCGAACCTGTCCGACGGCTACGCCTACATCGACGGCGGCGAGGCGTGGCTGGACGCCGTGCACATCCCCGAGTACTCGCAGGGTCACTGGACCAACCACGCTACGAAGCGCACCCGCAAGCTGCTCCTGCACAAGGACGAGATCATCAAGCTCTCCCATGCGGTCTCCGCCGGTGGCTACACCCTGGTCCCGCTGAAGCTCTACTTCTCGGACGGGAGGGCGAAGGTCGAGATCGCGATCGCCAAGGGCAAGCACGAGTGGGACAAGCGCCAGACGCTGCGCGAGCGGCAGGACAAGCGCGAAGCCGAGCGTGCGATGCGCTCGAAGAACCGCCTCGGCGACTGACCGCCTGCTCGCCAGCGGCGCTAGTGCGGGGCGACGGGTTGCGACTGCGCGGCTTCGACCGCGCGGTCGGTGAACGCCTGCTTCGGCACGAAGGCGAGCGCGATGGCGGCCACCAGTGCGGTCGCTCCGCACACGATCCACACCGTGAAGTAGCCCGACAGCGACCCAGCGGTGCTTTCGGCGTTGCCCGGACTCGTCGCCACCCCCTGGAGCAGGGCGATACCGAAGACGCACGATGCGATCGCACCGCCGACCGTCTTCACCGAGTTCGTCAGGCCGGTGGCGACGCCCGTCTGGGTGGCGGGAGCAGCGGATGCCGCAGCCACCGGCAGTGCCGCGACCAGCGCGCCGGAGCCGAGGCCGACGATCACCATGTTGGTGATCACCTGTGCGTAGGCCGCGTGGAAGGGCAGGAACAGCAGGAAGCCGATCGCGACCAGGAGTGAGGCGCCCATCAGCGTCACGCGCGGGGAGATGCGTCTCGCGATCACCGGGAAGAGCAGGGCTCCGACGATCATCGCGATCAGATAGATGCCGATGATGAGCGAGGTCGCGAACCCGGTCGTGCCCAGGCCGTAGCCGTACACCGACGGATCGGTGCGGGCGAACGTCGACAGCGGCGCCTGGGCTCCCAGCACACTGACGCCGAAAAGACCTGCGGTGAGGAAGACCGGGCCGAGCGCGGGCGACCGGAACATCCGCACATCAATCAGCGGGTCCGTCGAGCGCAGCTCCCACTGCGCGAACGGCCAGAGGAGGACCACGCCGAGACCGACCAGAATCCACGAGAACAGATCGTCCACGCCGTTCAGCCGCATGAAGCTCAAACCGCCGGTGAAGGCGATCAGCGCCATCGAGACCAGGATGAGGCCGACTGTGTCGAAGGTCCCACCGGTCGGCTCGGGCGACTCCTTCACCCCGAACCAGATCACGAAGAAGCAGATCACGACGGCGATCGCCGGCACGAGCAGTACCACCGTCAACGGCAGCGCGTCCACCAGTAGCCCGCCGGCGAGCGCGCCGGTGATCGCGCCCAGTTCGAGCGCCGCCACCAGCAGCCCTGCGGCGCGCGCGGTGATCACCGCGCGACCCTGCATGGAGCGCGAGCGCGACCAGATCAGCGCGATCTCCAGCGGCAGCCACACCACATAGAACCCCTGCAGCGCCCAGGCGACCAGGAAGACGGCGAACGAGTCGGTGAAGGGCAGCACGAGGGATGCCGCGGCCGTCAGTGCCGTGGAGATCATCAGCATCCGCTTGTGGCCGACCATGTCGCCGAGCTTCGCGAATGCCGGAACGACGAGCGCGGACAACATCAGCTGGGCCCCCTCGAGCCAGTTGACGTCCGCGTCGTGGATGCCGAGGTTGCGCGCGATGTCGGTGAGCATCGGGGTGTAATAGCCCTGCAGGATGCCGCTGGTGAACTCGACGAAGGCGAGGAAGCCCACGACACCCGCGAGGGTGCCGAACAGTCGTGAGCGCGTCATCGCGGGTCCTTCCGGGTGCGGGTCCCGCACGCCTGGCGAGGGTCGGGTCAGATCACTGTAGCCGCTGCAACAGAGCGCGGTGGAACTGCTCTCCGCGCTCGAGCGAAGCGATCTCGACCCGCTCGTCGACGCCGTGGATCGACGCCCGCTGGGCATTGGACATCTCCAGCGGCGCGAAACGGTAGACCGCCGGTGCGAAACGATGGAAGTGCCGCGAGTCGGTTGCCGCCATCATCACGTATGGGACGGTCGAGGCGTTCGGGAACGCGGCTGCGACCGCATCCGTGAGCAATGCGAACTGTGCATTGTCGGTCGGTGACTCGGGTGAGGGCTCGCTCGCCTCGACGACGGTGATCTGCACGAGCGGGTCGGCGATACGCCTGCGGACCCGCTCGACGGTCGCGGCGGTGGTCTCGCCGAGCGCGATCCTCAGGTTGATGGTGACGGATGCCTGTGACGGCAGCACATTGGCAGCGGTGCCGCCCTGCTGCATCGTCGCCGCGACGGTGGTGCGCACGAGCGCGGCCGGTTCGCCGCCCATCGCCGCGAACGCGCGAGCGGTCAGCGAGGGGAACGTGGCGAGGAGGCGCAGCAGGGCCTGCGGGCCGCCGGACGCGCGATTCGCGAAGAGTCCGAGCATCCGCGTGATGGCCGCGGGGGTCCGCGCGGGGAAGGTCGAGGGGCTCAGACGGTCGACTGCACGGGCGAGCCTCCCCACCGCGGTGATGCGCGGAGGGGCGGAGGCGTGGCCGCCGTCGCCACGTGCGGACAGCGTCAGCGTCAGCACGCCCTTCTCGCCGACGCCGACCATGGCGGCTTCGCCGAGCGCGAAAGGGAGCGGGGCGTCGACGATCGCGCCTCCTTCGTCGAGCACGAGCCAGGGGAGTATGCCGCGGTCCTTGAAGGTCTGGGCTATCTGCTGCGCCGCCGAGCCGTAGGTCTCCTCGTTGCCACCGAACGAGAGGTACACGTCGCGGGGCGGCGTGGATCCTTCGGCGAGCAGGTTCTCGACCGCTTCGAGCACCACCAGCAGCGGTCCCTTGTCGTCGAGCGTGCCTCGGCCGTAGACCCAGCCATCGGCGATACGGCCTTGGAACGGCGGATAGGTCCACTCGTCGGCCTCGTCGACCGGCACCACGTCGTAGTGGGCCATGAGGACGACGGGTTCGCTGCGTGTCGCGCCCTGCCACCGGAACAGCAGGCCGAAGTCGGTGATGCGCTCGAGAGACAGGTGCTCGTGGACCAGTGGGTACAGCTCAGCGATGAGCGCGACGAAGTCTTCGAACGGCTGCGGCCCGCGTTGATCCAGCTCTGCGCTGACCGTGGGCAGCTGGACCATGCGCGAGAGGCGTTCGGCGATGCCCGGGCGAGCGGTCTCCGAACTCACGAGGCGGTGAAGCGCGCCTCGACGGCGGCGGTGACCACGATGTCCTCGGGCTGGAATTCCATGGCGGGCGCGCCGCCCGAGGCATCCATCGCTCCCATCGCCATTGCGCGCATCATCTTGGGCGCCGGTGACGGCTGGGCCTCGTTGCGCTGGAGGAGTCCGAGGTCGGCGATCTCTAGCGGGGCGACGGAGGCCAGACCGAGCGCATCCGCATACGCGGTTGCGCGGTCGACGGCGACCTTCACCGCCTGCGCGGCCACGGCCGATTCGGTGGCGCGCGCCGTCGTAGGACTCAGCGACCAGGTGACGTTGTTGATCTGCACGCCATCGCGCTCCGCGATGTCGCTGACCCACCACGAGAGGTTCGCGAAATCGGTGAAGGTCGCGGTGATCTCGACCGATGCGTAGTGGACGAGCGCAAGCTGTTTGCCCTGATCGTTCCATGGACGGTTCGCCCAGACGGACACGCGCTGGCTGGACCACTCACTGATGGCGCCGGACTCTTTGCGTTCCGCGAGGTCTTCGCGCAGGGGTGTGGCCAGCGCTGCGATGCGCTCGACGACGACGCCGCGTTCGCGGCCTTCGGCCTTGACCGAGATGTGGACGATTCCCTGTTCGGGGGCGAAGCGGTCTTCGTGCTCGCCTCGGACCGTGATGATGACATCGCTCATGGCTCAGACTCTACGCGGGCGGATGCTGCTATCCGTTGTAGACTGTGATGCTCGGCCCGAAACGGCCGAGCGGTTGAAAACTCCACAGTGCGTGACAGCGGCCCTCTGCAAACAGGGGAGTACATGGGGATGATCGGTTTCGACATCGCCTGAGCTCCTGCGAGAAGCGGGTCGAGGATGCAGGGTTATCTCGTAAACGATCTCTGCAAAAACATAGTTGCCAAAACAACGCGCAACGACTTCGCCCTCGCTGCTTAAGCGAGCCCGATAGTCCGTCAGACCGTGGTTGATCCCGACACGGACCCTGGCGTCATCTAGGGATCTTGCTGAGAGGTGGCGTCTGGACGCCTCTCGGGACTCTTTCCAGACTGGGCCTGTCGACCTAGATGCCTGTGGCAAAGGTCGGGGCCGAGCAGAACGTCAGCACAGGCTACGCCCGTAGAAGGCGCAGAGACACAGCGATGGACGGGGGTTCGATTCCCCCCATCTCCACAATCCGCTGTCACGTGATGGGGCCCGAGGGTCGCGGAATTCCGCGGCCCTCGGGTCTTTCGTCGGCGGGTTCCATGTGCGGATTCGCCATCTGCGCGCGATCTGCCAGGCCCCTGACCTCGGCGCCCCACGATGCGCGCGCCCGCCTGCACCGCTCCTTCAGGGACGTCGGGCGGGTCATGCATACTGAGCGCATGGTGAGCTTCGCCGACAAGCCGATCCTCGACCTCACGGTCAGGGAATGGCATGAATACCTGGCGGGCGAGCCCAGCGCGGACGGCGTTCGCCTGAAGCTCCGCAAGAAGACGTCCGCAGCGCCGGGCATGTCGTGGAGCGAGGCGCTGGACGTGGCCCTCTGCTTCGGATGGATCGACGGCCAGGTGGCGCGTCTCGACGACGACTACGTGCTCCATGCGTTCTCGCCTCGGCGCAAGAACAGTCCGTGGTCGCAGATCAATCGTGATCACATCGCGCGGCTCACCGAGGAGGGCCGGATGCGCGAGGGTGGAATCGCCGAGGTCGAACGCGCCATGGCAGACGGACGATGGGACGCGGCCTATCGACAGAAGGATGCCGCACCCCCGCAAGAGCTCCAGGAAGCCCTCGACGCCAACCCGGCCGCGGCCGCATTCGTGGCCGGGCTGACGAAGGCCGACCGGTTCCGGATCTTCTTCCGTCTGAACGCGATCAAGACTCCGGCCGTGCGGGCGGCGCGCGTCCAGGACGTGGTCGACAAGGCGGCAAAGGGCATCCAGCACTACACCTGACCGCTTCTTCGATCACATCATCGATCAGGAGTCTTCGCGTCCTTCGAGGTCGCGGTCTCGCTTCGTCTCGTCGAGTCGGACGATCGTGGAGCATCATGTGCTCGCATCCGCATTTGCGTCAAGGGGTTCCGGCGCCGTCGCCGGGAGGTTCCGCGACGGCGAGGATCGCCGCGGCGAAGGCACCGTGGACGAGGACGATGGTCGGTTTCTGATCGTGCATGATGTTGCTGCTTTCTGATGGGTGTCGTGTTCGAGGGGAGTCAGGGCTGCGCGAAGGGTTTGCGCAGGACGTGGATGACCTGATCGATGGCGACAGGAGGCTGCGCCACCGGGAGAGACCGGGCGACGATCGGTGTTGTGACACGGCCACCAATTCCGGCGGTGCCGTCACAGGCCGCCCGCCTGCCCGGTCAGATCATTTGACTGAGGAAGGGATGCGACATGAGAATCACCGTCATCGGAGGCACCGGTCTGATCGGCAGCCGACTTGTCGATGTGCTCGATCGCGGGGGGCACATGGTCGTCGTCGCATCGCGAGCGACGGGGGTGAACTCGTTCACGGAGGACGGCCTCGCGGACGCGCTCGAGGGAACGGAGACCGTCATCGACGTGTCGAACTCGTCTTACACGGATGCGGCCGGCGCACTCGAGTTCTTCGAGGCATCCACTCTGAACCTGCTGACCTTCGGCGCTGCCGCCGGCGTTCGCCACCACGTCGCGCTCTCGGTCGTCGGCACGGCGCGCCTCGCCAGGTCGCAGGGCGGGTACTTCATCGCAAAGGCCGCGCAGGAGCGCCTCATCGTCGAGTCGGGGCACGCGTACTCACTCGTGCATGCCACTCAGTTCTTCGAGTTCATCCGCAGCATCACAGAGACAGCGACGCGCGGTCGGGTTGCCCATGTCGCCGACGTGCTCGTTCAGCCGATGGCCGCGGATGACGTGGCAGCGGCCGTGGCAGTCACCTCCCTCAGCGAACCGGTCAACGGAATCGTGGAGTTCGCCGGACCGGAGGTCTTCGGCCTGGCCGACCTCGCCCGGCGTGAGCTGCGGTTCCGGCAGGACGAGCGCGAGGTCGTCGCCGATCCGCTCGGCACCTATTTCGGTGCCCGACTGGCGGAGCGGGATCTTCTACCCGAGGCGGTCGCCACAATCAGTCCCACGCGGCTGCACGAGTGGCAGACGCGCGTCGTGGTGCCACACTGAAGCGAGACGATTTTCGCGATCGTGTCACAAACTCCCACGCTGCCTTGTCAACAGTGCAGGGCAGGACGCGATCGCAGTCGCGCCCACATCCCGGGATAGGCGGACGAACGTGCCAGACGACGCGAGCAAGCAGGACCTGACCGTCGCGATGGAAGCCTTCGAGCAGTGTCGGCGACGACTGTTCGGCATCGCCTATCGCATGCTGGGCAGTGTGGCGGATGCCGAAGACATCCTGCAGGAGGTCTGGATCCGCTGGCAGTCCACGCGCCGCGACAAGGTGCTCGAGCCGATCGCATTCCTGTCGACCATCACCACCCGGCTCTCGATCAACTCACTGCAGTCGGCGCACACCCGGCGCGAGACCTACATCGGCCCTTGGCTCCCGGAGCCGATCAATACGGCCGACGATCCATCGCTGGGCGCCGAGCGGGGGGAAGCACTGCAGTACGCGATGCTGATCCTGCTCGAGAAGCTCACCCCCACCGAGCGTGCTGCCTATGTGCTGCGCGAAGCGTTCGACTACCCCTACGATCGCATCGCCGACATCGTTCAGACCACGCCCGCATCCGCGCGCCAGCTCGTCAGCCGCGCACGAAAGCACCTCGCCGCCGAACGACGCACCACCGCCGCGACCGGAGAACAACGCCGGCTGCTTGAAGCATTCCTCACCGCCGCGCAGCGCGGCAACGCGGCAGCCTTGGAGGAGCTGTTCGCGGCCGACGTCGTGAGCTACTCCGACGGCAACGGGGTGAAGCTCGCCGCGCGAATCCCCGTCATCGGACAGTCCCGGGTGGCGATGTTCGTCGCCGCATTCTCCAGCCACTTCTGGACGGGAAAGACGATCGACTGGGTCGAGGTGAACGGTCAGCCCGCGGTCACCCTTTCCGAGGATGGCGTTGTGACCACGGCGCTCACGGTGACGGCCGGCGCCGACGGCATCCGCCAACTGCTCTGGATCATGACCCCCGACAAGCTTCGCCACCTCACGACGGTGGGCGCATGACATGGTGGCGCAACTCGTCACGGCACTCCGATCCGCAGGCGAAGGCCGACCAGCAGGTGCGCCTTCGAGAGACTGTTCGAGCGCTCATCGCAGGTTGCCGGCAGCGTGACACTGCGCTGATCGCGCGCCTCCTGACCGCTGACGTCGATGCCGTCGTCGACACCGGCGGCGCAGTCCCGTCCGCCTCGCACCAGGCTGACGGTGTTGTCGCGGTTCCCGATCTGATCCTGGCCATCCTCGCGCGGTATGCGGGGGTCACGCTCGAGGAGCGAGCCGTCAACGGCGAGCCGGGGATACTGCTCCGCGACGATCACGCTGTGGTGGGAGTGGTCATGGTCGGATCGAAGCAGGACGCGATCGCTCACATCTGGATCGTTCTGAATCCGGCCAAGATCGCCCGCTTCGACGTCGAATGACACCCGACGGACGAATCCGCCCTTCCGTCTCCGCGTGATGTGCGGAAACGGAAGGGCGGATGCTGGGTCATCGGGCCTGGCTTCGATCTCGCTCAGTGTTGATCGAGGGCCAGGAGTCCTCACCTGCGGGGCGGGTTGAGGGGCAGCCACTGCTCCAGACTCGTCTCGAAGATCGCGGCTCCTTCGGCCGGGATCAGCGTACGCGTTTCGATCCGTGCACCGTAGTAGTGGGCCTCGTCATCGCGGACAACGGTCCGCGCATCGCCGCGGAACGCGAGCCCGCGCCGCACGAACTCATCGAGACCGAATGCTTCCGGGCCTGCGATCTCGATATCGCCGGTCGGGTCGCCGGCGGCCGTACGAGCCACCGCAGTCGCGACATCCTCCGCCGCCATCGGCTGGATGAGCGCGCCCGGAAGGCGGACGATGTCGCCCTCCGTCGAGACGTCCGCGATGCTCCCCAGGAACTCGAAGAACTGCGTCGCGTGCACGAGTGAGTAAGGGACGCCCGAGCCGCGGATGAGCTTCTCCTGTGCGACTTTGGCGTGGAAGTATAGGATGTTCTGCGGCCGGTCGGTACCCACGATGGTGAGCGCGACATGGTGCTTCACTCCGGCGACCTTCTCGGCCTCGATGAGATTCGTCGTGGACGTCACAAAGAAGTCGAGCACGTCCTTCTCCTCGAACGACGGCGAGTTCGACACGTCGACGACGACATCCGCACCCGCGAGCGCCGCCGCAACTCCTTCACCGGTGAGCGTGTTCACGCCGGTGTTCGGGGCGGCAGCGACCGCCTCGTGCCCGTGTTCAGTGAGCTTTGCAACGACTTTCGAACCGATGAGGCCCGTGCCTCCGATGACGACGATTCTTGCCATGACCCTGCCTTCCGCTATCTGGGGCGCGCGCGTGCGCGCTCACAGGTATGACAAGGTCCAGGCGGTCGTTGTGACGACCGCCGAAGAAGCAATCGATCGCGTCCTGCACTTGTATCGGGGTGGGCCCGGCCGAGGGGCGTGCCGTCCTGCCTCACGCGCGCGCGCCTCGTGCGACCTGGGTCTGGCAGGCTGGAACGACGCGAGAAGGAGAAGCAATGAAGCAGCGCACACTGGCCGGACGACAGGTTTCGGCGATCGGCCTGGGCGCCATGCCCCTGTCGATGAACAACGACAAAAGATACCCGTCGTTCGAGGATGCGGTGGCAACCGTGCACGCTGCGCTGGACGCAGGCGTCACCCTCATCGACACCGCAGACATCTACGCCCCAGACGGCGAGGAGATGGGGCACAACGAACGCATCGTCGCCGAGGCGCTCCGCACGTGGGACGGCGATGCGTCGGGTGTCTTCGTCGCCACCAAGGGCGGCATCACGCTCGGCGACGACGGCGCCAAGGGCCGCGATGGTTCCGAGGCGTATCTACGCTCGGCTGTGGAGAAGTCCCTCGAGATCTTCGGCGTCGACCGGATCGAGCTCTATCAGTACCACCGTCCCGACCGCACCCGGGTGTACGCCGATATCATCACAGGTCTGAAGTCGCTGCAGGACGCCGGTCTCGTGCGTGCGGTCGGCATCTCGAACGCCAGCGTGGAGGAGATCCAGATCGCGCTCGACGTGCTCGGCGAAGGAAATCTCGCCAGCGTGCAGAACGAGTTCTCGCCGAAGCATCCGGGAAGCATCGACGAACTGCGCTTCTGCGCCGACCACGACATCGCGTTCCTGCCGTGGAGCCCCCTCGGCGGCACCGGCGGGGGCGCCAGCAGCGTCGGTGACCGGTATTCGGCCTTCCGCGAGGTCGGCGATGCGCACGGTGTCAGCCCGCAGCAGGCCGTGCTCGCGTGGGAGTTGGCGCTCGACCCGCACGTCATTCCGATCCCCGGGGCGCGCCGCGCTGCATCGATCACCGACTCGGCTCTCGCCGCCGATCTGGAACTCACCGCCGACGAGGTGACCAGCCTGTCGGAGTCGGTCGGGATCTTCGACTGACGCGAGACCGTCGTGCCTGCCGTCCCCGTTCCGCCCGCACTGGTGCGCCGACGCGAGACCATCGCGGAGTCGATGCGCCCGCCCACCTTCAAGTACTTGACCGCGACCGAGCGCGACCAGATCCTGAAACGACTCGAACTCGTGGACATGCTCATCCGCGACCACGGTGTCATCGACCACTCCGCCCACGAGTGGTGCGACGCCCGCGACGGGTGCGGAACCAGTCTCTGAGCCAGCCGGGTCGTCCGCGCGCGGCCGGCAGGTCTCGATAGAGTGCGGGCATGGAATCTGAGTCGCAGATGGGACCGACCCGCTACCGCATCTACATGATCCTCGGCCTCGTCCTGTCGCTGGCTCTCGTCGGCGTCGGGATCTGGGGCATCGTCGGCAGCAACGAACCCGTCCTCGGATGGGTCATGCTGATCGCCGGTATCGCGATCACCGTCCTGTCCATCGTTCAGCTCCGCCGCGCCTGACGACCAGGGCGCCGTGACACGATCCGGTCGGGGTCGTCTCGATGGGGTGATGTCGGCGCACCCTGGCATCCTCGAGCGGGGAAGGGCGCGCTCGAGTGGGGACGAACAGACGGTACGCCGCGAGCGTCGACCGGCAGATGGACGAGCGAGCGCTCCAGCGCATCGCCGCATCCGGTCCGCTCGAGACACTCAGCCGCGCCGAGCAGGCGCGTGACGTCCTCCCTGTCACATCGGACCCGCGACCGCGCATCGTGAAAGCATGGGTCCGCTTCGGCGCCACCCCGGTCCAGGTCGACGCGGAGGCATGCATGTGGACGGCGAAGGCCGTCGGCATCCGCTTCACGGTCAGCGGAACGACGCACCGATGCTGGGTGTGGGTCGGCGCCGTCGACGACGTCGCCGGCGAATCGCGCTGAGAAGCGCTAGCGTCCTGCCCGGATCCGGCTGTGCTCGAGTCCGTTCCAGCGGGAGTGCTCGTCCACGGAGATCGCGCTCTGCATGACGGTGCACTTCGATACCGCCGACATCACGGAGGCGATCGACACCCACGACAGGACCGCGACAGCCGAGACGGCCGAGCCGATGGCGAGGACGGACGCGAACGAGCCGATCGAACCGATCGACAGCGCTGAACCCACGCTGCCGATCGACAGGACCGAGTTCTTCGATGCGATCGAGAGTACCGAACCGCTCGACCAGAGCGAGAGCACGGAGCGATCAGCCATGCGCACAGGCTAGGCGCTCCGGCTATCGTTGCGCCATGCCATCGGTCACGGATTGGATCTCGAGCATCAGTTCACTTGTCGGCGGCCTGACGGGAGCGGGTGCGCTGGTCGTCGCGATCCTGAGCTACCTGCGGTCGAGCCGGGCGCTGGCTGCTGATGCGCAGACCCGCGATGCGGTCGGAGCCACGCTGGACGCGATGCAGGCGCTGGGCCGCACGGTCAGACCTCATGCCACGCTGGACGCGGGTCGCGAACCCGATGCGCAGGAGGCGTTCGAGTCGGCGGTGCGAGAGGCTCGGCGCACGCTGATCTGAAGATCAGGGGCAGACTCGGACACGGTGTCCGTCGAGGCTGACCACGTCGCCAACCTTCAGCTGCCGGCCGCGGCGACGATCGACCTCGCCGTTCACCGATACGAAGCCGTCGATGATGGCCTCTTTCACGTCTCCGCCGGAGTCGAGCAGCCCAGCGAACTTGAGGAACTGACCGAGGCGGATCATCTCGCTGCCGATCGGCACATCGCGGATCGGATGCTGCGTGGTCATTCCGGAATGCTATCCGGTGAGCGGATGCTGCTGGAGGAAGTCCGGGATGACCTCCGTCACCCGCGGGTCGTCGATGTTCTCCAGCAGAATAGAAATGGGTCATATGGCCGAATTCGCATAGGTTCGTCAGAGGGCTTGTGAACGGCCGGCCCACACGAGAGGAACCTGGACTATGGATCTGTTCTTGCTCATCGGCATCGCGGTCGCCGCCGGAGTCATCTTCTTCCTGGCGCTGATCGGGTTCTTCATCTTCCGCGCCTGGTACCAGGTCCCGAAGGCTGACGAGGCGATCGTCATCGTCGGAAAGAAGGCCCGGGACAGCACCGAGGGCGAAGCGAACAAGATGACCGTCATCAGCGGTCGTGGAGCGTTCGTCAACAAGCTGACGCAGCGCTCGGACAAGGTCTCGCTGCGGTCACGCCAGATCAAGTTCGAGCCGACCGCGCAGACGATCAACGGCGTCACCATCGACCTGACGGGTGTCGCACTGGTCAAGATCGGCTCGACGCCGGACCAGGTCCGCCGGGCTGCCGAGCGCTTCGCCTCGCAGGATGACGCGATCGTGATCTTCACGACGGAACAGCTGGAGGGCGCGCTTCGCGGCGTCGTGGCGAAGCTGACGGTCGAGCAGGTCATGCAGGATCGACAGAAGCTCAGCGACGAGATCGCCGAGGGCATCTCGGGCGACCTGCTCGCCCAGGGCCTGGTGCTGGACTCGTTCGCCATCCAGGGCATCACCGACAAGAACGACTACATCTCCGCCCTCGGCGCGAAGGAGGTCCAGCGTGTCAAGCGCGAGGCCGACATCGCCGAGATCGATGCACTGCGGGAGGTCAAGAAGCGTCAGCTCGCCGCCGACGAGGCGAACCTCATCGAGCAGACCGCCCTGGACAAGAACTCGGCTGCGGCCCAGTCCGAGGTCGGTCGCGCGAATGCGCAAGCCGAGCAGTCGGAGAACCTCGCTCGCGCCGAGGCCGAGCAGGGCGTCCTGCTGCAGGAGGCGAACAACACTCAGGCGCGCCTCGACGCCGAGGTGAAGAAGGTCGCCGACGCCGATAAGTACAAGCAGCAGACATCCGCGGATGCCGAGGCGTACCGCCAGCAGAAGAAGGCGGAGGCCGATCGCCAGGTCGCCCAGGAGCGGGCCGACGCCGAGGCCTACGCCGTCCGCGCGCAGGCCGAGGCGCGCGAGGCGTCCGCGGCGGCGGAGGCGGCAGCCGTGCGGGTTCGTGCGGAGGCGGAAGCCGAGGCGATCCGCCTGCGCGGTGCGGCCACAGCGGAGGCGATCGCGGCTGAGGCCGCAGCTCTGCGTGAGAACCAGGATGCGATCCTCACGCGAGAGATCATCGGTCAGCTCCCGCAGCTCATGGCCGAATTCGCGAAGGGCTACGAGCGGGTCGGGAGCATCACGCTGATCGGCGGCGACAGCGCGGCCACCCACATCGCGCGTGAGCAGTCGACGAGCCTGACCGCGACGTTCGAGAGCGTGAAGGCGGCGACCGGCCTGGACCTGAGCGCCGTGATCCAGGGACAGTCGCTCGGGCGTGGACTCGCCGAGGGGGCTGCGCAAGCCGCCGCCTCCTCCGGCGAGGTCGAGGTGCCTGTGGCCTGAGCCTGCGGTTCGCTCGGAATTCGCCGGGCTCCGATCGCATTGGGAACTGTATGCGTGCCATCGTCTACTCCCAGTCCGGTCCGTCCTCCGTCCTCCAGCTCGTCGAGCGCGAGACTGCCGAGCCGGGTGTCGATGAAGTCCGGGTCCGAATCGCGGTCTCCGGCGTCAACCCGACGGACTGGAAAGCTCGCGCGGGTGGCAAGCCACTGGCATCCGCCGACGTCGTCCCCAATCAGGACGGTGCGGGCGTCGTCGATGCCGTCGGCTCCGATGTCACGGACCTGGAGGTCGGCGACCGCGTGTGGCTGTTCCTGGCCGCACACGAGCGACCGACCGGCACGGCGCAGGAGTACACCGTGGTCCCGGCGAGCCGGGTCGTCCGGTTGCCGCAAGGTGTCGGCTTCGATGTCGCAGCGAGCCTGGGCGTTCCGGCCATGACCGCACACCGCGCGCTCACCGTTCACGAGTTCGGCCCCGCCCGCCTGACACCCGGCGCACTCGACGGGCGGGTCGTCCTGGTGCAGGGCGGCGCCGGCGCCGTCGGGCATTCCGCGATCCAGCTGGCTGTGTGGGCCGGAGCGACGGTGGTGGCCACCGTGAGCAGCGACGAGAAGGCGGCGCTGGCCAGCGCCGCCGGCGCACACCATGTGGTGCAATATCCGGATGCGGGGCTGTCGGAGCGGATCGTGTCCCTCGCGCCGAACGGGGTCGACCACGTCGTCGAGGTCGCGCCGGCGCAGAACGCCGCGCTCGACGTCGAGGTCCTCGCCAACCACGGCAGCATCGCGTACTACGCGAACAACAACGGCGAGGAGTTCACGGCGCCGATCGTCGCCAGCTTCGCGAAGAACGCCCGCTGGCAGGGGCTCTTGCTGTACACCGTCGGCCCCGAGGCGCTCACCGCGGCAGCGGAGGACATCACCGCAGCACTGGCGGCCGGTGCGCTTCCCGTCGGCGCGGACGCCGGGATGCCCCTGACCTGGTTCGCGCTGGAGGAAACTGCCGCCGCGCATGACGCCGTCGAGCGCGGCGCCACCGGAAAGGTGCTCATCAGGGTCGCTGAGCTGGACTGACCGGCCGCACCGCTCGAACCTTTCGCACCGGTCGGGGCGCATCCGACGCCACATCTCGATCAGGCCGCGACACGCGCGTGGCGATGAGTGGCGACCGACCTGCACAGTCAGGTGTCGCAGTCTCGCGACGCTTCGCACAACCGCGCCGGCACCCGACCGTGCTCGAAAGGAATCTCAATGAACAAGCTCGCCAAGGGCGCGATCGCCGGCGCCGCAGGCCTCGTGCTCCTCCTCGGAGGGGCCGGAACCTTCGCCTTCTGGAACGCCAGCGCCGGCATCTCGGGCGGCACCATCGTCGCCGGAAACCTGAACGTCGTCAACGACGGAACCGCGGGTGCCTGGGCGGATCAGAGTGGCAACCCCATCGACATCGCGACCTACAAGATCGTCCCGGGCGATGTCCTGACCTACACCGACGACCTCACCGTCGTCGCCGTCGGTGACAACCTCGTGGCGAGCCTGAGCCTCTCGGACCAGTCGATCGCGGCGAGCAGCGCGGCGCCGGCCGACGTGAAGCTGGCGCAGTACCTCACCGAGTCCGCCGAGCTCACCGCATCCGGCGCCGGAATCAGCGGCACCGGTCCGTACACGATCACCGCCGGTACCGCGGGCGTGAACAGCACCGTCACCGTCGAGGTCACCATCACGTTCCCTGCCGGCGCCGCGGGGGAGTACAACGACGCCAAGCTCGGCTCGGTCAGCCTCAGCGGCATGAACGTGGTTCTGACGCAGACCCTCTGATCCGGCGGATCCTTGGTCGCACCCGCAGTCGGGCGCGGCGCGCGCATTCGGCGCCGCCGCGCCCTTCGGCGTTCCCTGCCGGCGCGGTTGATGACGAGTGCGGCGACGATCGGCGCGGCGGTGGTGCTCGCCGTCGCGACAGCCGGTGGCACGTACGCGTCGTTGAGTGCAGCCACCCCCGTCGCCGCGGGAGGAACGCTGCGCGCGGGAACCACGGCGATCAGCATCTCCTCTCCGCTCGCTGTGCCCACGTCCGCGCTCTATCCGGGACGAACGGTCGCCGGCTCCGGTACGGTGACCAATTCCGGCACCACGGCCGTCCGCCTGCGCGTGGCAGGCCTCGCATTGAGCAGCGCCTCGAACGCGTTCTCCAGCGCGCTGGTCGTGGGCGTCTCGGTCGTCGCCGCGGCGTCTGCGTGCACCGTTGCGACCACCCCGCAGTGGACCGGATCGTTCGCCTCCGCGACACCGACCGAACTGCCCACGACGCTCGCGGTCGGCGCATCCGCCGTCGTGTGCGTGCAGGTGAGCCTTCCGCTGTCTGCTCTCGCCGACGCCGGCGGCAAACCGGCGGCGACCTTCACCGTGTCGATCGACGGGCGACAGACGTGAGCGCGCGAAGAGTGCACGGAGCGGATGCCTCGGCGCGAGGAATCCGGGGAGGGTGGCGGCTGTTCGGCGGCACGTTCCTGACGGTGCTCCTGCTCGCGGTCGGTTCATCCGCCGGCGCTCTGTGGACCACTGGCGCGGTCCCGCTCGGCGCGACGGCGAACGTCGCCACCGCTGCAGCGACGTCGACCGGTGCCACGGCGCTCACCCGCACCTATCAGTTCACGCCCGCGAATGCCGCGACGCAGAACATCCGCATCGCCCCCATCGTGTACACGAACACCGGCACCGCACCGCTCGCACTGAGCGCGACGATGTCGAACAACACGGCGCCGCTGGCCGCGAACGTGTCGCTCACGTACTGGGCGGGCTCGGGAGGAGCGTGTGCCGCCAGTATCCCCGCGACCGGCGTCTCCGTCGGAACGCTTGCGGCACCGCCGGCGCTACCCGCGGCGCTCAGCGCGGTTCCCGTCGGTGGCGCGGTGACGCTGTGCACGGCGACGAGCCTGTCCACCACGATGCTCGTCAGTCAAGGACTCTCCGTCTCGCCGACGCTCACCCTCACCGGGCGCGTCGGCGCGAACTGGATCGCGTCGGTGCCGCTCGCCTTCACCCAGTCCGTGTATCGGGTGCCCGACCCGACGGGGCTGACCTGTGCTCAGACGGGAGCGCTGAACAACATCGCGACG
Source organism: Microbacterium pygmaeum (assembly GCF_900100885.1). Lineage (NCBI taxonomy): Bacteria > Bacillati > Actinomycetota > Actinomycetes > Micrococcales > Microbacteriaceae > Microbacterium > Microbacterium pygmaeum. The sequence goes on from NZ_LT629692.1 coordinate 2,233,340, forward strand.
TTGAGTTTCACGGCGGTGCCCGGTGCATCGTCGTATCGCGTGGTCCGGGCAACCGGCGGAACGCTGATCAAGACCGCCACGACCAGCCCCATCACCATCACGGCGAACGACCTCGGGCTCGTCGGGCTGCTGACGATCGGCACCCTCCCCGTGCTCGTACAGGCGACCGATGCCACGGGCACGGTCTCGCCGGGCCTGCCGGCGACCGTCACGGTCCTCACGGTGATCGCGACCGGCTGCGGATGACCGAGTCGACGGTCACCTCGCGCCGCGAGCGCCGAATCACGGCAGCGGCGATCGCCGCACGCGGGCGATCGCTCTGGCACTACCTGAACGTGTCGATCAGCGCGGCCGTCCTGATCCTCGTTCTTGCGCTGGCGGTGATGACCATCGCGCTCCCGGCGCTCGTGGGCGGCCGTCCGTTCACGGTGCTGACGCAGTCCATGGAGCCCGGCCTGCCGCCCGGCACGCTCCTGGTGGTGCGCCCGACCGTCCCGGCGGAGATCCGCCTCGGCGATGTGCTCACCTATCAGATCGAGTCGGGCAAGCCCGCCGTGATCAGCCACCGCGTCGTGCAGAAGAGCTCCACAGCCGAGGGCACGATCTCGTTCATCACGCAGGGCGACAACAACGACATCCCCGATGACAAGGCGGTGCAGGAGGTCCAGATCGTCGGCACGCTCTGGTACAGCATCCCGCTGCTCGGTTACGTCAACACGGCTGTCAACGGGGACGCGCGTGCAGTGATCGTGCCGATCGCCGTCGTGCTGCTGTTCGGCTATGCCGGATGGATGCTGGTCTCCGGCGTTCGGGATGCGCGGCGCGATCGGCGATCCGCGGCCGGCGTCGCCTCGGACTAGCCGATGCTCTCCGCGGCGGCCACGATCGCCGCGACGGTGACATCGGGGTGGGACACCATCGAGACGTGCGAAGCGGCGACTTCGGTGATCGTCGCGCCGGCGCGCTCGGCCATCGAGCGCTGCAGCGCGGGCGGGATGACCAGGTCGTCGGTCCCGACGATTGCCCAGACCTTGCGACCCTTCCAGGACGGAGCGCCGGATGGAGCGGTGTTCGCGCTCAGGGTGATCGGCCGCTGGGTCGCGGCGACCAGATCGCGGTCGGTCTCGGACAGATCCTGCGCGAACGACGCATGCACCGTGGCCGGCTTGAGGAAGGCCTCCACGTCGCCCTCGGGCGAGCCAGGGTAGCCGGCGAGGTCGAGCACGGTGGTGGGATCCTCGACGGCGAGCGCCGATCCGGAGCCGCCGAGCAGCTGGAAGACGAACTCACCCTCCTCAGGGATGAATGCATCCACGTACACCAGTGCCTGGACGTCGTCGCTGAGCTGGGCGTTCGTGATCACGAAGCCGCCGTACGAGTGTCCGACCAGTACGACCGGCCCGGTGGTTCGCTGGGCGACGAAGGACGAGATGTACGCCGCATCCGGGTCCACACCTCGCAGCAGGTTCGGCGGCGCCAGCACCTCGTAGCCTCGGCTTCGCAGCTCGGTGATGACGGGATTCCAGCTGGAGGCGTCAGCCCAGGCTCCGTGGACGAGGACGATGGTGGGTGCGGGCATGGCGAGGCCTCCGGAGGGGTCGAGGGATGATGCCGCCGACGCTACTCCCAGGGCGTCGGTGGCGTCTATGCCGCAGTGCAGATACGCGCCGTCCTCACCGCGGTGCCGATGCTCCACGTTCGAGGTCCGACGTGGACGCCGCCAGGTGACCGGGCTCGTCGTCGTCGTCCTTGACGGCGGACGGCGTCGCAGCAGCCGCATCGTCCTGCGTCTTCAACGGCGCAGGAGCGGAGGCGTAGGCGGCCGACAGACGGCGATAGGGCTTGGAGACGAATGCGAGCAGGACCACGACGAGAAGGACGAGACTGGCAGCGACGAACGCGAGGGCGATGCCGCGTGCCTCTCCGGGGCCGAGCAGCCAGCCGAACGAATCCTGTCCAGCGGGCGAGTTCATGTAGGGGATGAGCCAGAATTGCGCGATCGGGCCGATGAGGAAGGCCGAGACCGGGGCGGCTGCCGACTCGATGGACGCCGCGAACCCGAACACACGGCCCTGCTTCTCGAAGGGCACGACCCGCTGCACGATGGTCTGCTCGGCGGCCTCCGCGATCGGCATGAGGCACATGAAGACCAGGATGCCGAGCGCGTAGATCCACCACAGCTCGCGGATCGCGAACGTCATGCCGAGAACGGCGATCCCGATGTTGACGAGCAGCATCGTTCGAACCGGGTTCTTGCCGAGGCCGAACTTCGCCACGAGGCCGCCGCCGATGATGAACCCGAAGCTCGTGATCCCGAGGACGATTCCCCACATCTCCACCGAGAACAGCGTCAGCCCGTAGGGATCCATCAGCGCCATGAACACGCCGCCGACGAGGTTGTTGAACGTGGAGAAGAGGATCAAGGCGAGCAGGCCCGGTACGGCCATCACGGCCGGGATCACGCCGCGGAAGCCGAAGCCCTTCGGGGCCCCCTCCACGTGGGCGACGCCGCGTTCCGGAATCGGCACGAACAGCAGATGCGTGAGCGCGAGGCCGGTCGCGAAGATGGCGATGATGATCGTCCACCCCATGCCGAGCAGCCCGATCGACAGGCCGGAGAAGACGCTGGTCACCATGAACGCGATGCCCTGGACGGCTCCGACGAGCCCGTTCGCCCTGTCTCGTCGATCGCCCGGCACCAGCAGGGTCACCGTCGTCGACAGCGCGATGTTGCGCATGTTCTCGACGACCCCGCCGATCAGGATGATCCCGGCGAACACCCAGAACCACGGACCGCCCCAGTTCACCAGCACGCTTTCGGGGAATGCGAGGTACAGCGCGCCCGCCAACAGGTAGGCGGTCAGTGTGATCGCGCTCGAGAGCACCATGACGGCCTTCTTCTTGGTGCGATCGACGATCACCCCGAAGACGACTCCGAACACGGCGACGAAGAGCATGTACGAACCGCCGATGATGGCTGTCGCGAGCACGGACTTCGTCTCCAGGTACGCCCAGAACGTCAGTGCCCACCAGAGGAAGCTGGAGGTGACGTTCGCCACGGCGGTGTTCGCCAGCACCTGGTAGAAGTTGCGGATCGTCCGAGGTCCCGGCGTGTACTGTGCGGACCCGTCGGCGTCGGCGGGCTCGCTCGTGCTCGTGCTCGATGTCGGTGTCGACTCGGTCATGAGGTCCTTCTGTGTCGGTGGCGGCGACGTGCGACGCGAGGAGTACGATCGATGTACACACTGTGAACATCGTTGTTCAGACCGTACACACCGATCGCCGGGATCCGCAATGACCACGCTCGAAACACGCACCTACCATCACGGTGATCTTCGGCGCGTACTGATCGAGGAAGGACTCGAACTCGCACGCGCGGGCGGGCCCGACGCGGTGACGCTGCGTGAAGTGACCCGCGCCGTCGGCGTCTCGCCGAACGCCGCCTACCGTCACTTCGCCGATCGGCAGGATCTCGTGCGGGCGGTCGCGGCCGATTCCCAGAACGCCCTCGCCAAGGCCATCGCCGCGCGCGTCGAGGCGACGCCGGCCGATCTGTCGCCCGCCGCGGCATCGGTGGAGCGCCTGCGGCGCATCGGACTGGCCTACATCCAGTTCGCTCGCGAGGAGCGCGGCTGGTTCGAACTCGCCTTCGCGGTGCAGGACGAGGAGCCCAGCGTCGGAATCGTCACGCTCGACGATGAGGTCGTCGCGCCGTTCCAGCTGCTGCTGGACGCCCTCGACGGGATGGTCGCCGCGGGCGCGTTGAATGCCGCGCGACGACCCGCCGCCGAGTGGGCCTGCTGGTCGGCGGTGCACGGCTTTGCGGACATCGCCGTCCACGGACCGCTGCAGTGGCAGCCCCCGCCGGTCATCGATGCGCTCGCCGCGGCCGTGGTCGAAGCGGCCATCACCGGAGTGCGAGGCACCGACGCGCCGGTGTAGGTCACGCAGGCGGCATGCTGGAATCGACGAGGATGGTTGCGATCCTCCAGCGACCAGCGGGCTGGTGACCGTGTTGATCGACAACTTCGGCCAGGACGGTCGTGGACTCGCCGCCGAACTCGGTGTGCTGGACAGCCGCCACCGTTCCAGCATCGACCGGTGCGAGACCGAGCTGAAGCTCTTGCGCGCTGACGAGGACTCCGTCGCGCGTGCCACGCAGCTGCTGGCGCGTGTGACGAGCCTGGCCAAGATGCGGGCGTTCACGCTGCTCATCTCCGGTCTCTACCGACTCGACGACGTCGCCGAGGCCTACCGCGATCTGGAGCAGATGCACGCCCGCGGAAAAGTCGTCCTCGGAACGCATCTCGTGAACTCGATGCGGGTGCGCAAGGCGCGCGACGTCCACGAGGCGGCGCGCTGAGGCAGCGCTATCGCCCGCCACGTCGAACCGCTACCGTCGGACTCACGAGCCACCCGGGAAATGGGGACAGTGATGTCTGAAGGAGATGCGCTGCCGCTGCTCTGGCACGTCCGAGTACGCACGACCGAGCTCGATGAGCTGATGCGGGCGCCGGGGAGCGGCATCCGGCGCATGAATCTCCTGCCACTCGTCCTGGTCCCCGCGGAAAACCCTCGAGCGCTCGACCCGCCTGCCGGATCGCAGGTGAGCCCGTGCGCGCGCGCCGTCGATCTTGACGTCGCGCGCGCAATCGACCGGTTCCTGTTCGAGTGCGACGCGTTCCGCGCAACCGCGCCGGGCGGCAACGACTGGGTCGCCACGCCCGCTTTTCCTCACCGAGCAGCCGAGAGCGAGGAGATCACGATCGATTCGGCCGATCTCCCTCTCGTGGCACGCGGATACCCGGCGTGCCTCTCGGTGTGCGCGCAGCTTCCCGCCGACGTGAAGCTGGAGGAGACTTCGCCGATCGCAGTGGCCACGTTCGAAGCGTCGAAGCGGATGCCGGTCGTCAGCGGGTCGGGCTCGATCACGCAGTTGCCGTGGGTGATCCCGGTCGCGACGGCTGACGGTGAGGGTCGCGGGCGCCACGATGCGTCGGCGGTGGCGCGGACGGCCGCGCTCACAGGATTCATCACGGCATTCCTCCTGCAGGTGCAAGCCGCGATGGAGTCCGAGCACACCGGGGCGCGGCGAGGCGTGCCGCTGCTGCTGATGGGCCGCGTCGACAGCGATCCGATCGAGGGTGACGTGGCGCAGCGCCGACCGTTCTCGATGATGCCGTTCGGGTTCGGGATCGACGAGGACGCGTGCCGTCGAGCTGCGCGAGCGGCCCGAGGGCACCGGTTCACCCTGACCGTCGGCCCGAGCGTGCCTCTGGTCACCGAACTGCTGTCGCGCGTCGCCGGCGACGTGACGTTCGCGCGCATCGCACGCACCCTGGAGGCGCTGACGTGGCGTGACGCCCTCGGGATCGCGGGTTACGAACTGCCCGATGACGCGGTCTTCGACGGCACGATGGCCGATTCCGACACTCTCGCATCGCTGTACGAGGTGGCGATGGATACTCGCCTCCGCTACGAGATCGACTCCGTGCGGCGCCGGCTGGCAGCGACCGTCCGGCCACCTCGCGTCGGATGAGTGAACCCGAGCCCGACGGCTCCGGCCTGAGCGCACAGAGCGCCGAGCGCTGGCTGGTCATCGACGGTCGCCGTTGGCGCCGGACGGATCCGTCGCTTCCGGCCGATGTGGTCGACGCGCTGACGTCTCATCTCGGCCGCGGGCGATCGGGTGTGCGCTCGGGAAAGCGCGCCGGCGACGAGGCCGCGGTCGTGAGCGCGCGGCGGCGCGTCGGTCTGGCCAAGCACGGCCTGGGCGAGCGCGGTCCCTACTGGTGGGAGGCACCCGAGAGCGAGCGACTCGAGCGGGCGCGGGCGGCGCTGCGCGACCTGGATGCCCTCGATTCGGACGACGAGAGCGCCGTGTGATCAGCATCGAGTTGCTTCTGGACCCTGTGACGGAGGCACGCATCCGCGATGACTGGGCGAGGCTCGAGCGCGCGGGCATGTCGAGTCTCGGTGCGCATCGGTCGGAGAGCAATCGACCGCACATCACCCTGGTCGTGCGACCCTCCCTCGATGAGCACGTCACCATCCGATCTGGCGAGCGGATGCCGTTGGCCGTCGCTCTGGCCGAGCTGATCGTGTTCGCGCACGACGACCGCGGCGTTCTCGCGTGGCGGATCGAGCTGAGCGACGAGCTGAGGGAACTCCACGCGGGCGTGCACCGGGCGCTGCCGTCGGGCGCCGATGCGCCGCACACCGCACCGGGGGAGTGGACGCCGCACGTCACGCTCGCGCGCCGGCTCCGCCTCGACACGCTCGCCGAGGCGCGCGCCCTGGTCGGGCCGCCCATCACCGGAACTGGTGTCGCGCTTCGGCGATGGGACTCCGTCGCGAAATCGGTGACGCCGCTCTAGCGGCGAAGCGCCCGCCGCGTCTGCGTCGTCGGTTCGGATGCGGCAGGGCCCGCCGCATCCTGCGAGAAGCCCTTCTGGCCGCCGCCGACATTGATGCGGAAGAAGACGCCGACGATCACGGAGAGGACGACCATCTCACCGAGGTCCTCCAGGAACCCCAGCCCTCGGTCGATCAGGCGGATGTTCATGAACAGGCCGTGCACGGCGTCGACGACGACCGCGAAGAACAGCAGCGCGACCATGAGCGCGACCACCACGCGGTAGATCCACTTCGTTCGCGGAGTTCCGCGCACATACCCGACGACGAGGGGGACCAGCAGGGCGAGACCCACCAGTGCAGAGGTCGCCAGCTCGCCGACGTTCTGCGCGCTGATCGGTCCGAGTCCGAACGCCCAGTCCTGCGACGAGTACCAGTAGCCCGCCTGCTCATGGATCAGCAGCGCGTCATCGACGATGAAGTAGATGAACAGCGGCAGCCATCCGAGGATCGGCCAATCGCGGTTCTGGCGCGCGTACACGACCAGAAGGATGCTCACCCAGAGGTACTTCACGTACTGGTAGGCCTCGCCGTAACTCCCGTCCATGTCGATGCGCCAGATGTCGGGCGCGTTCCAGCCCACCATCACGACGACGTGGATCAGCGCCAGAAGCGCGTCCACACTCAGGATCATCGCGAGAACGAGCGTCGCCGCCCGAGCATCGTCGAAGAACCAACGCCACGTCGAACGCACCGAATTGCGGACAGTACTGGCCACCAACGGCCTCCCCCTACAGCGTCGTGTCCTCGGTCCCCCGCCGAGAATCCACCGACTTCATTGCCGTCTGTGGGGGAGTCTAAGCAGTTCTCGCGAGTGCTGTCCACCCTCACTTTCCACGGGCGTCTTGCGCTATTCACCTGCTGTTTGCTGGCGATGCCCAGGCTGATGTGTTCCGATGAACACGAACGCCTTCTGAAGGGATCGGCCGGATCATGGACCTCGTCTGGGTTGTCGGGTCGTGGATCGCTGACACGTTCACCGACCCCGTCCGGTTCCTGCTGCTCGTCGCCGGGATCGTGGCGTTGCCCGTCTTCGCGATCGGAGCGCGCGTGGCCCAGATCCGGGCGCGGGCGGAGTCGGCGCGGGCCGACGATCTTCTGTAAGCCTGCGCTCAGCCGTGGACGGCCGTCTGGCCGAGATGTTCGGCCAGCGCGTCGAGCGCCTGATCCCACCCGTCGTAGAAGCTCTCGTCGCCGGACATGCCGTCCTCGCCGCGCAGATCGAACTGCAACCGGGTGAGTCCGCCCAAGTCCGCGATGGTGACCGTGACCAGTGGCGTGTCGTCGGGGTCGGCATCCGGCTCACCCCACGTGAAGACCAGCTTCTCAACCGGTCTCACCTCGCGGTAGACGCCGCCGGTCGGAAACTCATCGCCGCTGGTCTCATCGACCATCGTGTAGCGATACCGCCCGCCGACCTTCGCATCGATGTGCACGCTGTCTCGCGGTGTGGTCAGGCCCTGCGGGTGCCACCACTGCGCTGCCCGGTCGGGGTCGGTCCACGCATCCCAGATGGACTGGGGCGTGGCATCCAGCATCCGCTCCAGCGTGAAGCCCCTGCTCGTATCGACCATGCGTCTGCTCCCTGTTCGTGCGTGATTCCACCCCACCCGGTGGCGAACGAAGGCGCAAGGGGTTGACGGGCGCGCGCGGGTCAGTCGGTCGAGGGCTGCACTGCGGTGAGCGCGTCGAGCCAGCCGATACTCGAACGCAGGGCGAGCTGTGCGTTATCCAGGTCGAGGTGGAACTGGTACTCGTGCCCCAGAGCCGGGACCGTGTCGTCTGGGAAGAACAGTTCGGTCACGTCGACCCCGAATCCGTTCAGCTTCGCCGCGAGCGGCTTGGACTGCGTCGCCGTCAGCGGATCCGCATTGCCTCCGGAAATCCAGGTCGGCGGGAAATCCGAGGTGACGTCGTCGATCGTCGACATCTGCTCGCCGCCGGGCGTGTCCGCCCAGTCCTTCGTGCCGAGATAGGCCCAGAGCGCGGTGCGGAAGCCCCAGCCGCCGAGCCCGGGGGCGTTCGGGATTTCGGATACGTCGTACACGCCGCAGTACAGAATCACGCCCGCCAGCTGTGTCGGCTGGATGGCGGGCGATACACCGACGAGGTCGGCGTACCGCGGGCTCGTGATCATCGTCGCGAGCTGGCTGGCCAGCTGCGCCCCCGCCGAGTCGCCCGCGAGGATGAGCCGATCGGGGTCGATGCGGTATCGATCCGCATGCGTCGACAGGAAGCCGAGCGCGTCATTGAGCTGCGTGATCGCGGTGGGGTACGTCGCCTCCGGCGCCAGTGTGTAGTTCAGCGATGCGACCGTGTACCCGGCGGCGGCCAGGATTTGGGTGTATGGGTCGCGATCCTCCTTCGCGCCTTCCAGCCACGCGCCGCCGTGGATCCAGACGATCGTGGGAAGCGCACCGGTCGAATCGGCGGGCGAGAAGAGGTCCAGCTGCGTGTCCTCGCCGCCGGTCCCGCGCGGCCCGTACTGCACGTCGAGGTGCGCCTCCAGCGACTCCGCGGGCGGCGCGTGCTTCTGCATCTCGGCCGTCATCGAGGCCCCGTCCGCGGCGAACACTGCGCGGATCAGCAGCGCGGTCGGCCACGGGTTGACGAACGCGAAGGTGGCGAAGGCGAGGAGCACGAGAAGGGTGGATGCCGGGATCAGCATCCGCTTGCGGCGGTACCACGGCCGCGGTGCTGTCGCCTCGGGTCGGGTCACCCCGGAACTCTATCGGTGGCCTCTTGCCCGAACTGTCAAGCCCGGGCGGCGACACCGCGGACCACCTAGCCTCGGCCGCATGAAGACTTCAGAAATCCAGTGGAACGAGCCGGCGCGCGCGAAGATCCTCGAGGACGCGGACCGGGTGCTGCGCGAGGCGGTGCTCGAGGTTGCGGGCAACGGCGACATCTCCTCCGACGACGCGTTCGCGGCGCTCAACGCGCTTCTGAAGGATCGGTTCATCGACTATGAGCCCGGTCCCGACCTCCGCAAGTACGCGGACGCGATCGCCGCGGGCGAGGTGGACGCCTCGACTGAGGGCGGAGCGTAGGCGCCCGCTGGATCAGCCGCGACCCGGCATGTTCAGCTCGTCCGGGTCGACGTCCACCTCACCGACATCGTCCGGGCCACCGGTGCCGGGAACGACGCGGACATCATCCGGGTCGATGTCGTCATCGACGGTGTCCGGCAGCGGATTCTGCTGCTTCTGCTCGGTCTCGGTCTCGCTCGCGGGACTGTAGCTGATGTCCTTCCGAACGGCTTCCGCCTCCGGGAGCCCGGGGTTCTTGGGTGCGGGAGGCAGCGTGTCGCCTTCGCCGGCGGCGGCCCTGGTCTGTTCTTCTGCGTTCATGCTCTGACCGTAAGCGCGGGCCGCGCGCGACGAAGGCCCTTGACAGCATCCGTCGACATGAATCGGGTCCTCACCCGCACCGAGTGACGCTGGAGCGCCCTCGAACCGGCAGACTGAGGTCGGGAAGAAGGGGGAGAGGGTGCCGGCACTGCTGCACATGCTTCCGCTTGCCGTCGCGGTGGCGATCAGCTCCGTGCCGATCATGGTCACGCTCTTCATCCTGCTGTCAGCAAATCGGGCGCGCTCTGCGCTGCCCTTCATGACCGGGTGGGTCGTCGGCATCGCGATCGCGGTCTGCCTGGGCGCCCTGCTGGCGCGCGCGGTGCCGACGTCAAAGACCGAGCGACATGCCGACACTGCACTCGGCATCGCCGAGATCGTCGTGGGCTTCGCCCTCGTCGGGCTGGGAATCTTCTCGTGGTTCCATTCGCGCGGAAAGGAGAGCTCTTCGGGACCGAAGTGGCTCTCCTCGGGCACGAAACTCGGGCCGTGGCGATCCCTCGGGCTCGGCCTGCTGCTCAACGCCCGACCGAAGGGCATCCTTCTGGCGATCGCCGCCGGGCTCACGCTGCAGGCGGACGCCAAGGACCCGCCACTGGCGGTCGTGGCCGTCGTGCTCTACACGATCGTCGCCGCTTCCACCGTCGCCGTCCCGATCATCGCCACGAGCGCGGCGCCCACGCGTATGGAGCCGCGCCTGGTGAGCGCGCGCGGCTGGCTGGCCCGCAACGGCCACACGCTGACGGCCGTGATCCTCGTCCTGGTCGGGCTCATCGTCGTCTGGATGGGCATCGAGCGCCTCTGAGAATCGTGTCGCCCGCTGTGCCAGGAGGCCGAAGACGAGGATGCCGCCCGTCAAGGCGCGTCGGAACCGCTCCGCCGGCCCTATCTCGACCCCGTTCATCTCAACGTTCTGCACGCCGCGAGCCTGATCATCTCTTTCCTCGTGGCCAGATGCATCCTGCAGATCTGAGATCACTGCATCCACAGCCCCTCCTCGCTCGGAAGTACTCCTGTGCAGGGCAGACAGAGCTGCCCCACTTCCCCCCAGGAGGACAACGTGCGCAAAACACTCGCGGCCGGCATCACGACCGGCATCATGGCAGGGCTGGCCCTCTCGGTCGGCTTCGTCGCACCCGCGCAGGCGATCTCGGCCACGAGCGCCGATCTGTCGGTGCTCCACGCCATCCCCGACACCCCCGTCGACGTGTACGTGAACGGAGCGCTCACGCTCGATGACTTCCAGCCCGGCGCTCTCGCGGGACCGCTGGATCTGCCGGCGGGATCGTACGACATCGCCATCACCGCTCCGGATGCCGCGGATGCCAGCGCGCCGATCCTCGAGGCGAGCGTCGATCTGGCGGCGAACACGAGTTACACGGCCGTCGCTCACCTCAGCGCGAGCGGCGAGCCCACCGTGACGGCGTTCGTCAACGACACCGCGACGACGAAGGCGGGAGAAGGCCGCCTCACGGTGCGTCATGTCGCAGCGGCACCGGCCGTGGACATCCTCGCCGGCGGGTCACCCGTCATCGAGAACCTCACCAACCCGAACGAGTCGACGCTGAACCTGCCGGTCGGCACGGTGTCGGCAGCCGTCGCGCTCACCGGGACCACTGACCCGGTCATCGGACCGGCAGACCTGACCATCGCCGACGGTCTCCTCACGATCGTGTACGCGTGGGGCAGCGCCGAGGACGGCAACCTCGCCCTGGCCGTGCAGACGGTGACTGTGGGACACACCACCCCGGACGCCGTGATCTCGGGGACGGCCGGGTATGCCGCCGAACGCGATGCCATAACGCAGGCGATGTGGCTCATCGGCGGCGCGTTCGCCGTGGCCGCGGCATCCGTCACCGTCATCGTCGCCCGCCGGTCGCGCGCGGCCAGGTCGAACGCCTGACCCGGCACATGCGCCGAGCAGCCCTGCCGGGCGTGGTTCTCGCGCTCGTGGTGGCGCTCTCGGCCTGCGCGCCCGTCCCGTCCCCCAGCGGGGCGGGCGCGTCCGCCACCTCCATGCCGACATCCGCCGCGCCCACGCCGCGCCCGACAGCCGTGGTCGACGTCCCGATCGTCGACAGCGCGCCGACGACGCTGCGCCCCGCGATCCCCCCGGTGAGGGTGCAGGTCGCCTCGGTGGGAATCGACATGGAGGTGGTTCCGGTGGGGATCGAATCGGGCGGCTTCATGGAGCTGCCCGCCGATCCCGCGATCGGCGGGTGGTACCGCTTCGGGCCGGATCCGTGGAGCGGCGCCGGGAACACCGTCATCTCGGCGCACATCGATGCGCCGGACTATGAGATCGGACCGTTCGCGGTCCTGCGCGACCTGCCAGAGGGCACGGAGGTGGATGTCGCGGCCGCCGACGGGCAGACGGCCCGCTACGCGATCGCGTCGGTGACGTACTATCCGAAGGCGGAGCTGCCCACCGAAGAGCTGTTCGCCCGTACCGGCACGCGCAGTCTGGTCCTGATCACCTGCGGCGGGGACTTCGACAGCGAGACCGGGCACTACGCCGACAACGTCGTGGCAATCGCCACTCCGATCGGCTGAGCCGACGAATGCGAGAGGAGGCTGCACCGATGTCGGAATCCACTGATGAATCCGCGTGGGACACCCGCTTCATCGCGGGTGACGAGCGTGCCCTCGAGCACGTCTACCGCCGCTGGTCACCGGTCGTGTTCACCCTGGCACTGCGTTCCCTCGGTGACCGAAGCGATGCAGAAGACGTGACGCAGAAGACCTTCGTCTCGGCGTGGACCTCCCGCGCATCCTTCGATCCGTCCCGTGCGAAACTCTCGACCTGGCTGGTCGTGATCGCCAAGCGGCGGATCGCCGACACGCATGAAGCACGGGCACGCATCCGCGCGCTGCAACAGCAGATCCAACGGGTGACCCGGCCGGATGACCTGTCCGTCCCCGAGGTGGATCTCGGCGAGACCCTTCTGGTGGCACAGGAGATCGAACGGCTCGAACCCGACGCGCAGCGCGTGATGCGGCTCGCCTTCTTCGACGATCTGACCCACCAGGAGATCTCGCGGCGCCTGGACATGCCGTTGGGAACGGTGAAGAGCCATATCCGCCGCAGCCTGGAACGATTGCGCCGACGACTGGAGGTGACGCATGTCGCACATTGACCCCGAGCGCCTCGCGCTGCTGGCACTGGGTGAGTCCGCGCTGTCCACGGACGAATCCGAGCACCTCGCGCAATGCGCGGTGTGCGTCGATGACCTCGCGGCACTCCGCCATGCAGCGCTGGCCGGGCGTGCGAGCCTGGACGTCGGTGAGCTCGAGACGCCGCCGGAGGTCGTGTGGCAGCGCATCAGCGCCGAGGTCGGGTTGGCCGCGCCGGTCGTCGAGGCCGCCGCATCCGCTCCCGTGGATCGCGTGCTGCCCGCAGTCCGCGACGTGCCTCTTGCGCGCCACCGCCGTCGCGTGCGCTGGGGCGCCTGGGCATTGGCGGCAGCTCTCGTCCTGGTCGCCGGTGTCGGCCTCGGCACATGGGCGGCGCTGCAGCGCTCGAGCTCGTCGACCGAGATCGCCGAGGCGCTGCTCGCACCATTCCCCACGCACGACGGCGCTGAAGGCAGCGCAACCGTCCAGGAGCAGGCGGACGGCTCGCTCTCGCTGAAGGTGCAGCTGTCGGCGGAGCCGACACCCGACACGTATCGCGAAGTGTGGTTGATCACCGCGGATGCATCGGCGCTCGTCAGTCTCGGAGTGCTCGACGGCACCTCGGCGACCTTCGCCGTGCCGAGCGGGGTCGACTTGCGCGACTACGTCCTCGTCGACGTCTCGCAGGAGCCGGTGGACGGGGATCCCGCGCATTCGGGTGATTCGATCGTGCGCGGCGAGCTCACGTTCCTCTGAGCACCGCCGGTGCGCGAGCTCGCGCGCCGCCGATCAGGACTGCGCGGGCCAGACGATGAGCAGCAGTCCCTGCTTCGTGTCGGCGTACTTCACCCATCCATCGCCGAACAGGTAGGTCAGGCCGTACCCGTCGTCGTCCGTGGTGATCGCGGTGCTGGCGCTCTCGGTGACGATCGTGCCCTCGGGGGTCTCCTCGAGCCGCCAGCCGGACGCCGTGAGCTCCGCCTGCGCGTCCGCTGCCTCATCGCCGGTCATCGGTGCCCAGCCATAGATCTGCACGTGGTCGGTCGCGACGGTGAAATCACCCCAGATGCACTGGATCCCGCCCTCGACCTCCCTGGCGCCGACACGGAACGGCGAAGCCTGCGCGGTCCAGCCGACGCTCTCGAGATCATCGACGATCGTGGTCGGAATGATGGTGTCGCACTTCGGCTCCTCGACGGGCGCCGCCGACTCGCTCACATCTGGGGTCGGCGCGGGCGAGGTCGCGACGGGGGTGGCGGTTGCGGGGGCATCGCCTGCACTGTCGGATGATGGCGCGCACGCGGTCGCGATCGACACCGTCGAGGCGAGCAGGAGCGCGGCCCCGAGCACCGTCACGCGGCGGGTCATGCGCCGGCCCCGGCGGCCCCGTGGAGCAGATCGAGGAAGTCCTGATGCAGGATGCCGTTCGTGGCGAGCGACGAACGCTCGGCGATCGAATCCGTGCCCTCGAACGAGGTGAACCGGCCGCCGGCCTCGGTGATGATGGGGACGAGCGCTGCGACGTCGTATTCCTTGACCCCGAACTCGGCGACGAACTCGAGGCGCCCCTCGGCCAGGAGCATGTAAGGCCAGGTGTCGCCGTAGCCGCGGTCACGCCACACTGCGCGGGAGAGACGCACGAGCTGATCGAGGTGCCCGGTCTCATCCCACTGGCTGATGCTCTGGAAGCTGGCGCTGGACTCGCCGACCGAGTCGACGCCCGACACGGCGAGACGCTTCGGCGGGCCGTCGGGCGTGTTCGTCCACGCGCCGAGACCGCTGGCCGCCCACCATCGGCGGCCGAGCGCCGGCTGGCTCGCGACACCGACCCGCGGAACACCGTCGATGGACAGGGCGATCAGGACGGTCCACATCGGGATGCCCTTGAGGTAGTTGGCGGTGCCGTCGATGGGATCGATGATCCACTGCCGCTCGAGCGGGCCTGTGCTGCCGGTCACCCCGAATTCCTCGCCGAAGACGCCGTCCTCGGGACGCTCGGCCTCGAGGATCGCGCGGATCGCGCGTTCGGTGGCGAGGTCGGCCTCGGTCACGTGCGACGAATCGGCCTTCAGCTGCACGTCGAGGTCGGCGGCATCGAAGCGGGTCATGGCAGCGGCGTCCGCGGCGTCTGCCAGTGCCAGGGCCAACCGCAGATCGTCCTGAAGATCTCCGTCGAAGTGCGCGGCGAAGCCGTTCGCGTGCGTGGGGGAGGTCACGGTCTCAATCGTACGTGTCCGCCGCGGCTGCGACCGGCGCCTCGATTCGCGAGCTGAGGGATCGTGATGGTAATGTTGACCCTCGGTTCGCCTCGCAGCTCTGCGCGCGGATCAACGCACCTCTAGCTCAATCGGCAGAGCAACTGACTCTTAATCAGTGGGTTCTGGGTTCAAGTCCCAGGGGGTGCACTTTCTCTTCATGAACGCCTACACACTCGCCACGGACGGCGCCTGCATGCGCAATCCCGGCCCCGCCGGATGGGCGTGGGTCGGCGAGGACGGCCGGTGGGCAGCCGGATCGCTCGTGATGGGCACGAACAACATCGGCGAGCTCCTGGCGGTGCTCCATGCGATCCGCGATCACGCGCACGTGGAGAAGCTGCTGATCCAGGCCGACTCCATGTACGCGATCAACACGTACACGCTGTGGATGGACGCCCACGCTCGACGCGGCTGGAAGACCAGTGCGAAGGAGCCGACGAAGAACGTCGAGATCCTGCAGGCGCTGATCGAGGCCCGCGATGCCCGCCGAGCCACGGGTCTGCCGGACGTGGTGTTCGAGCACGTGCGCGGTCATGCCGGCCACCGGCTCAACGGCTGGGCGGACGAGCGCTGCGTCCGCGCCTCCCATCACGGCGACCGCGGGCTCGCCGCGATCTGGTCCACCGATCGCGGCCAGGAGCTGATCGACGTTCGCGTCGACGCCCCGAAGGCCGGCGAGGACAAGCCGGCAAGACGACGCTGAAACGGCGGTGCTAGCGTCGGAGGATGACCCCGCAGGAGCTCGAGAACCTCGCGCTGCTGCGTCGCGCACGTGATCTGATCGACCGCGACTACGCCAAGCCGCTGGATGTGCCGACCATGGCCGCCAGGGCGCTGATGTCGCCGGCCCACTTCTCGCGCCAGTTCCGTGCCGCCTACGGCGAGACCCCGTACAACCACCTGATGACGCGCCGGATCGAACGGGCCATGGCACTGCTGCGCGGCGGCACCAGTGTCACCGAGGCCTGCATCGCCGTCGGGTGCACCTCGCTCGGATCATTCAGCTCGCGGTTCGCCGAGGTCGTCGGGATGACGCCGTCGGCGTATCGGGCGCTGGAGCACCAGGCCGTCGAGGCGATGCCCAATTGTGTCGCCAAGTCCCGCACGCGGCCGAGCCGGCACGGATCGAGCAGGAACGAAGAAGAAGCCGTCGGCGCCTCGGCGTAGCGTGCTCCCATGACCATCGCACTCCAGTACACCAACGTCACCGTCGCCGATGTCGACGAGTCCATCGCGTTCTACCGCGATGCTCTTGGCCTCGAGGTCCAGAACGATGTGGCATCCGGCAATTACCGCTGGGTGACCCTGGGCACCCCCGCGCAGCCGGGCCTGGGCATCGTGTTGTCCGAACCGCACGCCGGGCGCTCGCAGGCCGACGGCGATGCGATGCAGGAACTCCTGGTCAAGGGGGTCCTTCCCATGCTCGTCTTCAACACCGACGACCTCGATGCCACGTTCGAGACCGTCCGGGCCTCAGGAGCGGAGGTGCTGCAGGAACCGATCGACATGGGCTGGGGGCAGCGCGACTGCGCCTTCCGCGATCCGTCCGGCAACATGGTGCGGATCGCTCAGGCGCCCGCCTGAGTCACGCCGCGTCGCCGACGAGGACCGCGGCGCCCTGGTCCGCGGCATCCGCCTCTCGCGTGTCCGCGACGACGAGACGCGAGCGTCCGAAGGCGATCACGATCACCGCGATGACGACGGATGCTGCGGCGAACAGGTACGGCACGGTGGGTCCGTACAGGTGCCACAGGAGCGCGGCGATCGGGGGAGCGGCCGCTCCGCCCAGGAACCGGACCGCCGAGTAGGCGGACGAGGCGACGGAGCGCGGCAGGTCGGTGGCCTCCATCACGGACTCGGTCAGCACCGTGTTCACGATGCCCAGCACGAATCCGCCGGCGACGATGAAGGCGACCAGCGCAGCGGGGGTCTGCACGAAGAGCCCGGCTGCGACCAGATCGAGCGCCAGGAGTGGGAGCACCGCCAGCAGCGTGGTCGTCCGGCTCATGCGGCGGGTGAGGACCGGCGCGACCCACACGCTCGAGATCGCCAGCGCCAGGCCCCAGCCGAAGAACGTCAGGCCGATGCCCAGGGCATCGAAGCCGAGGGGGAACGGCGAGAAGGCCAGCAGCACGAAGAAGCCGATGTTGTAGAACAGCGCCGCCACCGCGAGCAGGGCGAGCGCGGGGCGGCCGAGTGCGCGGATCGGGTCGCCGAGGCGCGTGGGGACCCGCTTCTCGTCACCGCCGCGCAGCAGCACCGACACCCCGATGAAGGCGATCGCCATCAGGAGGGCGACGCCGAAGAACGGGCCGCGCCAGCTGACCGAACCGAGGAGCCCGCCCAGCAGCGGACCGATCGCGATGCCGAGTCCGAGCGCTGCCTCGTAGAGCACGATCGCCGCACCGCTGCCGCCGGAGGCGGCGCCCACGATGGTCGCCAGCGCGGTGGAGATGAAGAGCGCGTTGCCAAGGCCCCAGCCCGCGCGGAACCCGATGACGGCATCGACGCTGCCGCTGAGCGCACACAGGAGGGCGAAGACGAGGATGAGGCCGAGCCCGATGAGCAGCGTTGCCTTCGCGCCGATCCGACTCGAGACGAAGCTCGTGATGAGCATCGCGAGTCCGGTGACCAGCAGATAGCTGGTGAAGAGCAGCTCGGTCTCGACCGGGCTCGCCTGCAGCTGCTCGGCGATCGCGGGGAGGATCGGATCGACCAGCCCGATGCCCATGAAGGCGACCACGCACGCGAAGGCGACGGCCCACACGCGCATCGGCTGGCGCCAGACGCTCACGGTCGGCGCACCGCTCATCGGGCGACCTCCAGCGATCCGGTCCTGGCCGACAGGATCGCCGCGGTGCGCGCGATCGCGTCCCAGTCGTGGTCATCGAGATCGGAGAAGTGCGGTGCGAGGGCATCGGTCAGCTGCGTGAGCCAGGCCCCCAGCGCGGTGCGGCCTGCCTCGGTGACGGTGACCACCGCGACACGCGAGTCATCGGCATCCGCCGTCTTTCGCACCAGCCCGTGCTCGGCCATCGTGCTCACCAGCCGCGTCATGCCGGGCTGCGTGATCCGGCTGAGGGTCGCGAGCTCGCCGAGCCGCAGGTCGCCGTGGTCACGGAGGATCGTGAGGGTGCGCCATTGCGCGGCCGGGGCTTCGTTCCGCGTCTCGAGCGCCGCGATGCGGGTGAGTGCGTGGGCGGCGACGACGAGGCGCTGGAGATCTTCTGAGCGGGTCACCTGACAAGTATATACCGACGGTATATAACGAGGACATGTAAGGCCCGGTCGAGCCGATAGGGTCGGCATGCGGTGCCGCACTCATGGAACAGGGGCTGAAGTCGATGACGGAACAGGATCTCGCGGGAAAGCGGGCAGTGGTCACGGGCGGAGCGAGCGGAATCGGTCTCGCGATCGTGCGCGAGTTCGCGGCGCGCGGCGCCCATGTCGTCGTGGCTGATCACCACGTCTTCCTCACCGAGTCGATCGCCGCAGAGGTCGACGGCGATCCCTGGCTCGTGGATCTGGCGGACACCGCAGCGCTCGAGGACGTCTCGCTGGACGCCGACATCCTCGTCAACAACGTCGGGATCCAACGGGTCAGCCCGATCCCGGATTTCGACCCTGAGACCTTCCGGCTGATGCTGCGGCTGATGGTGGAGTCGCCGTTCCTGCTGATCCGCGCGTGCCTGCCGGGAATGTATCGGCGGGGCTGGGGCCGCGTGCTGAACGTGTCGAGCGCGCACGGCCTGCGGGCCAGTCCTTTCAAGTCGGCGTACGTGACGGCCAAGCACGCACTGGAAGGACTCTCGAAGGTGACCGCGCTCGAGGGTGCCGAGCACGGGGTGACCAGCAACTGCATCAACCCCTCGTACGTGCGAACGCCGTTGGTCGAGCACCAGATCGCCGACCAGGCTCGGGTGCACGGCATCGCCGAGGAGGAGGTGCTCGCGAAGGTGCTCCTCACCGAGAACGCCATAAAGCGGCTCATCGAACCCGAGGAGGTCGCATCGCTGGCCGGCTGGCTGGTCTCCGACAAGGCGGGCATGGTCACCGGTGCGTCCTACGCGATGGACGGCGGTTGGACCGCCCGATGAGGCGCACCGTCAGCGCCCACCGAGACGTCCCGGTCCCGGGCGGGAATCTGCGCGTCGCCGTCTGGGAACCGGGAGGAGCGGATGCCGCGGCTCCGACCGTCCTCCTGATCCACGGCGTCACCGCCTCGCACCTCTCCTGGGCGCTTGTGGCCGATCGACTCGCCGACGTGCGTCTCATCGCCCCTGATCTTCGCGGACGAGGACGCAGCAGCAGCATCGAGGGCAGCGCGGGGATGGCGGCGCACGCCCGGGACCTCGTGGCGGCACTCGATGACCTCGGCGTCGACCGGGCCACCGTCGTCGGTCACTCGATGGGAGCGTTCGTCGCGCTCGTGCTCGGCGAGCTGTATCCAGATCGTGTCGATCGGATCGTCCTGATCGACGGCGGTCTGCCCCTGGATCTGCCGGCCGACATGCCGTCGGACGAGGTGATCCGGTCCGTGCTCGGCCCCACCGCCGCGCGTCTGTCGATGCGATTCGCCTCGATCGACGCGTATCTGGAGTTCTGGCGCGCGCATCCGGCGTTCTCCAGGGACTGGAGTCCGGCGCTCGAGGAGTACCTGACGTACGACCTGGTGGGAACCGAGCCGGAACTGCGACCCGCCACCAGCTCCTCCACGCTCGAAGAGGACTCACTCGACCAGAACACCGGATCGGCGATCGACGCGGCGCTCGCGCATCTGCGGCATCCGACGCTCCTGCTCACCGCCGAACGGGGGCTTCTCGACCAGCTTCCCGCGCTGTACGCGCGGGAGCGGCTGCCCGAGCTGCTGGCTTCGTATCCGGCCCTGGCGCACAGCGCTGTCGCCGACGTCAATCACTACACGATCACCCTGTCGGACCGCGGAGCCGACGCGGTCGCCGCCGCGGTGCGAGCGGTACTCGCCCGCGAGGACCGCTCGCCCGTCGCTGACGGTCCGGCGCGGCGTGGTTCGAGGACGGTTGGCGACAGGGGAGCCGCCCCGATCAGCGCCCGGTCGCGGCGATCCTCGTCGTGAGCTGGTGGGCATGGGCGAGCAGCGTGCGACCGAGTTCGGCGAGGCGATGAGGTCCGAAGCGGAACTGGACGCCCGTGAGACTCAGGGCCCACTGCGGATGCCCGTCGCGATCGAACACCGCGGCGCCGAGACCGAAGCTGCCCTCGACGATGAGCCCGGGGTTGAGCGCGTAGCCGCGTTCCTGGGTCTCGCGCAGCCGGAGGCGCAGGCGCTTCTCGACGTGTGCGCTGCCCCACTGCTGCGCGAGTTCCGGGTGCCGGTCGAAGTAGGCGTCCACATCGTGAGGTGAGAGGAACGCCAGGATCGCCAGGCCGGCTGATGCCACACCGAGCGGGAACCGAACGCCCTCCGACAGGACGAACGAGCGGATCGGGAAGCTCCCCTCCTCGCGCAGGAGGCAGACCGTCTCGTCGCCGCGGCGCACCGAGAGGAACGCGCTCTCCTCGGTCCGCACGGCGAGGGAGCGCACGACGTCGCGTGCGATTCCGGTGATGTCGTAGCGGGATGCCGCAACTGTGCCCATCAGGTAGAGCTCAGGCCCCGGCAGCCATCGTCCGGAGCGCTCGTCGAGGTCGACCAGCCCCTCGTGGCGCAGAGCGGTCAGAAGACGATGCGTCGTGGGGCGGGTGAGCGCGCCGTCGCGCGCGAGTTCCGCCACGCTCGCACCCGCGTCGCCGCCCGCGGTCACGAGCCGGAGCAATCGGGCCGCGCGCGCGACTGACTGTGCGCCCGGAACGGCGACGCCAAACTCGGTGTCCACGATATGGACACTATGGCGTGCGTCATCCATATGGCAAGCGCGGTCGACGTCCTGGTCTTGACCGATGGCGAGACTGGACGCGTTCCGTTCGTCGCTCGCTGCACTGTGGGCGTCGCCGGAACTCGACGAAGGAGCCGACATGATCGACAAGACGTTCGCATCCGCGGCGGATGCCGTGGCCGACATCCCGGACGGCGCGAGTCTCGCCGTCGGCGGATTCGGTCTCTCCGGCAACCCGATCGCGCTCATCGAGGCGCTGCTGGCCCAGGGAACCAGCGACCTCAGCATCGTCAGCAACAACTGCGGCGTCGATGACTGGGGCCTCGGTGTGCTGCTGAACGCGAAGCGCATCCGGAAGATGACATCCTCGTACGTCGGTGAGAACAAGGAGTTCGAGCGCCAGTTCCTCTCCGGCGAGCTCGAGCTCGAGCTGACCCCTCAGGGCACGCTCGCCGAGAAGCTGCGCGCCGGAGGTTCCGGCATCGCGGCGTTCTACACGCAGACCGGCGTCGGCACCCAGGTCGCCGAGGGCGGTCTGCCGCGCCGCTACGACGGCACCGGCGCGGTCGCGGTCGCCTCACCCGCCAAGGATGTGCGCACGTTCGAGATCGCCGGACGCGCCGGTGACTACGTGCTCGAAGAGGCGATCGTCACCGATTTCTCGCTCGTGCACGCGGCCAGGGGAGACCGCTACGGCAATCTCGTTTTCAACAAGGCGGCCCGCAACTTCAACCCCCTCGCGGCCATGGCCGGCAGGATCTGCATCGCGCAGGTCGAGGAGCTGGTCGAGCCCGGCGACCTCGACCCGGACTCCATCCACCTCCCCGGCATCTACGTCCACCGAATCCTCGAGGTGGGCACCGGCATCCAGAAGCGCATCGAGAAGCGCACCGTCCGCCCGACGAACGATCAGGAGAACTGACATGGCGCTCACCCGCAACGAGATGGCGGCCCGCGCGGCCGCCGAGCTCAGCGACGGATCGTACGTCAACCTCGGCATCGGACTCCCGACGCTCGTCCCCAACTATGTGCCGGCGGGCAGCACCGTCATCCTCCAGTCGGAGAACGGCATCCTCGGCGTGGGTGCGTACCCGACCGAGGACGCCGTGGATCCCGACCTGATCAACGCCGGCAAGGAGACGGTCACCGTCCAGCCGGGCGCGGCCTTCTTCGATTCGGCGACGAGCTTCGGGATGATCCGCGCCGGCAAGGTCGACGCCGCGATCCTCGGCGCGATGCAGGTCTCGGCCACAGGCGACCTGGCGAACTGGATGATCCCCGGCAAGATGGTCAAAGGCCCCGGCGGGGCCATGGACCTCGTGCACGGCGCCGCAAGGGTGATCGTGCTCATGGAACACGTCGCGCGTGACGGCAGTGCCAAGATCGTGAACGGATGCTCGCTGCCGCTGACCGGCAGGGGAGTCGTCGACCGCATCATCACCGACCTCGCCGTTCTCGATGTGACCGCGGACGGCCTGGTGCTGATCGAGACCGCGCCGGGGGTCAGCGTCGACGAGGTCGTCGCCGCCACCGAACCCCCCCTGATCGTGAGGATCCCCGCATGAACGCCGATGACATCGTCCTGGTCGCCGCCGCCCGCACGCCGCAGGGGAGGCTCAAAGGGCAGCTCTCCGCGCTGACGGCCGTACAGCTCGGCAGCATCGCGATCCGCGGCGCGCTCGCGCAGGCGGGCATCGCGCCCGACGCTGTGGACGCGGTGCTGGTCGGCCAGGTCCTGGCAGCCGGCGCCGGGCAGAATCCCGCACGGCAGGCGGCGGTGGGTGCCGGCATCCCGTGGGAGGTGAATTCCTCATCCGTCAACAAGGTCTGCCTGTCCGGGCTCACCGCGATCATCGACGGCGCGCGCATGATCGCCGTGGGCGATGCCACTGTCGTGGTGGCAGCCGGGATGGAGTCGATGACCCGCTCACCGCATCTGCTGATGGGCTCGCGTGACGGGTGGGCGTACGGCTCGATCGAGGTGCTCGATCACATGGCGTTCGACGGTCTGACCGACGCGTACGATCGCGAGAGCATGGGCGCCTCCACCGAACGCCACAACGACCGGTTCGAGGTGACGCGCGAGATGCAGGATGCCGTCGCCGCGAGATCTCATCAGCGCGCCGCCGCCGCCACCGAGGCGGGCGTCTTCGCCCCGGAGATCGTGCCGGTGGAGATCCCGCAGCGCAAGGGCGAGCCGATCCTCGTGACGGCGGACGAGGGCATCCGTCCCGACACCACGATCGAGACGCTCGCGCGTCTGCGGGCGGCGTTCGCGGAGGGCGGCTCGATCACCGCAGGCAACTCCTCGCAGATCTCCGACGGAGCCTCTGCAGTGGTCCTGACGACCCGCTCGCACGCTGATGAGCACGGCTGGCCGGTGCTGGCCGTCGTCGGCGCCTCCGGGCAGGTCGCCGGACCGGACAACTCGCTGCACGCGCAGCCGGCCCGAGCGATCGAGAAGGCGCTGCGCAAGCAGGGCATCACCGCGGCCGATCTCGACGTCGTGGAGATCAACGAGGCCTTCGGTGCCGTCGTCGCGCGCTCGCAGGCCGAGCTCGGCCTCTCGGACGACGTGGTCAACATCCACGGCGGCGGGATCGCGATCGGGCATCCGATCGGCGCGTCGGGCAATCGTCTGGTCGTGCACGCGGTGCACGAGCTCGTGCGGCGCGGAAGCGGAACGGCGGCAGTCGCCCTCTGCGGCGGTGGCGGTCAGGGCGACGCGCTGATCCTCACTCGCTGATCCTTGCCCGCTCGGTCCGACTCAGCGCCGGAGCACCTTCCGCGCCAGCGTGTTGCCGAGCAGCTGCACGCCCTGCACGATCACGATGATGATCAGCACCGCCGCCCACGTCACGACCGGGTTGAACTGCTTGAAGCCGTAGACGATCGCGAATTCGCCCAGACCGCCGGCCGCGACGGCGCCGGCGATCGCGGTCATGTCCACGAGTGCGACGACGATGAACGTGTAGCCCAGGATGAGCGGCCCGAGCGCCTCGCGCGGAATGAGCCGAAACAGGATGCGGGAGCGGCTCGCGCCCGCCGCGCGTGCGGCCTCGATGATGCCGGGGCGCACGGTGAGCAGATTCTGCTCGACGATGCGACTGATCGCGAACATCGAGGCGAGCGTGATCGCGAAGATGCCGAACTCCGGTCCGATGCCGGGGATGCCGATGCTCCGCGCGATCGGCTGCACCGCCGCCAGCAGGATCACGAACGGGATCGGCCGGAAGAAGTTGACGACGACGTTCAGCACGCCGAACACGACCGGCTGCGGGAACAGGCTTCCGGCTCTGGTGGCATACAGCGCCAGGCCGAGCAGAAGGCCGGCGACCCCGCCGAACACCAGCGCGAGCGAGACGACGTAGAGCGTCTCGAATGAGGCCGACCACAGTTCGGGCAGCAGCGCGAGCAGCCTATCCATGAGGGTCCTCCTCGATCAGCGGTGCGAAGGTCGAGGCCCGCTCGATCGCCCGCTGGACGGCATCCGCTTCGCCGTCGAGGACGAGGGTGAGGTGACCGAAGACGCGTCCGCGGATGTCGTTGATCCCGCCGTGGATCAGTTCGAACCGGACGCCCTCGGCGGCGAGGGCGGCGAAGACGTCGGCTTGGGTGATGTCCCCGTCGCGGATGGTGAAGGTGACGATCCGACCCGGATGCCGCCGCCGCAGGGTCTGCAGCTGCTCGCCGGTCGGGACATCCTCGATGATGCTCGCGACGAAGCGCTTCGTCGCGGCGCTCTGCGGGGCGGAGAGGACATCGAAGACCTCGCCGCTCTCGATGATGCGGCCGTCCTCCATGACGACGACCCGCTCCGCCAGCGTGCGGATCACGTCCATCTCGTGGGTGATGACGAGGATCGTGATGCCGAGGTCGCGGTTCACTTTGCGCAGGAGTTCGAGCACCTCCTGCGTGGTGTCGGGGTCCAATGCACTCGTGGCCTCGTCGGCGAGGAGGATCTTCGGGCTCGTGGCGAGCGCTCGAGCGATGCCGACGCGCTGCTTCTGTCCGCCGGAGAGCTGCTCAGGATAGTTCTTGGCCTTGCCACCGAGCCCCACGAAGTCCAGCAGTTCGGCGACGCGGGCGGTGATCTCGGCTCTGGATCGTCCGGCGACCTCGAGCGGGTATGCGACGTTGCCTGCGACGGTGCGGGATTCGAACAGATTGAACTGCTGGAAGATCATGCCGATGTCGCCGCGCAGTTCCCGCAGGTCCTTCTCGCGCAGCTTCGTGATGTCCCGGCCATCGATCTCGACCGACCCGGATGTGGGTGCCTCGAGGGCGTTCACGAGCCGCAGGACGGTGCTTTTGCCGGCGCCGGAGTACCCGATGATGCCGCAGATCTGACCCGCCTCGACGTCGAGTGAGACGTCGTCGACCGCGACGACCGAACCGGCCCCCTTGACGGGGGCCGGGTAGGTCTTGGTGACGCCGGAGAGTCGGATCAGCGTCATTGGTTGGCGCGGATGTCGTCTTCGACCTCGGTGAGGGACGCGACGAGATCCTTCACCGGAGTCTGCACGGTGACCGCCGTGCCACCGGAGGCCTCCTGGAGACCGTCGAGCACGTCCTTGTTCGTCTGGAAGATCTCGACGAGCTTGAGGTAGGTCGGGTTGTCGGCGTCTTCGGCTTTCGCGGCGAAGATGTTGATGTACGGGAACGCGCTCGGGTCGGCCGGATCGTCCGTGGCGATGGCATCCTCGAAGGTCAGGCCGGCGTCCTCGACGAAGTCGTTGTTGATGATCGCCGCGGCGACGTCCGGCAGCGATGTCGCCGTGAACGCGGCATCCAGGGCTTCGACCGTCACCTTGGAGTTGGCCGCGTCGATGTCGGCGACGGTGGAGAAGATCGATCCGCCGTCCTCGAGTTCGATGAGACCTGCCGACTGGAGCACGAGCAGACCACGCGCCTGGTTGCTCTCGTCGTTGGGAACCGCCACCGTCGAGCCCTCGGGGATGTCCGCCACATCGTCGTACTGGGTCGAGTAGAGACCGAGCGGGTAGATCGCGGTGGAGCCGATCGGCTGCAGGTCGTCGTCGCTGTTCACGTTGTAGGTGGCCAGGTAGATGATGTGCTGGAACTGGTTGAGATCCAGTTCGTCCGCGGACAGCGCGGGGTTGGGCTGCGTGTACTCGCTGAAGTCGACGAGCTCGACCTGGATGCCCTCCGCGGCGGCAGCTTCTTTGTAGGTCTCCCAATACGGGTCGCCCGCTCCGACGACTCCGATGCGAACCGGCTCAGTGGTCTCGCCACTCGTTCCACCGGTCGAGGCAGGATCAGGAGAACCGGCGCAACCGGCGAAGATCAAGGCGAGGGGGAGTGTCAGGGCGGCAGCGGTCAGGAATCTCTTGCGGGACATGGAGCTCTCCAGATGCAGTTCGGTGTGGTCGGTCATCGGCCCCGCGTCGGCGGGCCGAGGACCGCCGGTGCGGGTGTCTCCACCCGCTCGCCTCGTCGCGGTGCCGCAACGACCATACGCAGAACGTCCGGAGCCCCCGAAACACGCCCGTAACACGACGACACCCGATCCGGATAGCGTGGCGCCATGACCACGATCACGGCGCTGACTGACGGCGACCACGACGACTGGCTGGCGCTGTGGTGGGGCTACCTCGAGTTCTACGAGGCCGACCTGTCACCCGCGCAGACCGAGCTGACCTTCCGCCGGATCCTCGACCCCGAAGCGTCGATCCACGGCGCGATCGCACGGGACGACGCCGGCTCCGCCATCGGGATCGTGCACTGGCTCACGCACGCGGCGACCTGGTCGGAGGGGCCGTACTGCTATCTCGAGGACCTCTTCGTGCATCCCGAGGTCCGCGGCGGCGGCACCGGAGCTGCGCTCATCGAGAACGTGCGCGCCTGGGCGCACCAGCACGGCTGCGCGAAGGTGTACTGGCTCACGCAGGAGCACAATCGCACCGCGCGGCGGCTGTACGACCGGGTCGCGACCGACACGGGCTTCGTGCACTACGAGATCCCGCTCGGCGGGTAGTGCGCCGGCTGGGACCGGATCGCTCAGGCGCGCAGATGCTTCTTCAGGAGCTTCTGCTCCTTGCCGTGCACCGGGGAGTCCTCGGCGATGAGGATGCCGCGGGATGCCCGTCGCGTATCGACGATGGCTCCGACGGCCAGTGCGGCGGTGATACCCCAGCTGAGCCACGCCAGTGCCTCGCGCCACGTGAACTTCGTGTCGCGCGCACCGCGCAGAAGGGTGAGGCCGCTGATGACCGCGCCGATGATGCCGGTGCCGAAGAGGTACTTGCGCATGCCCTCCACGCTACTCTGCGCGGGGACGGCGGTGGAGCGCTGTTAGCCTGGAAATTCCCGGGATCAGGAGGACCGCGTGTCCACAGCCGAGTTCGTCGTCGTCGCAAATCGACTTCCCGTCGATCGCGCCACCGATGACATCGAGGGACCGGATGCGTGGCGTCGCTCCCCGGGTGGCCTGGTCACGGCGCTCGAGCCGATCATGCAGAAGGCCGACGGCGCCTGGGTCGGGTGGGCGGGTCAGCCCGATCTCGACGTGGCGCCCTTCGACTTCGAGGGCACCCACCTCGTTCCGGTGCGTCTGAGCGCCGAAGACGTCGAGCTGTACTACGAGGGCTTCTCGAACGACACCATCTGGCCGCTCTATCACGACGTCATCTCCGAGCCGCGCTACAGCCGCGTGTGGTGGGACGCGTACGTGCGCGTCAACCGCCGCTTCGCGGAGGCTGCCGCCGCGGCGACCGCTGAAGGCGGAATCGTCTGGGTCCAGGACTACCAGCTCCAGCTGGTGCCGAAGATGCTGCGCGAGCTGCGACCCGATGTGACCATCGGATACTTCCACCACATTCCGTTCCCGGCATACGGCCTCTACTCCCAGCTCCCGTGGCGGAGGCAGGTTCTCGAAGGACTCCTCGGCGCCGACGTGATCGGCTTCCAACGGGTGGCGGATGCCGGGAACTTCGCCCGCTCGGTGCGCCGACAGCTCCGCTACGAGACCAAGGCCTCGGGGATCGCCGTCCCGGACGGCGATGGCGGCACGCGGATCGCGCTGGCCAAGGCGTTCCCCATCTCGATCGACGCGTCCTCGTACATCGAGCTCGCCCAGCGCGCAGACGTGCAGGAGCGTGCTCGTGAGATCCGGGAGAGTCTGGGCAATCCCAAGCGGATCCTCCTGGGCGTCGATCGGCTGGACTACACGAAAGGCATCCGTCACCGTCTGAAGGCGTACGGCGAACTGCTGGCCGAAGGGCGTCTCGACGTCGAAGACGTGACCCTCGTCCAGGTCGCGAGCCCTAGCCGCGAACGCGTGGCCGCCTACATCCAGTTGCGTGACGAGATCGAGCTGACTGTCGGTCGCATCGACGGCGACCACGACACGATGGGCCACACGGCGATCCGCTACCTCCACCAGGCCTACCCGCGGGAGGAGATGGTCGCACTGTTCCTCGCGGCGGACGTGATGCTCGTGACAGCGCTGCGCGATGGAATGAATCTCGTCGCCAAGGAGTACGTCGCGTCGCGGGTCGACAACCGCGGGGTGCTCGTCCTGAGCGAGTTCGCCGGCGCAGCCGATGAGCTCGGCACCGCGGTGCGGATCAACCCGCACGACATCGAAGGCCTCAAGGAGGCCATCATGCGAGCCGTCGAGATGCCGCCCGCCGAGCAGGGCAGACGGATGCGGGCGCTCCGGCGCCGGGTGCTGGAGCACAGCGTCGAAGACTGGTCGCGCGAATTCCTCGAGGCGCTGGCCGTCTTCCACACCACCCGTGAAGGAGTCGCATCGTGACGCAGGACCTGACCCAGGCGCTGCAACGGGTCGCCGCATCCGATCGGCTGCTGGTCGCGCTGGACTTCGACGGGACGCTTGCGCCGCTGGAAGATGAGCCGATGCAGGCGCGGGCGCTGCCCGAGGCGGCCGCGGTGGTGGCAGCGCTCACCGCGACACCGGACACCGTCGTGGCCTACGTGTCGGGTCGGAGCCTGCACGATCTGCGGGAGATCTCCGAGCACGCGGACCATTCGGCGATCTACCTGGCAGGCTCGCACGGAGCCGAATCGTGGGTGCCCGGCGAAGGAGTCCAGGCCACGGACGACGACGATGCGGCACACGCCCTGCGCGACGAGCTCCGCGATGCGGTGTCCGCTGAGATCGGGGAGCGCGAGGGCGTCTGGGTCGAGCCGAAGACGTTCGGGTTCGGCATCCACACCCGCGTGGCGTCTGCAGAGGATGCCGCGGCCGCTCGCGAAATCGCGGACCGCCTCGTCACCGAACGGGCACCGCACTGGCGCCGGCGCACCGGCCACAACATCGTCGAGTACGCCTTCCGGCATGAGGGCAAGGACTCGGCGATCGCCGCGCTGCGCGAACGGGTCGGAGCAACCGCCGTGGTGTTCGCCGGGGACGATGTCACCGACGAGGACGCGCTGGCGAGCCTCGGGCCGGATGACCTCGGCATCCGCGTCGGGGAGGGCCAGACGGCGGCGTCGGTGCGTGTGGGAAGCATCCAAGAATTGGCCGCCGCGTTAGGCGCGCTGGCGCGGATGCGGGCAGAACACCGGCAATAGACTTTCAGGATGCCCGCTCCTGAAGACACCATCGACATCAAGCCCCGCAGCCGGGTCGTCACCGACGGCATCGAGGCGACGACCTCGCGCGGCATGCTCCGCGCCGTCGGCATGGGCGACGCGGACTGGGACAAGCCCCAGATCGGCATCGCCTCGAGCTGGAACGAGATCACCCCCTGCAACCTGAGCCTGGACCGCCTGGCGCAGGGAGCCAAGGAAGGCGTGCACGCCGGCGGCGGGTACCCGCTGCAGTTCGGCACGATCTCGGTCTCGGACGGCATCTCGATGGGTCACGAGGGCATGCACTTCTCGCTGGTCTCGCGCGAGGTGATCGCCGACTCAGTCGAGACGGTGATGATGGCCGAGCGGCTCGACGGCAGCGTGCTGCTGGCCGGCTGCGACAAGTCGATACCGGGCATGCTGATGGCCTCGGCGCGACTCGATCTGTCCAGCGTCTTCCTCTACGCGGGCTCGATCGCTCCGGGCTGGGTGAAACTCAGCGACGGCACCGAGAAGGACGTCACGATCATCGACTCGTTCGAGGCGGTCGGCGCGTGCCTGGCCGGCAAGATGAGTGAAGAAGACCTCAAGCGCATCGAATGCGCGATCGCACCGGGCGAGGGCGCCTGCGGCGGCATGTACACGGCGAACACGATGGCCTCCGTCGCTGAAGCGCTCGGTCTCAGCCTGCCGGGCTCCGCCGCTCCGCCCGCCGCGGACCGGCGCCGCGACTACTTCGCGCACCGTTCCGGCGAGGCCGTCGTCAACCTGTTGCGGCTCGGGATCACCACGCGCGACATCCTCACCAAGGAGGCGTTCGAGAACGCGATCGCTCTGGCGATGGCGCTCGGCGGCTCGACGAACGTGGTGCTGCACCTGCTGGCGATCGCCAACGAGGCGGAAGTGGAGCTGAACCTCCACGATTTCAATCGCATCGGCGACAGGACCCCGCACGTGGCCGACATGAAGCCGTTCGGCACGTACGTGATGAACGACGTGGACCGCCACGGCGGCATCCCGGTGATCATGAAGGCGATGCTCGACGAGGGTCTCCTGCACGGGGACGCCCTGACCGTCACCGGCAAGACGCTCGCGGAGAACCTCGCGGAGTTGAACCCCGACGCCATCGACGGCACCGTCATCCACACGTTCGACAACCCGATCCACGAGAAGGGCGGCATCACGATCCTCCACGGGTCGATCGCCCCGGAGGGTGCGGTCGTCAAGTCGGCCGGTTTCGATTCGGACGTGTTCGAGGGTCCCGCCCGCGTGTTCGAGCGGGAGCGGGCGGCGATGGATGCGCTGGAGGCGGGCGAGATCGCCGCCGGCGATGTCGTGGTGATCCGCTACGAAGGCCCCAAGGGCGGTCCCGGCATGCGCGAGATGCTCGCCGTGACCGCGGCCATCAAGGGCGCGGGGCTCGGAAAAGATGTACTACTCTTGACGGACGGCAGATTCTCAGGCGGCACAACCGGCCTGTGCATCGGCCACATAGCACCCGAAGCAGTGGACGCAGGTCCGATTGCCTTCGTGCGCGATGGTGATCTGATACGGGTCGATATCGCGGCTCGCACTCTCGACCTACTCGTCGACGAGGCTGAGCTGGGTTCCCGCCGCTCTGGCTGGGAGCCGCTTCCTCCGCGCTATACCCGTGGCGTCCTGGCCAAGTACTCGAAGCTCGTGCGTTCCGCCGCGGAAGGCGCAGTGACGGGCTAGGCCCGTCTCCGACATCCATCTCTCTCGACAGAGGATCACCAACATGCCTGCAGAAACCGCCTCGGCTCTGCCCCGGCCTCCTGCTCGAACCCCCTCCGCGTCTGCGCCGGTGCTCACCGGCGCGCAGGCGGTCGTCCGCTCGCTCGAGCTGCTCGGCGTCACGGACGTCTTCGGACTCCCGGGCGGTGCGATCCTGCCCGTCTACGACCCGCTCATGGACAGCACGGAACTGCGCCACATCCTGGTCCGCCACGAGCAGGGCGCGGGCCACGCCGCCGAGGGCTACGCGTCGGCATCCAACAAGATCGGCGTCGCCATCGCGACCTCCGGTCCCGGCGCGACGAACCTCGTCACCGCGATCGCCGACGCGTACATGGACTCCGTTCCGATCGTCTGCATCACCGGGCAGGTCTTCTCCACACTGATGGGGACCGACGCCTTCCAGGAGGCCGACATCGTCGGCATCACCATGCCGATCACCAAGCACTCCTTCCTGGTCAAGGACGCCTCCGAGATCCCCGGCGCCATCGCCGCCGCCTTCGAGATCGCCGGCACGGGACGCCCGGGGCCGGTCCTCGTGGACATCACGAAGGACGCGCAGCAGGCCGAGGTGCCCTTCGTCTGGCCCCCGAAGATCGACCTGCCCGGCTACCGGCCGGTGACCAAGGCGCACGGCAAGCAGATCCAGGCCGCTGCACAGCTGATCGCCGATGCCAAGAAGCCGGTCCTGTACGTCGGCGGCGGTGTGATCCGCTCGCAGGCTTCCGCCGAGCTGCTCGCCCTGGCGGAGGCGACCGGAGCGCCCGTGGTCACCACGCTGATGGCCCGCGGTGCCTTCCCAGACTCGCACCCGCAGCACCTGGGCATGCCGGGGATGCACGGGACGGTTCCGGCGGTCCTCGCCCTCCAGGAGGCCGACCTCCTGATCTCGCTGGGCGCGCGCTTCGATGATCGCGTGACCGGGAAGGCCGCGCTGTTCGCGCCGAACGCCAAGGTCGTGCACGTCGACATCGACCCGGCGGAGATCGGGAAGATCCGCGCCGCCGAGGTGCCGATCGTGGGCGACCTGAAGGACGTCCTGGTCGACCTGGAGAGCGCGTACCGTTCCGCCGCCGGTGGTGCTGCACCCGACACCGAGGAGTGGTGGTCCTACCTCGACGGGTTGCGCGACGAGTTCCCACTCGGCTACAGCCAGCCCACCGATGGATTGATGTCGCCTCAGTACGTCATCAAGCGGATCGGCGAGATCACCGGCCCGGAAGGCGTCTACGCCGCGGGCGTGGGCCAGCACCAGATGTGGGCGGCGCAGTTCATCAAGTACGAGCGGCCCAACGCCTGGCTCAACTCCGGCGGTGCCGGGACGATGGGCTACTCGGTTCCTGCGGCGATGGGCGCGAAGGTCGCCGAACCGGACCGCGACGTGTGGGCCATCGACGGCGACGGCTGCTTCCAGATGACCAATCAGGAGCTCGCCACCTGCGCGATCAACAACATCCCGATCAAGGTCGCGATCATCAACAACTCGTCGCTGGGCATGGTGCGCCAGTGGCAGACGCTGTTCTACGACGGCCGCTATTCGCACACCAACCTCAACACCGGCCACGGCACGGTCCGCATCCCGGATTTCGTCAAGCTGGCCGAGGCGTACGGGTGCCTGGCGATCCGCGTCGAGAAGGAGGAGGACGTGGATGCCGCGATCCGGCTCGCCCTCGAGACGAACGACCGTCCCGTCGTCATCGACTTCGTCGTGAGCGCCGACGCCATGGTGTGGCCGATGGTGCCGCAGGGCGTCAGCAACAGCTACGTCCAGTACGCGCGGGAGCACTCGCCGGCGTTCGACGAGGAGGCCTGATCATGTCCAGTCATGTGCTGAGCCTCCTGGTCGAGGACAAGCCCGGTCTGCTGACTCGCGTCGCGGGGCTGTTCGCGCGCCGCGGATTCAACATCGAGTCGCTTGCCGTCGGTGTGACGGAGGTGCCCGGTCTTTCGCGGATCACCGTGGTCGTCGACGTCGATGAATTGCCGCTCGAGCAGGTGACCAAGCAGCTGAACAAGCTGATCAACGTCATCAAGATCGTCGAGCTGGACATGTCCTCGTCGGTGCAGCGCGAGCATGTGCTCGTGAAGATCCGCGCCGACAACGCCACGCGTTCGAATGTGCTCGAGGTCGTGAATCTGTTCCGCGGCTCCGTCGTCGACTACTCGCCGGATGCCCTGGTCGTGGAACTGACCGGCGACAAGGGGAAGGTCGAGGCGTTCCTGCGCGCGGTCGACCCCTTCGGCATCAGAGAGCTCGCGCAATCCGGCCTGCTCGCCATCGGGCGCGGCGGCAAATCCATCACCGAACGCGTGCTGCGCGCCAGCTGACGCTTCGGCGTGCTCGGGGACTCCGGTCCCGCTGAAACCACTGATAAGGAGAACTATCCCCATGGCCGAACTCTTCTACGACAACGACGCCGACCTGTCGCTCATCCAGAGCAAGAAGGTCGCGATCGTCGGCTACGGCTCGCAGGGCCACGCCCATGCCCAGAACCTCCGCGACTCGGGCGTCGAGGTCGCGATCGCGCTCAAGGACGGCTCGAAGTCGACCGCGAAGGCCCAGGAGGACGGCTTCGAGGTCCTCTCCGTCGCCGACGCCACCGACTGGGCGGACGTCATCATGATCCTCGCGCCGGACCAGCACCAGCGCGGCATCTACACCGACAGCATCAAGGACAAGCTGACGCCCGGCAAGACGCTCGCCTTTGCGCACGGCTTCAACATCCGCTTCGGCTACATCGATGCGCCCGAGGGCGTCGATGTGATCCTCATCGCCCCGAAGGCCCCCGGCCACACCGTGCGTCGCGAGTTCGTCGCCGGCCGCGGCATCCCCGACATCATCGCTGTCGAGCGCGACGCGTCCGGTCAGGCGTGGGACCTCGCGCTGTCGTACGCGAAGGCCATCGGCGGCACGCGCGCCGGTGTCATCAAGACGACCTTCACCGAAGAGACCGAGACCGATCTGTTCGGTGAGCAGTCGGTGCTCTGCGGTGGCACCTCGCAGCTCGTCCAGTACGGCTTTGAGACCCTCGTGGAGGCGGGTTATCAGCCCGAGATCGCCTATTTCGAGGTGCTGCACGAGCTCAAGCTGATTGTCGACCTCATGTGGGAGGGCGGCATCGCCAAGCAGCGCTGGTCGGTCTCCGACACGGCCGAGTACGGCGACTACGTCTCCGGGCCGCGCGTCATCGACCCGCACGTCAAGGACAACATGAAGGCCGTTCTCGCCGACATCCAGTCGGGTGCGTTCGCAGAGCGCTTCATCGGCGACCAGGATGCCGGAGCGCCCGAGTTCCTCGAGCTGCGCGCAAAGGGTGCGGCGCACCCCATCGAGGCCACCGGCAAGGAACTGCGCGCCCTCTTCGCGTGGAAGCAGCAGGACTCGGATTACACCGAGGGCTCCGCCGCCCGCTAGACCAGTCGTCCTAACCGGCACGGCTCACGGCCCGGTCCCACCACCCCCAACCCGGGTGGTGCGACCGGGCCACCTTCGTTCCACGCTGTTCGCATGCACCGGTCATGCCGGGGGTATCGAACCGGCGGAACGGCGCGTAGCGTCCCAGGTGGTGCGCCAGGCGGGTTCGACGAAGCTGACCCGCCTGGCCACCCGTGGCTGCCGCGAGCCGACTCCCTGCGTCAGGCGGCGTCCTGGGCTGCGTCGGTCGCGGAGGCATCGAGGCGGCTGCCTCGGCCCTCGAGCCGCGCGATCCGCGAGCGGGCCGCCTGTTCGGAGGTGGACTGCTCGCCCAGCACCACCCGTATCGTGCGCAGCACGGCGCCGGTGGCCGGGACGGCCAACGGGGACGGGCCGCCGAGTCCCAGCATCCGGCGGTGGAGCGGGTCGAGGGATGCCACTGCGCCCGCGAACAGGACGCGGTAGGCGGGCATCATGCCCCTGGCCAGCGGCGGTCTGCGGATGAACCGCACGACGTCCGCGACGCGCTCATCGGATCTGAGTGTGCCGGCGTCCGCAATCGACTGGAGGCGGCCGCGCAGCTGGGCGGCGGTGCGCGGCGGCGCGTCCATGCCGATCAGTTCGCCCGCCGTCGCCCACTCGCGCACGTAGGCGTCCGAGCCGCCGGGGATCGGCGACTCCCACAGCTCATGACAGGTCAGGAACGAGTCGGTGAACGCCAGATGCACCCACTCCACCAGGTCGGGGTCGCTGGCCTGATACGGCCGCAGCACGCCGTCCGCGTCGACGTACTCGCCCTGCACCCGCCGATGCAGTCCGCGAACGAACGCGCTCGCACGGTCCGCTGTGGCTCGATCGCCGAACGTGACGGTGACCAGCCACCGGATGGTGCCCGTGAGCCGGCCGAGCGGGTCTTCGCGGTAGCGCGACCAGTCGTGCACGCCCGCCATGGCACCGGGGTGCAGCGCCTGCAGCAGCAGCGCGCGGATGCCGGCGACCATCGTCCCCATGCCCCCGTGCACCGCCCACGCGGCCGAACCCGGACCGAAGTATCCCGCGTCGAGCCCCTCGCGCATCTCCAGCACCCACTGCGGCGATCCGTCGTCGGCGCCGGACAGGGTCTGGAGCAGATGAGACCGCCACCGATCCTTCACCGTCGCCATCCCGTCAGTACATCACGGTGCGAGGGGGCGGGGGCCGCTCCGGGCTGCGGTATCTGAACGCTCCGGGCATCCTCCTCTCCCGCGGAGCCGGCGACGGCGTGCGCACAGAGTGCGCGCAGCCGGTGGCCGCGAGGTCACGGCTACGCTGACAGCATGAGCCCCGGCAGAGACGACGACGCCCTCGCATGGGATGGTGACGACGACCCCACGCTCGACGTCGGTGTCGCAGTGCCGCACACCGCAACGCCGAGCACGGCGAAGCCGAACACGGATGCCGAGCCGCCGGCACTCCCGGACGGCTTCAGCGCTGTGGGAAAAGGGAGCGCGGAGGTCGGGCGCATCGCCGCGGACGGCAGTGTCTCGATGCCCGGCGATCGCGTGCCGATGGGCAACGCGGCGCTGATCAGTATCGGCGTGCTCGGCGGGGTGTACCTTCTGTACGGGATCGGATGGCTGATCGGTGCGGGACGCCTCTCGCTCGTGGCCGCACTGTTCCTGGATCCGATCGCCTTCCAGATCACCGTCGGGCTGGCGATCCTGGCCCCGCCGATCTGGTTCATCACGGTGTTCCTGATGACCCGTGGCGCGAAGGCGTGGATCCGATTCACGCTGCTGGCGGTCGGGGTGGTCGTGCTGGTGCCATGGCCCTTCGTCCTGGCCGGAGCGGCGCTGTGAGCGCCGCGGAGGCGCCGTCGGTGCGGCGCACAGCACTGCCGGTATGGCTCGTGGCCACGATCGCCGGTCTGTTCGGACTGTTCTACGCCTTCGTCGTGTGGACCGCGCTCGGCTTCCTGCTCCAGCAGGCCCAGGGAGTCGTGGGCCTCACCGGCTACGGCTGGTTCGTCCTGATCCTGCCCGTGGTGTTCCCGCTGGTCGTGTTCGCCGGGGCGTTCGCGATCGCCTGGCGGCGATCAGCCCTGCCGCTGGTACTGACACTGCTCACCGGACTCGCGCTGGTCGCGGTGTTCTGGCTCAACATCCTGGCCTACGCGGCGGCCTCGCCCGGGCTGTACGTCGCCTGAGGGCCGTCATCCGGTCCGGGGGCCGGGCGGGCGGGCGATAGGCTGAACAGCGTCTCGCCCTCTTGCAATCCGCTGTGCCGTCGCGCACTGCCCCGAAGGATCCACTCCGTGACGAAGCCCGTCGTGCTCATCGCCGAAGAACTCTCACCCGCCACGATCGACGCCCTGGGACCGGACTTCGATGTCCGCCAGGTCGACGGAACCGACCGTCCGGCGCTGCTGTCGGCGCTCTCCGGCGCGCAGGCCGTGCTGGTGCGCTCGGCCACGAAGATCGACGCCGAGGCGATCGCCGCCGCGCCGAACCTGAAGGTCGTCGCCCGTGCCGGCGTTGGCTTGGACAACGTCGACATCAAGGCGGCCACCACCGCCGGCGTGATGGTCGTCAACGCCCCGACCTCCAACATCATCTCGGCTGCCGAGCTGACGATCGGGCACATCCTGAGCCTGGCACGGCACATC
This sequence comes from Microbacterium pygmaeum, assembly GCF_900100885.1. Taxonomy (NCBI): domain Bacteria; kingdom Bacillati; phylum Actinomycetota; class Actinomycetes; order Micrococcales; family Microbacteriaceae; genus Microbacterium; species Microbacterium pygmaeum. The sequence continues at coordinate 2,270,704 of NZ_LT629692.1, forward strand.
CCGAGTGCGCACGCCTCGCTCGCGGACGGCCAGTGGAAGCGCAGCGCCTACACCGGCACGGAGCTGTTCGAGAAGACCGTGGGCATCGTGGGCCTCGGCCGGATCGGGGCCCTCATCGCCGAACGACTTCGCGCCTTCGGTGTGCGCGTCGTCGGCTACGACCCCTACGTGACCCCCACGCGCGCGCAGCAGTTGCAGGTAGAACTCCTCTCCTTCGACGAGGTGCTCCGCCAGAGCGATTTCGTGACCGTGCACATGCCCAAGACACCCGAGACGACCGGGATGATCGGGGCCGAACAGCTCGCGCTCATGAAGCCCACCGCGTTCGTCATCAACGTCGCACGCGGCGGGCTGATCGATGAGGACGCGCTGCGCGACGCGCTCGCCTCCGGCGTGATCGCCGGTGCCGGGCTGGATGTCTTCACCTCCGAGCCGCCGGCCGCCGATTCGAGCGCGTCGCGGCTGCTCGATCTGCCCAACGTCGTCGTCACCCCGCACCTCGGGGCGAGCACAGACGAGGCGCAGGAGAAGGCGGGGGTGTCCGTCGCACGTTCGGTGAAGCTGGCCCTCGAGGGCGATCTCGTTCCGGATGCCGTCAATGTCGCGGGCGGCATCATCGATCCGTTCGTCCGCCCGGGGATCGCGCTCGTCGAGAAGCTCGGACAGTTCTTCACCGGGCTCGCCCATGCCGCGGTGACCAGCCTCGACATCGAGGTGCGCGGGGAACTCGCCGCGTACGACGTGAGCGTGTACCGCCTCGCGGCGCTCAAGGGCATCCTGACCAACGTCGTCAGTGAGAACGTCTCCTACGTGAACGCGCCGCTGTTCGCCGAGCAGCGCGGCATCGAGACGCGACTCATCGTGGACACCGAGAGCCCGCTCTATCGCAACCTCACGGTGCTGCGCGGCACTCTGGCCGACGGATCCGTCCTCGAGATCGCCGGAACGCTGGCAGGCACCCGCATGGTTCCCAAGGTCGTCGGGATTAACGGGTACGAGATCGAGGTGCCCTTCGAGCAGTACCACATCGTCATGCGCTACGCCGATCGTCCCGGCATCGTCGCCATCTACGGACAGCGGCTGGGCGATGCGCGCATCAACATCGCCGGACTCCAGGTGGCGCATCCGGACGCGAGCGGTCGCGCCCTTTCCGTGCTGACGGTCGACTCGCCGGTACCCGACGAGATGCTCGCCGAGCTCCGGGATGCCGTTCAAGCCGACCTGTTCCGCCAGATCGAGATCACCGAGCCGTAAGTCGCCGCGTGCAGGCGCCGTCGCGACGCTAGATTGAGCGCATGGGGCGATGGGGAACGTGCCGGCAGCCCGAGTGGCGGGCTCGGCCGTGTCGTGGCTGCTGTTCACGCTGAGCTTCGCGCTGCTCTACCGCGTGAGCGACCTGGTGATGGGGCTCGGTGGATTCTGCGCCTCCGGCGGTCCCTACGTCATCGAGACCGAGTGCCCGCAGTCGGTCGTGGTCTTCGCGCCGCTGAGCATCTTCGGCGGTCTGATCGCGGTGGCGATCGCGTTGTTCCTCGCGCGGGGGTTCGGCACGCCTCTGGTGATCTGGGCGTGGCCGGTGCTCTTCGTCGGGCTCGGCATCGCGTTCCTGCGAGCGGCATTCCTGCCGGGCGGCACGGCGAACCTGGTGGTGGCGATCGTGTTCCTGGTGATGGGGCTCGCTCCGGTGGCGCTCGTGCTCCGTGTGGGCGCGACCCGGCTGATCATCGGCACGACGACGGTGCACGATCGGCCCTTCCGCGATCGGCGAGGGCCGACGCCGATCTTCGGGATCGGCGGGACGGGACGGGACGCCGACGCGCGGCCGGCGACCGCGGGGGACTGGGCGCGCGCGCTGGGCGTGTCGGTGCCCGCCATCCTGGTTGGCCTGTGGCTGGCACAGCTGCTGTTCACCGCAGCATCCGCCTCGCCCGCGCCGCGCTGAGGCTCGGCCCTGCTCAGCGCAGCGTCGCGCTCTCGACCATGACGATCAGTGCGTCCAGCTCCGCGCCGCTGGGGACCGGTCCGGGGATCGAACCGCCCTGCAGTGCGTTGTTGAAGTACAGGCCGTCGCTGACGAGCATGACCAGGTCCAGCGCGGTGGCGTCCTTCACATGCGGCCGCAGGGCGTCCTCCCACCGCACACGGATCTCGCGAAGGGCCGCGCTGGCGGCTGCACTGCCGCCCTGGGCCAGACGAGAGGTGGCGATGATGACCCGGTCGAGCGGGTCGTTCTGCATCACGGACGAGCGCAGGAAGTAGCTGACCGCGCCCTCCTCGGCCGTCGTGATCTTCTCGATGTCCAGGTCGACGAGGGCACCGAGGCGCTCGAGCACACCGGCCTCCAGGGCGTCCTTCGAGCCGAAGTGGTAGAGCAGCCCGCCTTTGGAGACGCCCGCGGCGCGCGCGGTGGCATCCATCGTGGCCGAACGCTCGCCGTCGCTGATGAGGATCGCCTCGAACGCGTCGAGCACGCTCTCACGGGCGTGCGGGGGGCGGCTCATGCGCTCGATCGTATCGACAGCGGCTCGGTCACTCTGTTACTATACCGGCTGGACGGTTTATAAACTATGACTTCGACACTCACGCAAGATCTCGCGCTGGCCGATGCGGCGAGCAGACGCGTCGACTGGCGCGGCTGGGCCGCGCTCGTCGTGCTCATGCTGCCGGTGCTGCTGGTCTCAGTCGACAACACCGTGCTCAGTTTCGCGCTGCCGCAGATCGCCCTGGACCTCGAGCCGACCGCCACGCAGCAGCTGTGGATCATCGATTCGTATCCGCTGGTGCTCGCCAGCCTGCTGGTGACGATGGGCGTGCTGGGCGACCGGTTCGGACGCCGGCGGATGCTGCTCATCGGCGCCGCCGGGTTCGGTGCCGTCTCGGCGCTGGCCGCATTCGCCCCGAGTGCTGAGTGGCTGATCGCTGCGCGCGCGCTGATGGGCGTCTTCGGCGCGATGCTGATGCCCTCGACGCTCTCGCTGCTGCGCAGCATCTTCACCGACCGCGATCAGCGACGGATGGCGATCGCGATCTGGGCGTCGGCGTTCTCCGCCGGTGCCGCGCTGGGACCCGTCGTCGGGGGAATACTCCTCGAGCACTTCGCCTGGGGTTCGGTGTTCCTGATGGCGGTGCCGGTCCTCGTGCCGCTGCTGATCCTCGTGCCGCTGCTGGTGCCGGAGAGCCGCGACCCTCACCCCGGTCGCTTCGATCCGACGAGCGTCGTGCTGTCCTTGGCCACGATGGTGCCGATCGTCTACGCGATCAAGGAGTTCGCGGTGCACGGGCTCGAGAGCGTCCTGCCCCCGTTGCTGGTGGTGGCCGGTGCCGTCTTCGGCTGGCTGTTCGTCCGCCGCCAGAACCGCCTCGACGATCCGATGCTCGACATGCGGCTGTTCCGCCGCGCGACCTTCTCCGGTTCGGTGCTGGTCAACCTTCTGAGTGTCGTCGGCCTCGTGGGCTTCCTGTACTTCGTCGCGCAGCACCTGCAGCTCATCGTGGGGCTGTCGCCACTGGAAGCCGGGCTCGCGCTGGTGCCCGGCCTGCTCGCCATGATCGTCGCCGGCATCGGGGTGGTGCCGATCGCCAAGCGCGTCGCGCCGAGGATCGTCGTCCCGGTCGCGCTCTGCTTCTCGATCCTGGGGTACGTGCTGGTGGCGGTTGCGGCGAGCACCGGCATCCTGCCGCTGCTGATCGGCGCCTTCGTCGCGCTGGGTGTCGGCATCGGTGCCGCCGAGACCGTTTCGAACGAGCTGATCCTCGCGAGCGCCCCGCCGGCCAAGGCGGGGGCGGCGAGCGCTGTCTCCGAGACCGCCTACGAGCTGGGCGCGGTCCTGGGAACGACGATCATCGGCGGTCTCCTGGCGGCCTTCTACCGGGCGAATCTCGTGCTGCCGGCCGATCTGCCGGCAGCGGCGGCGGAGGCGGCTCGCGAGACGCTCGCCGGGGCTGTCGCGGCCTCGCACACCATCGATGTGACGCTCGGACAGGCACTGCGCGATGCCGCGGCTCATGCGTTCGATGCGGGAGTCGGCGTCACGGCGCTGATCGGCGCAGGGCTCATCGTCATCGCGGCGGTGATCGCCGCACTCACCCTCGGCGGCACGCCGCGCCGGGAGCCCGCCGAGCACTGACCCCTCGCCGTGTGCACGGCTTCACGCCGTGTGCACGGCTTCACGCCGAGTGCACGGGTTCACGGCGGCATCGAACCCGTGCACCCGGCGGCAGGTCGTGCACTCGGCGCCGGCTCGGCGCGGGGTGCCGCAACCCCCGGCCGCTATCGTTGTTGCGAATGCCGAGACTGGATACGCAAAAGGAGTCGGATGTCGGACGCGCAGGAGACCAGGACCGTCAGGCTGGCCGTGATCCCGGGGGACGGCATCGGTCCCGAGGTCATCGCCGAGGCGGAGAAAGTGCTGGATGCCGTGACCGACGGCTCCGGCATCCGATTCGAGTCCACCCGCTTCTCACTGGGAGCCGCACGCTACCTCGAGACCGGTGACACGCTCACCGATGACGACCTCGCCGCCATCGCGAGCCATGACGCGATCCTCCTCGGCGCCGTGGGAGGGGTCCCAGGCGACCCACGTCTGAAGGACGCGAACATCGAGCGCGGCCTGCTGCTGAAGCTGCGGTTCGAGTTGGACCACTACGTCAACCTGCGTCCGTCGAAGCTCTACCCCGGCGTGCCGGGACCGCTCGCCGAACCCGGCGACATCGACTTCGTCGTGGTCCGCGAGGGCACCGAGGGCCCGTACGTCGGCAACGGCGGATCGATCCGGCGCGGCACTGCGCACGAGATCGCGAACGAGACATCGGTGAACACCGCGTTCGGCGTGGAGCGCGTCGTCCGCTACGCCTTCGCTCTCGCCGAGCGACGCCGCAGGAAGCTCACGCTCGTGCACAAGACGAACGTCCTGGTGCACGCCGGCGGGATCTGGAAGCGGATCGTGGATGCCGTGGCGCAGGAGCACCCGGACGTGGCCGTAGACTATCTGCACGTCGACGCGGCAACGATCTTCCTGGTCACGAACCCGTCCCGTTTCGACGTTCTCGTCACCGACAACCTCTTCGGCGACATCCTGACAGACCTGGCCGGCGCCGTCACCGGTGGCATCGGTCTCGCAGCGTCCGGGAACATCAACCCGGATGGCGCGTTCCCGTCGATGTTCGAGCCTGTTCATGGTTCAGCGCCCGACATCGCGGGGCAGCAGCAGGCCGACCCTACGGCCGCGATCCTCTCCGTCGCACTCCTGCTCGATCATCTCGGGCTCGCCGACGAATCGCAGCGCGTCACCCGCGCTGTGGAGGAGGACATCGCGGTTCGAGGCGACACGGCACGCTCCACCGCAGCAATCGGCGACGCGATCGTCGCGCGACTGCGGGCGTAACCTGGAACCTCGCCCACCGCGTGGGCGCATGACCCGCTTGGATGTGACATGACCCTCATCGGAATCGACCCCGACACCGGACTCGCACCGCTCGAGTTCGCCGTGACCAAGAATCTCGCCGCGAAGAGCCCCGCGCAGCGCGACGAGATCCTGCAGAACCCCGGCTTCGGACAGAGCTTCACCGACCACATGGTCGATATCTGCTGGTCGGTGGGCGGCGGCTGGCATCGCCCGCGCGTCCAGCCCTACGGTCCGATCACGCTCGACCCCGCCGCCGCGGTGCTGCACTACGGGCAGGAGATCTTCGAGGGGATCAAGGCCTACCGTCACGCCGACGGCTCGGTGCACACCTTCCGCCCCGATCAGAACGGTCGTCGCCTGCAGCGGTCCGCGCGCCGGCTCGCCCTCCCCGAACTCCCGGTGTCGTACTTCATCCAGTCGCTGCAGGAGCTCATCGCCGTCGACGGCGCCTGGGTTCCGAGCGGCGAGGACCAGAGCCTGTACCTGCGTCCGTTCATGTTCGCCAAGGAGGCGTTCCTGGGGGTCCGGCCCGCGCATAAGGTCAACTACTACGTCATCGCCTCACCCGCCGGAGCGTACTTCAAGGGCGGCGTCCAGCCCGTCTCCATCTGGTTGAGCGAGGACTACGCGCGCGCCGGCAAGGGCGGAACGGGTGCAGCCAAGACCGGCGGCAACTACGCCGCCTCGCTGCTCCCGCAGGCCGAGGCGTACGAGAACGAGTGCGACCAGGTGGTCTTCCTCGACTCGGACGGCAACGTGGAAGAGCTCGGGGGCATGAACGTCGTCTTCGTCTACAAGGACGGGACTGTCGTCACGCCCGAGTCGCCGTCGATCCTCGAGGGCATCACCCGCGACTCGATCCTGCAGCTGGCGCGCGACCGCGGCCACAAGGTGGAGGGTCGCCCGGTCTCGCTCGCCGAATGGCGTTCCGGCGTGGCATCCGGCGACATCGTCGAGGTGTTCGCCTGCGGAACAGCGGCGGTCGTGACACCGATCGGTGTGCTCAAGGGCAAGGACTTCTTCGACGAGCAGCCGCTGGGCACGCTCGCCCTGGAGCTTCGTCAGGAGCTCACCGACATCCAGTACGGTCGCGCCGAGGACAAGCACGGCTGGCTGTTGCGCCTGGATGCCTGACCGACGTGGCTAGTCTGGAACGGTGAGGATCGCACGCTTCAGCCACCAGGACGCCATCCGCTACGGCATCGTCGATGACACCGATCTGGTCGTCCTCGACGGTGACCCGATGTTCGCAGGATTCGACACGACCGGCGAACGCATACCGCTGGGCGAGGTGGTGCTGCTGGCGCCGGTGATCCCGCGCTCGAAGGTCATCGCCGTCGGGCGCAACTATCGCGCGCACGCGGAGGAGCTCGGCAACCAGGTCCCTGCCGAGCCGATGCTGTTCTTCAAGCCGAACACGTCCGTCATCGGCCCGGGCGACTCGATCGTCCGACCGCCGCAGTCCTCCTTCACCTCGTTCGAAGGCGAACTCGCCGTGGTGATCGGCTCGATCGCGAAGAACGTGGCACCCGAACGCGCGTCCGAGGTGGTCTTCGGCTACACGATCGCCAACGACGTCACCGCCCGCGACCTGCAGAAGAGCGACGGCCAGTGGGCGCGGGCGAAGGGCTTCGACACCTTCTGCCCCCTCGGCCCGGCGATCGAGACCGACTTCGACGTGGCGGGCGCCACGCTGGAGACACGCTTGAACGGCACTGTTGCGCAGAGCGCCCCCCTCACGGACATGATCCACTCGGTCGCCGACATCATCGCGTACGCCTCCGCGGCGTTCACCCTGCTTCCCGGGGATGTCATCCTCACCGGTACGCCGTCGGGGGTCGGTGCCTTCGTCGCCGGCGACACGATCGAGGTCGAGATCTCCGGACTCGGCACGCTGCGGAACACCGCCCGCGACGCGTGAGCGCACTGACAGCCGCCGACGTCGCGCGCATTCAGCGCCGCACGATCGGCGTGCTGTCGACTGCACAGGTCCTCGGCGGCGTCGCCTTCGGTGCGACCATCTCGCTCGGAGCGGTGCTGGCGGCCCACGTCTCCGGGGATGAGACGTTCTCCGGCCTGGCCGCAGCGGCGGTCACGTTCGGCACCGCGCTGATCGCGATCCCGCTGGCGGGGCTCGCTCGCCGTCGCGGTCGCCGGCTGTCCCTGTCCACCGGCATGCTGCTCGCACTGGTCGGTGTGACGCTGGTCGTCCTCGCGGCGAGCGTGCGATCCTTCCCGCTCCTCCTGGTCGCGTTCCTCCTCGTCGGCGGGGGACAGGCCGCGAACCTGCAATCCCGCTTCGCCGCGGCCGACCTCGCCACCGATGCGTCGCGCGGACGCGACCTGTCGATCGTGGTCTGGGCGACCACGATCGGTGCGGTGCTCGGCCCGAACCTCACCGGGCCGGGCGAACTGCTCGGCGATGCGATCGGCATGCCCCCGCTCACCGGACCGTACGTCTTCACGATCGTCGGCCAGACGCTGGGCATCGCGCTGTACCTTGTGGCGCTGCGGCCGGATCCGCTGCTGACAGCGCAGCGCGTGGTCGCCGAGGCATCCGCTCGCTCCACCGCCGAGCGCATCGCGAAACCCGACCAGGCGCGCGTGGCCCGGTACGCCATCTTCGCCGTCGCCGCCGCCCACGGCGTGATGGTCGCGGTGATGGCGATGACGCCGGTGCACCTGCTGCATCACGGTGCGACACTGACGATCATCGGCATCACCCTGAGTCTGCACATCGCCGGAATGTACGCGCTGGCGCCGGTCTTCGGCATCCTCGCCGACCGCCTGGGCCGCATCGCGACGATCCTCCTCGGGCAGCTGCTCATCGCCGCGGCACTGGTGACGGCGTCCTTCGGGCAGGATTCCACGAGCGCGGTCACCATCGGACTCACCCTGCTGGGACTCGGCTGGAGCGCGACCACCGTCGCCGGGTCCGCCCTGCTGACCGAGGCGTCCTCCGAGGCGCGGCGCACCCGGCGACAGGGACTCAGCGACTTCACCATGAGCATGGTCGGCGCCATCGGGGCGATCCTGGCCGGCGTGATCCTCGGGTGGATCGGGTACGGCGGTCTGTCGCTCCTGGTGAGCGTCGCGGTGGTGGCGGTGGTGGCGCTCGCGCCGCTCGGACGCGCGGCGATGACCGCGGGTCGGCAGCAGCTCAGCGCCTGAGTGCGACGACGGCGTCCTGAACGTCCTGCTCATCGTTGAACACGTGGAACGCGACGCGTGCCCGACCTGCCCTGCCCGAGGCCGTGATCCCCGCCACCGTCAGGCGCGCGAGGTCGGCACCGTCTGCGTCGTCCCATGTGACGATGGCGCTGGAACGGTCCGGCTCGGCGATCCCGATCGCCGATCGGAACCGCGCTGCGAGCGAGGTCGCGTGCACGTACAGTGCTGCGGGGTCGAGTGCCGCGAACAGCTCGAGTGCGGGCTCGGCGCCCACGAAGGCCTGCCAGGCGGGGGAGAGGTCGAACCGGGAGGCGTCGGCGGCGAGCGCCGGTTCCGCGCCATAGCAGCATGACCACGGATCAGCGCCGGCATACCAGCCGGCGAAGGCGGGTCGGATGCTGCGACCGAAGTCTTCGGAGATCGCAAGGAACGCGACGCCGCGGGGAGCGCACAGCCACTTGTACGCGTGGCAGATCACCGCGTCGTACTGCGCGGCGTCCACCGGAAGCCATCCCACGGCCTGCGTCGCGTCGCACAGCGTACGTGCGCCGGCGTTCGCAGCGGCAGCCCGGATCGCCGCGGCATCGGCCACCTCGCCCGTCGCGGACTGGACGATCGAGAAGACCACGAGCCACGTGTCGGCGGTGATCGCTTCCGCCAACTCCGGAAACGGCGCGCTGCGCAGCCGCACGCCGCGTCCGGCATGGACGAAGGGAAGGACCATCGACGAGAAGTCGCCTTCGGCGCACAGCACCTCGGCGCCATCGGGCACGGACGTCGCCAGAAGGCCCGCGAACGCCGATGCCTGCGAGCCGATGGCGACGTGCGAGGGATCCACGCCGACGAGTCGCGCGAACGATGCCCGGGTGCGCTCGACGACCGCCGTGTAGTGCGCGCCCGTCGCGGAACCGGATGCCGCGGCATCGAGGTCGGCGATCACCGCGGCCCGGGTGGCCAGGCTCGGCAGGCCCATCGTGCAGGCGGCCAGGTAGCCACGACCGCCGGTGAACTGCGATCCGGCGTCCGAGAAGGTCGATACGGGAGGCGCCGCCGGCACGGATCCTGGAGACACGATCGCGGTCATACATCCAGCGTGCGGGCGGATGAGGAATTCGTCCAGGGCAGGTTTCCAATCCGAATCATGCTCTGCGCTTATGATTGCAATGTGACGTATTCCGCTCCCGAGGACTCGGACTTCGACGCGCTGACGGTGCGCGTCGTCAAGGCCATCGGTGATCAGGGGTCGATCACGGCGGCGGCAGCGCTCCTGGGCTACAGTCAGCCGGCAGTGAGTCAGCACATCAAGCGACTCGAACAGCGGTTGGGCGTGGCGGTGGTCGAACGCGTCGGCCGCTCCGTGCGGCTGACCGAGGCCGGACGGATTCTCGCGCGACACGCGCCCGCTGTCACCACGGCGCTGGACGCGGCGGCCGGCGAGCTGGCGGAGCTTCGCGGCCTGCGCGCCGGACGTGTGCGGCTCGTCGGCTTCCCCTCCGCGTCGCCGACGGTGGTACCACGGCTGCTGGCCGACCTCGCCCGTCATCACCCCGGTGTGACGATCACCTATGTGGAGGCCGAGCCGCCGGAGGCGGTGGAGGCGGTGCGCGGGGACCGCGCGGACATCGCGCTCACCTTCAGTTACCCGGGTGACCGGGACGACCCGCACGGTGCGAGTGCGAGCGGACTCGCCGTCCGCGCCGTGGGCACCGACGACCTCCTCGTCGTGCTGCCCGCCGGGCATGCCGCAACAGAACGAGCTGACGGAGAGGCCCTCGATCTCCCGGTGCTCGCAGAAGAGAACTGGATCGCCGGGTGCCCGCGCTGCCGCGGCCACCTTCTCGAGGTCTGCGGCCGGGCGGGCTTCATCCCGCGGATCGGCTTCGAGACCGACAACTTCGTCGCGGTCGAAGGACTCGTCGCGCAGGGGATCGGAGTGGCGACACTGCCGCGGATGGCGGTGGACTCCTTCCCGCCCCTTCCCGGCATCGTGACCGTGCCGCTGCCGCGCAGCGAGGCGCGGACGCTCCACGTCGTGACCGCCCACGGCGCCGAGCGGGTCCCGGCGGTGCGCGCCACCCTGCTCACGCTGACGGGCGTGCTGGCGCATGCGAGCCCGGTGGCCGAGGCATCCGCGAACTAAGCTGGAAGGCGATGCCTACTCCCGATCCCCGCACCACGACGGCCTCCGGCGCCGACGTCCGTGTGCGCTTCTGTCCCTCGCCCACCGGCCTGCCCCACGTCGGCCTCGTGCGCACCGCGCTGTTCAACTGGGCGTACGCACGCCATCACGGGGGGACGCTGGTCTTCCGCATCGAGGACACCGATGCCGCCCGCGACAGCGAGGAGAGCTACCTGCAGCTGCTGGACGCCCTGCGGTGGCTGAAGATCGACTGGGACGAGGGCGTCGAGGTCGGCGGACCGCATGCGCCGTACCGCCAGTCCGAGCGCTTCGACCTCTACCGCGAGGTGCTGGCGAAGCTCATCGATGCGGGCGCCGTCTACGAGAGCTACTCCAACGCCGAGGAGATCGACGCCCGCAACGACGCCGCCGGCCGTGCGCGACAGCTCGGCTACGACAATTTCGACCGCACCCTCACCGACGAGCAGCGCGCGGCGTTCCGTGCCGAGGGACGCGAACCCGCATACCGCCTTCGTGTGCCCGACGAAGACCTCACGTATGTCGACCTCGTGCGCGGCGAGGTGACCTTCCCCGCCGGATCCTTCCCGGATTTCGTGATCTTCCGCGCCGGCGGGATCCCCCTGTACACCTTCGTGAACCCCGTCGATGACGCCCTCATGGGCATCACGCACGTGCTGCGCGGAGAGGATCTGATGCCCTCCACCGCTCGGCAGCTCTCGCTGTACCGCGCACTGATCGATGCGGGGGTGACGGAGTTCGTGCCCCGTTTCGGTCACATGCCGCTCGTCCTCGGTGACGGCAACAAGAAGCTCTCCAAGCGGGATCCGCGAGCCGACCTGTTCCTCCAGCGCGAGAAGGGCTTCATCCCCGAGGGGCTCCTGAACTACCTCTCCCTGCTGGGCTGGTCGCTCAGCTCCGATCGGGACGTCTTCTCGCTCGACGAGATGGTCGCTGCGTTCGACATCGCCGACGTCAACCCGAACCCGGCCCGCTTCGATCAGAAGAAGGCCGAGTCGATCAACGGCGACCATATCCGGATGCTGGAGGCCGCTGATTTCGCTGAGCGGATCGTGCCCTACCTCGCGTCCGCCGGGGTGCTCACCGTCCCGCTCGCCGACGCTGACGCCGATCTCCTCGAGAAGGCGGCGCCGCTCATCCAGGAACGGCTGCCCCTGCTGGGGGATGCGCCGGGGCTGCTGCGCTTCCTTTTCACCGACGACATCTTCTACGAGGATGACGCCCTCGCCGGGCTGCCGGAGAACACGGGCGTGGTGCTGGCGGCCTCGGTGGGTGCGCTGGAAGCGATCCCCGAGGGCGCATTCACGGCCGCTGCGATCCAGGAAGCACTCTCGACCGCTCTGATCGAAGGTCTGGCGCTCAAACCCCGGGTCGCATACGGGCCGCTGCGGGTCGCCGTCAGCGGACGACGGGTCTCGCCGCCGCTGTTCGAATCGATGGAACTGCTCGGCAAGGCCGAGTCGATCCGACGGCTTGCGGCGTTCGACGCCTTCCGAGCGGGGTGAGCCTCGCCGCTCGGTTTGGCGGGGCCGTTCGCGTCGCGTAGACTTGACCCTCGGCACGGACTTCGGTTCAGCGCCTTGGGGTATGGTGTAATTGGCAACACGGAGGTTTCTGGTACCTTTGTTCTTGGTTCGAGTCCAGGTACCCCAGCCACGAAGAACCCCCGCTCAGGCGGGGGTTTTGTGGTTCTGCGGGAAGTCGACCGCGGCCTTCCCCGGCTCCTCCGCGGTGATAATGGTGGAATGGATGCCCCGGCTCTGACGCCAGAGCGAAGGCGCGAGCTCGACGACCTGCGTGCCCGCGCCTATGGTCCCCGCGCCGACATCCACTCGGACGAACATGCTCTCGCGCGCCTGCATGAGCTGGAGGATCTCGCACGCACCGACCTGCTTCCCGCCTCGACCTCGCTCGCGCCCGCGCCGAACCCGGGGCTGGATCCCGCCGCTGCTGAGGCGCCGGTCATCGAGCCCGCTTCCTCCGAGACTCCGCCCGCGCAACCGGATGCGGCGGTGCGATCAGCGCCCGTCAGGCCGTGGTGGCGTCGTATCCCGCTGTGGGCGGTGGTCGGCGTCGGGGCGATCGTCCTGGCCGTCGCATTCGTCATCGCCACAGTGCTGCCGCCGAACGCCGACGCCTCGCTGCGGGTCGTCGCGAATGTGACCGCCGACGATGTGGAGCCTCGCCAGATGCTCGGATGGTTCAACGTCGACATCGACACCGTGCGCCGGCACGAGGAGTTCCACGGTGTGAAGATCTGGTCCGCCGGCGCCTCCGACGGCTCCCGATGTCTGATGTTCTCCGTGCAGGATTGGGCCGACGGTCGCTGCGTCCCTGTGGGACTGGATCCGGTCGTGGACATGATGATCTACCCGGGCATGCCCGGGCTGGACGGCCTGGACCTCCCCGTCGGCAGTGTCGTCCGGCTGGCTCTGCACGGCGATGTGGTCGACGTGAGCATCGCCGAGGCGCAGAGCGGCACCGCGCGCCGGCATTGAGCGCTCAGTTGAGCAATTCCTGCAGCGCGTCCGATCCGAGTCGCGCGTAATCGGGATTGTCATCGCTCTGGTCGAGGAGGATCGCCGCGGTCGCCGCCGCCCACCCGCGAGCGCGCACCCAGGTGGCGCCGTCATACCGCGACCCGGTCGCCGTGATGAATGCCCGACGACCCGGGGCGTCGAATGCGAGCCAGGCGACCGCGAGATCGTACGCCGGGTCGCCGCCGGTGACGTCACCGAAGTCGATGATCGCCACCAGTTCCCCTCCCGCGACCACGAGGTTGCCGGGATGCAGGTCACCGTGGACCCAGACGGGCCCTCGTCGCCAGGGTTCCACCTCGAGCGCAGCCCGCCAGGCTGCGTGCGCCCGGCTCAGCGCGTCGGGATCAGCCCGACCACGCAGGGACTCGAAACGGACCGCCACGGCATCGGCCCGCTGTCGCAGCGGAACGCCCCGCACCGGATTGACCGGATGATCATCGGGGGCCGGCATGTGCAGCGCGCCCAGCGCGTCGGCCAGTCGTCTCGCCCAGCCACGTCGCTCACGCAGTGGCACGCTCAACCCCGTGCTGCCTTCGAACCACGGAACCACCGACCACGACCACGGATAGCCGTGTCCCGGCCGTCCGGCCAGCACCGGCGCGGGGATCCCGACGCCGGTCGCCTCAATGCGCGCCGCGATGTCGCCGAGCACTGCCTGTTCGTGCCGGACCAGCGGTGCGGCCAGTTCACGACGGGGGAGTCGCACCGCCCACCGATCACCCAACCGCCACACCGAGCAGTCCCAGCCGTCCTCGGCGTGCGTGAGCGTCGCGGTCCCCGCCTCGGGCACGACGGCGCGCGCCTGCTCGATCAGCAGGGCTCGCACCAGTGCTTCGTCGATCGACCGCTCGGCCGCGGGCTTGTCCGCCATGCCCCGAGGATAGCCACCCGCAAGACGAAAATGCGGATGGCAGTTGTGTTTGTGTTGTTCTGTGTTGTACTCTGTGGGAAATTCACGGAGGAATCGCATGTACGCAATGGAGCGCCAGGATCTGATCGAGCGCATGCTGCTCGATGACGGCCGCGTCAGCGTGGTCGCCCTCGCACGACGTTTCGACGTGACGACCGAGACCGTTCGCCGCGATCTCGCGCAGCTGGAGATCGCCGGGGCACTGCACCGCGTGCACGGAGGCGCAGTGCTGCGGGAGCGCCAGAGCACCACCGAGCCGACGCTCGCGGAGCGTGCGCATCGTCGCAGCGGCGCCAAAGCGGCCATCGGCCGGCGGGCGCTCGAACTGCTCGGCGACCGGTTCCGCGGCTCGCTCTTCCTGGACGCCGGAACGACCACGTCCGCGATCGGCGCGCAACTCGGAGACCACCTGGCCGCCACCGGCGGTCAGGCCGAGGTCGTCACCCACGCCATGACCCTCGCACACGCCCTCGCCGACGTGCGCGACGCCGAACTGACCGTCATCGGCGGACGCGTGCGCGGGACGACCGCTGCTGCGGTCGGCGCCGATACGGTGCGCTCCATCCAACGGCTGCGGCCGGACATCGCCTTCCTCGGCACCAACGGCATCTCGGCCACGTTCGGGCTGAGCACGCCCGACCCCGACGAGGCCGCAGTGAAGTCCGCCATCGTCCAGTCGGCACGGCGGGTCGTCGTCGTCGCCGATGCAGAGAAGCTCGGTCGAGAGCTTCTGGTCAGCTTCGCGTCGCTGGCGGAGATCGACGTGCTGGTGACGGATGCCGCGCCGGATGCCGAGCTGACCGATGCACTCGCCGCCGTCGATGTGGAGGTGCTTCTCCCATGAGCACGACCAACGTGGGATCGGGATCACAGCCCCGGATCGTCACCCTCACGGCCAACCCGTCGCTGGATCGCACCATCGCTCTGACGGATGCCCTGCGACCCGGGGAGGTTCAGCTCGCGGCATCCGCTCGTGAAGACGCCGGTGGAAAAGGGATCAACGTCTCGCGCGCCGTCGCCGCGGCAGGCGTCTCGACGGTGGCGGTCCTGCCACTCGCCGCTGACGATCCCTTCGCCACGGCGCTCGGTGCAGCGAAGGTGCCCGCGCTGCCCGTTCCGATCGACGGTCACAGCAGGGCCAACCTCACGATCACCGACCCCGCTGGAGTGACCACCAAGCTGAACCTGCCGGGTGCAGCGTTGACGCCGGCTGGTGTCGAGGATCTGATCGCCGCCGTGGTCGCCGCCTCGGAGGGAGCGGACTGGCTGGTCCTGGCCGGGTCCCTACCTCCGGGCGCGGAGGATTCGCTGTACGTCGAGATCATCCGCGCGGTACGCGCTCGCTGGGGGATCGGGTCGCCTCGCGTTGCGGTGGACACATCGGGCGCCGCGCTGCGCGCGGTGGTCTACGACGCGTCGCCCGACCTGATCAAGCCCAATGACGAGGAACTCGCCGAGCTCGCCGGCATCGAGCTCGAGGCCGGCGGCATCCTCGCCGACGCGGTGCTTCCCGTCGCTCAGGCGCTCGTCCCCGCCCGCGTCGCGGCTGCGCTGGTCACGCTCGGCGCCGACGGCGCGGTCCTGGTGACCTCGGAGGGCGCCTGGGTCGCCGTCCCACCGCGGATCCGCGTCGTGAGCACGGTCGGCGCCGGTGACAGCTCGCTGGCCGGCTACCTGCTCGGCGACGTCAGCGGCGCCGGACCCGCCGAGGCGCTGCGGCGGTCCGTGCAGTACGGCGCCGCCGCGGCATCCCTTCCCGGCACGCAAGCCCCCACACCTGATGATCTGCCGTCCGGCGAGGTCATCGTTCGTCCCCTCGGGCTCGGAGCGCGAACGTAGCCGACCGGCTCCGAGCGCCCCTGGCCACCCCCTTCACCACACAGACCACAGGAGGTCACCGTGTCACAGTCCATCACCCCCGAGCTCGTCAGTCTCGACGAACCGCTCGGGGCCGACAAGGCGGCCGTGATCCGCGCCCTCGCGGCGCGGGTCGCGGCGCAGGGACGCGCCACCGATCCCGAGGCCCTCTTCCAGGACGCCTGGGCGCGCGAGCAGAAGGACGAGACCGGCCTGCCGGGCGGCATCGCCATCCCGCACGCGAAGAGCGCCGCGGTCACCCAGCCGTCACTGGCGTTCGCACGGCTGGCGCCGGGCGTGGACTTCGGGGCGCCGGACGGTCCGGCCGATCTCGTGTTCCTGATCGCTGCGCCGGACGGCGCCGCAGAAGCGCACCTCGCGGTGCTCTCCAAACTCGCCCGGAGCCTGATGCAGGACGACTTCACCGCCGGCCTGCGCGCGGCCTCCACCGCCGACGAGGTCGTCGCCATCGTGCGCGACGCGATCGGCGAGGGCGAGGCCGCACCGGCTGCGTCCGTTCCGGCGCCCGCGACCGCGGCTGCTGCTCCGGCCGCATCTCCCGTCGACGCGGGTCTGCGCATCGACGGGCGTCCCGCTCGCATCGTCGCAGTGACCGCCTGCGCCACCGGCATCGCGCACACGTTCATGGCCGCCGACGCGCTCACCGCCGCCGGCAAGAAGGACGGAGTGGACCTGGTCGTCGAACCGCAGGGCTCCAGCGGCTATCAGGCGCTGCCCCAGGAGGTCATCGACAACGCCGACGCCGTCATCTTCGCGACCGACGTGGACGTGCGCGAACAGCAGCGCTTCGCGGGGAAGCCGGTGGTCCGCTCGGGCGTCAAGCGCGGCATCGAGCAGCCCTCCCAGATGATCGGGGAGGCGGTGGCCGCAGCGAAGAACCCCAACGCGGCACGCGTGAGCGGCACCGCGGGCGCCGCCGCAGCGGCCTCGACGGCGCACATCTCGTTCGGTGCGCGCATCCAGCGCATCCTGCTCACCGGTGTCAGCTACATGATCCCGTTCGTTGCGGGCGGCGGTCTGCTCATCGCACTCGGCTTCCTCCTGGGCGGCTACGAGGTGACCACCAACGCGTCGACGATCATCACGCAGAACTCGCTCTGGGACCTCCCGACCACCGATATCACGTCCGACTTCGGACCGCTCGGCCAGTATCTCGGCTCGGTGTTCTTCATGATCGGCGCGACCTCGATGGGCTTCCTGGTCTCGGCTCTGGCGGGGTACATCTCCTTCGCGATCGCCGACCGACCTGGCATCGCTCCCGGATTCGTCGCCGGTGCGGTCGCCGTGCTCATGAACGCGGGCTTCATCGGCGGGATCGTCGGCGGTCTGCTCGCCGGCGTGGTCGCGTGGTGGCTCGGACGCCTTCCCGCGCCGCGCTGGCTACGGGGCCTCATGCCGGTCGTGATCATTCCGCTCGTCGGATCCATCGTCGCCTCCGGCCTGCTCGTCCTGTTCCTCGGTCGTCCGATCGCCACCCTCATGCAGTGGCTGACCGACTGGCTGACGAGCCTCACCGAGTCCGGCGGCGCCGCCATCGGTCTGGGCATCATCCTCGGTCTGATGATGTGCTTCGATCTGGGTGGCCCCGTCAACAAGGTCGCGTACTCGTTCGCCGTTGCCGGCCTGGCTGCCGGCTCCGCCGACAACCCCGCCCCGTTGCTGATCATGGGTGCCGTGATGTGCGCCGGAATGGTTCCGCCGCTGGCCATGGCGCTGGCCTCGACGATCCTCGCCCGAAAGCTGTTCACGCCGGAGGAGCGCGAGAACGGCAAAGCGGCCTGGCTGCTGGGCGCGTCGTTCATCTCAGAAGGTGCGATCCCGTTCGCCGCGGCCGATCCGCTCCGCGTGATCCCGGCCTCCATGGTCGGCGGCGCCGTGACCGGTGCGCTGTGCTTCGTGTTCAACGTGCAGTCCTACGCGCCGCACGGTGGCATCTTCGTGCTCTTCGCGATCCAGCCCATCTGGGGCTTCCTCGTGGCGCTGATCGCGGGCGTGCTGGTGTCGGCATTCCTGGTGGTCGGGTTCAAGCGCTTCATCGCGCCGAAGGAACTGGCCGAGGCCGAGACCCCGTTCGAGGCTCCAGCCACCGCCAGCTCGGGAACGGCCGCACCCGCGATCGCCTGAGCCCTGGCATCCGCATGCCAACTGCGGAATGCTGGAGTCAGTCGTCTTCGATGAAAGGAACACCCATGGCAGAACGTCAGGCAACCATCGCGAGCAGCTCCGGGCTGCATGCGCGGCCCGCGAAGCTCTTCGTGCAGGCGGTGCAGGAGACCAAGGTGCCGGTCACGATCGCCGTCGAGGGCGGGAAGGATCTGAACGCCGGCAGCATCCTGTCGCTGATGGGCCTCGGCGCCTCCCACGGCACCGTCGTCACGCTCAAGGCGGAGGGCGATGGAGCCGATGCGGCCCTGGACTCGCTCGTGGCACTTCTGGAGACCGACCTCGACGCCGAGTAGTCGCCACGACGGACGACGACGGATGCCGCGGACCTGTCGGTCCGCGGCATCCGTCGTCGTGGGGAAGCGGCTCAGCTGATCTTCCGCCGGTAGATCGCCATCGCACCCAGGTAGGCGACGATCAGGATGCCGAGCATCCAGGCCAGCGCGATCCAGATCTCCGCGCCGACCGGCTGCTGGGCGAACAGCGCGCGGATCGTGTTGACGATCGGGGTGACCGGCTGGTTCTCGGCGAACCAGGCGACCGGCGCCGGCATCGTGTCGGTCGGGACGAACGCTGAGCTGACGAACGGAAGGAAGATGAGCGGGTACGAGAACGCGCTCGCTCCGTCGACCGTCTTCGCCGACAGCCCCGCGATCACCGCGACCCAGGTCAGGGCGAGGATGAACAGGATCAGGATGCCGGCGACCGCCAGCCACGCCAGCACTCCTGCGCCCGTGCGGAATCCCATCAGCAGCGCCACGCCGATCACGATCACGAGCGAGGCGACGTTGGCCACGAGTGAGGTGAGCACGTGGGCCCACAGCGAGCTCGATCGCCCGATCGGCATCGACTGGAACCGCTCGAAGATTCCGCTCTGCAGGTCCAGAAAGAGGCGATACGACGTGTAGGCGATGCCGGACGCGATGGTGATCAGCAGGATGCCCGGCAGCATGTAGTCGATGTACGACGACGAGCCGGTGTCGATCGCACCGCCCAGCACGTAGACGAACAGCAGCATCAGTGCGATCGGGGTGACCGCCGTCGTGATGATGGTGTCGGGGCTGCGCAGGATGTGGCGCAGCGACCTGCCGGTCAGCACGGCCGTGTCGCCGACGAAATGCGTGGTCATGATTCCTCCTTCGCGCCGCCGCCGGCGGTGCCCGATCCCGTTGCGGAGTCCTCGCCGACGAGGGCGAGGAAGACGTCCTCCAGGCTCGGCTGCTTCTGGATGTACCCGACCTGAGCGGGGGGCAGAAGGCGCTTGAGCTCGCCCAGGGTGCCGTCGACCAGGATGCGTCCCTGATGCAGGATGGCGATCCGGTCGGCCAGCTGCTCGGCCTCGTCCAGGTACTGCGTCGTCAGGAGCACGGTGGTGCCACGCTCGGCGAGCGTCTTCACCGTGTTCCACACCTCGATGCGCGCCTGCGGGTCGAGGCCCGTCGTCGGCTCGTCCAGGAAGATCACCGGCGGGTCGCCGATGAGGCTCATCGCGATGTCGAGGCGACGCCGCATGCCGCCCGAGTAGGTGCCGGCGCGCCTCCCTCCGGCCTCGGTGAGGGAGAACCGTGAGAGCAGGTCGTCGGCGATCCGGCCGGGGTCGGCGAGGTGGCGCAGCCGCGCGACGAGGATCAGGTTCTCGCGGCCGGTGAGCACCTCGTCCACCGCGGCGAACTGGCCGGTGAGGCTGATCGTCTCGCGCACGGATTGGGGCTGCGTCGAGACGTCGAATCCGCCGACCGACGCCGTACCGGCATCCGCCTTCAGCAGGGTGGAGAGGATGCGCACCACCGTGGTCTTGCCGGCACCGTTGGAGCCCAGCAGCGCGAAGATGGTGCCCCGCGCCACGTCGAAGTCGACGCCGCGCAGGACCTGCAGCTCCTTGAAGGACTTCTCCAGGCCCCGCACACGGATCGCCGGTACGGAGACGGGAACGTCGCTCATGAGTCCGACGACCCTTCTGCGTTCTCGGCATTCGCGATCGCATCGCTCAGCCGGGCACGCTCCTTGTCGATCCACTGTCGGCCTGCGTAGGCCTGCACGAAGCTCTCCCCGAACTCCACCGGATCCGTGCCGACGATCTCGCGGATCGGCGTGCCGTCGATGGCCGCCCGCTCCCAGAGGTCTGCCAGGTCGCCGACCATCGTGACGAGGGTCTCGCCGTCGAGGTAGCCGCCGTAGTACATGAAGTACCGCTGATACGCTTTCGCCGCGACTCTGTACGGCTCGGGCAGCGCGTCCATGCGCGCCATGCTCTGCTTGTACTGCTTCTTCTGCTCGAGCGAGCCGGTGAGGGTCTCGAGCCATTTCGTTGCGGTCGTCTTGGCCGACATGATCACTTGCCTCCTTCAGGGAGCTGTTCGGTGCGAAGCTTGTCGATGCGTTCCTGGAGGAAGCTCCACGTCCCCCAGAACTCATCGAGGTAGTCGGTTCCTGCCGCGCTGAGCGAGTAGACCTTGCGCGGCGGGCCCTTCTCGGACGCCACCTTCTCGACGTCGACGAGGCCTTTCTGCTCGATCCGGATCAGCAGCGCGTAGATGGTGCCCTCGGCGATGTCGGCGAAGCCTTCATCGCGCAGCCAGGTCGTGATCTCGTACCCGTACGCCGGCTGGCGTGCGAGGATCGCGAGCACGATCCCCTCGAGGGTGCCCTTGAGCATCTCGGTCGCCTGCTTGCCCATAGCTGCACTTCCGTCCACTACTCAGTGATACTGACTACCACTACATAGTAGCGCTGAGTACCAGAGATGCAAGCATCGAAAAGCGGATGCCGCGACCCGATGGGCCACGGCATCCGCTTCCGGTCGACCGACTCAGATGTCGATCGACTCGTCGGGCTCGAGGTCGAAGAACTCGCCGCCGTTCTGCTCGGTCGCCCAGCGCAGCCGTGCGCGCCCCATGTTGCGGCCGATCACCGAGAGCGTCATGTCGTGCGCGGCGAACGCCTGTCGGGGCTTCACCGCGAGGACGAAGTCCATCGCGTCGCCGATCTTCAGCCACGGCGCGCCCACGGGGGCGGCCAGCAGCTTCACATCGACGCCCTTCGGCACCGCGTAGGAGTCTCCGGGGTAGTAGAAGTCGCCGTTGACCAGCACCCCGACATTGTCGACGACGGGGATGCTCTCGTGGATGACGGCGTGTGTTCCGCCGAAGAAGGTGAGCGCGAACGGGTCCAGTGCCAGGGTGTCGCCGGGGTGCACGACGGTGATCTCGTACCCTGCGGCGGCCTGAACGACTCCTTCCGGGCCGTAGATCGGCACATCCGGCGCGTACTTGCGCAGACGGTCGAGGTGATCGGGTGTCCAATGGTCGGCATGCTCGTGGGTGATCACGATCCCGACCAGGTCACCGAGGTCATCGAGGGGTGAGGTGAACGATCCCGGATCGATGATCAGCGTGTTCCCGGAGTCGCGGATGGTCAGTGCGGCGTGTTCGTGCTTGGTGACTCGCATGCCTCGAGTCAATCGGTCCGAACCGTTGCTGAGCAACCGCTTGACGGGCCCGCGACGATTTGTCCACGGCGGCGGCCACATGGCATACTTATACGGTTGTCTTGTGCGGCCCCATCGTATAGAGGCCTAGTACGCCGCCCTCTCACGGCGGTAACGCGGGTTCGAATCCCGCTGGGGTCACAAACGAAAACCCCCGGGTCATGCCCGGGGGTTTTTGCGGCACCAGGGAGCCGGCGCCCGCCGGAATGCATCGAATCCGGATCGTCTCAGGCAGTGACGGCAGTCGATCTCTGCCCTAGCGTTGAGCGACGGCGTCGGGTCACGGATGCCCTCGAGGGGGGATGGACCCATGACGAAGGACGATGCGTCCGCGAAGGCGCGGGCGCTGGGCGCGCAGTCGCGACCGCGGCCCGCGCGCGACCTCGCGGCGGAGGCGCAGGAGCACGCGGGTGTGCGTGCAGCCTTCGTGAAGAACACGCTGACCAAGCTGCCCCTGATCGGCGTGCTGGTGATCACCATCAACCTCTTCGTGCAGGTGCGTGGAGACGTCGGTCTCGCCGTTGCGGTGGCCCAGAACCTCACCTTCGGCGGTCTGCTCGTGGTCGTGCTGCTCAACCTCGCGATCTACATCATGGTGGGCATCATGGTGGCGGCAATGCCTCTGGTATTCGACTCCGACTACAACTTCTGGACACGGGTCGTCGGCACCGCGATGGTGGTGCTGCTGGGGGCCGTGATCTTCTGCACGGCGCCCTGGGTACTCCTGGCGGGACTGGTCGTCGTGTTCATCGTGATCGGAATCACCGTGATGCACAGGTACCGCACACCGGAGGAACCGCTCACCGCCGAATCGATCAAGACGGTTCTGCAGCATGCCAAACCGCCGACCGATTCCGTCCTGCGCACACTCTGGGCGCAAGGGCGCGCCATGCTCCGGCTGATCTCGCCCGGCTCAGTGCCGCCGACCCCGGTCGAGCAGGCGATCCAGACCGAACCCAAGCCGTTCGCAGCCGTGGCCGACGAGTGGAACGCCCGAACGGTCGCGATCAACGATCCACGGTCGAAATCGATCACCCGGCTGGCCTTCGTCGGCATCATCGGGTTCGTCACACTGTTCGGCATCACGATCTTGACCCAGCCGATCCGGTTCGCGCCGCTCGAACTCGTCTCGATCGACGGCGCCCCTGCCCAGCCCGGTTTCGTCCTCATGCAAGGTTCGAACGGCGTCTTCGTTCCCGACCCGTGGGGGACCGCGCAATTCGTCTCCACCGATGACGTCACCTCACGCGAGCTGTGCGACGACACACCGCAGTGGTGGTCGGTATCGGTACTGGACACGCTCTCACCCGGTGAGATGAGCGGCCCTGACTGCACCGTGCTCGGCGCGAGATGAGTGGTGACACCCACTCATCAGGCGTTCTCGTCACGCCGCCGGGATCATCCCCAGATCGCGGCGAGTCGAGCCGTCGTCGGCAGAGGTGCGAGCCGATCGAGATCGGAGACGGTCACGCCGCCGAGTGCACTGAAGCCTGAACGGGCCGACGTGCTCAGCGAGTTCAGCACCTGAGTGAACGAATAGGCGGGGGAGATGGAGCCCGCCACCAGCGAGTCCGAGACGCGAACGCCCGTCCACGTGCCGTGCAGCATGTTGGCGAGGCTGATCGGGTCCCCTCCGGAGAACATCGGGTAGCGCAGCTGACCGGTCGCGCCGCCGAAGAACGCCGAATGCGTGATCGATCCGCCGCTGTTGCCGCCGGCCATGATGCCCTGATCCGACGACTGGAACAGCACCGAATCCTCGATGGTCACATTCCCGATCGTGCCGCTGCCCGAGGTCGTCACGAACTGCAAGGTGTCGCAGTGGCCGGTGGCGCCGTTGAGCTTGTAGTGCGGCGCGGCGTAGAAGCCGGAGAATCGCAGACCGTCGACGCTGTACCCGCCGGCGGACTTCACCTCGACGCGGTCGTAGTCCACGCCGTGCACGGCCTCGGGTCCGGCGACGACCTCGACGATCTCGACGTTCCTCACGCCGTTGCCGCCGTTGGCGGTGATCAGCAGTCGCGGGACTTTCGAGTAGCCGATCGCCATCGACTCGGAGTTGCGGATCATCACGGGCTGCGCGGAGAAGTCGATGCCGATGATCGACACGCCGTTGACGCCGACGAAGGAGACGCCCGATCCGGCGCCGATCTTCACGGTACCCACGCCGGTGCAGGCGCTCACGAGAATGCGAGAGGAGCGGGTCGCACTGCCAATGTTCTGGAGCACGCCCTTGGCGCTGGACGTGGCGCCGTTGCCGCCGGCGATGGTGCCGGGCGCGACGCAGATGACGACGGGATCCGACGTCTTGGCGGCCGCGACGATGGCGGTGGAGATGGCCGTCCACGTTGCCGCGACGTTCACGCGTCGGGCGGCGTCGGCGCGGGGCGTGCTCTGCGGCCAGTGAGTCCCGTTCGGCCCGTACACCGCGGGCTGCGCGGGCGCGGGGCTGGGCGCTGCATCGGGTGCGGCCGGCGCCACGCTGGGGCTCGGCGAGGGAGCGGGCGGTGCGACCGTCGGTGCGGCCGAGGGCGCGGGCGGTGCCACGGACGGCTCGGGCGACGGGGAAGCCGGAGGCTCGGGCGACGGCGCGGCGGTCGGCTCGGGCTCGGCAACGACCGGCGGCTCCGGCTCTTCTGCCGGCGGCTCCGTCGTCGGGGTCGGCTCCGGAACGGCCGGCACCGTGGGCAGAGGGGTCGGAGGGCTGATCGCGGTGTCCGCGGTGCTCGTGAACACGACATCCACCAGGAAGCTGTGCGCATCGGCCCCGTCGGAGGGGAATGCGCTCGTGCTGCGGTATCGGTAGACGCCCGCATCCTTGGCGAGCGCGATGCCCTCCACAGTCCGCGCCCGGTCGAACACATCAGCGCTGACCGGCATGCGTCCGTTCGAATCGAAGACGCTCACGGTGTAGGTGGAACCAGCGGCGAGTTCGACGTTCACGGGAATCGTCCGCCAGCCGACCGGCGCCGACGGGTTCACCGTGACGCGCTGCAGCAGCGCGCCGGTGCTCGACCACACCGATGCGCTCGTGACGCCCGAGTTGGTCGCGTTCTGGTAGAACTGCACACCGGAGAGGGTGCCGGTCGTGGTGGGGGAGAAGGTCAGCCCGAGCTCGGCCTTGCTCGTGTCGGTGTGCGCGAGGATCTGCGGAGTGCTCGTGTCGGAGATCACCCCCACCGGCGCCGCGGCGGACGCGGCTGCGGGCGCAGCGATACTCGCCGCGATCGTGGCGGCGAGCGAGACTGCGGCGATCGCGAACCGCCTCCGTCGGCGGTCGTGCATGCGCGGCGGAGTCGTGACGGTGGGGGCGTCGGGAGTGGTCATCGCGTTTCCTCGTGGCGTGGAGAGCAGGGTGATCAGGACGGAGGGCGCCGGGTGCGCCCTGAGTGCGGGATGAAGCTCTGGAACGTCCTCGAGGAGGAAGCGGCTACTCGACCTACGAGGTATGCGCACGTCGGCGGGTCGACGATTTCCTCAACCTCTGGAAACCGGCTTCCCGATCGTCGTGTTAGCAGTGATCCTAGAGGTAACGGATGAGCAACGTGTGACGAATGTGAACAGGAGATGCGTTCCCGCGTGATATTGGGCGCGGGATGCATCCGATCGGGCGTCGCTTGGGACACTGCACGACGAAGTGGCGGCCACCTGCTGTGGATGCCGTCTTAGGAAGAAGCGAGCTTGCGCAGTGCGCCGCCTTTGTGCGCGGCATGCGCGCCGGTCTTCTCGGACTCCACGATGTACGCGGGCTCGTCGCTGGACGCGGTGAACTTCTGGTCGGCGAACTCGAAGTCCTTCGTCTTCTTCTCCACGATCACGCCCAGCGTGCGACCCTGCGACGTGTTCCAGCTCACCCGGTCGCCTTTGGCCAGATCCCTCGTCATGAACCGTCCTCCGTTCGCACACCATCCTGCGCTCGCGGGCGTCCAGGCGCCGGGGGTTGACATGTCCGCGAGAATCGGGCTGTGACGACGCGTCTGCTGCTCCTTTCCGACACGCACATCCCCGGTCGTGCCCGGCGCCTCCCCGACCCCGTGCTCCGTGCGGCGGATGCCGCGGATCTGGTGATCCACGCAGGGGACTGGGTCGCGGCATCCGTCCTGGACGAACTCCAGCAGCACGCCGAGGTGATGGGTGTCTACGGGAACAACGACGGCCCCGACCTGCGCGCGCGATTGCCGGAGGTGGCCAAGCGCACCGTCGACGGTGTGCGGATCGCCGTCGTGCACGAGACCGGACCGGCGCAGCGCCGAGAGCTGCGGATGGACGCGGACTATCCGGACGTCGACGTCCTCGTGTTCGGACACAGTCACATCCCGTGGGACACCACCACGCCCGGCAGGCTGCGATTGCTCAACCCCGGTTCTCCGACGGATCGTCGCCGGCAGCCGCATCACACGGTGATGACGGCGGTCATCACCGGGGGAGAACTGACGGGTGTGACCCTCGTCGAGGTGTGACCGGCGTACGCTTGCCCGACCCACCGACCTATCCGAGGAGCCTCGTGTCACGCACCATCGTCATCACCGGAGCAAGCGACGGCATCGGCGCGGCGTCCGCCCGCCAACTGCACGAAGCGGGCGAGACCGTCGTGATCGTCGGGCGTGATCCACGCAAGACCGCGGCCGTGGCAGGACCACTCGGAGTGGACTCCTACATCGCCGACTACAGCGACCTGTCGCAGGTGCACGAACTCGCGGCAGCGCTGCTGGATGCATACCCGCGGATCGACGTCCTCGCCAACAACGCCGGGGGCGTCTTCGGCGACCGGGCGCTGACGATGGACGGGTACGAGCTGACGTTCCAGGTGAATCATCTGGGCGGATTCCTGCTGACCAACCTGCTCCTCGAGCGCCTTGTGCACAGCAGGGCGACAGTCATCCAGACCTCCAGCGCGGCGGCGCGACGCTTTGCGAAGTTCGACTTGGAGAATCTGCAGGGCGAGAAGAAGTACTCCGCAGGTTCGGCCTACGGCAATGCGAAGCTCGAGAACATCCTGTTCACGAAGGAGCTGAACCGCCGATTCGGGGATGCCGGGATCAGCGCGGTGTCCTTTCACCCCGGCGTCATCGGCAGCAGCTTCGCCGCCGGCGCGAAAGGACCGTGGCGATTCATGTACACCAATCCGCTCACCAAGCGGCTCATGGATTCGACCGACGTGGGCGGATCCCGTCTGACGTGGCTGGCCCTGGGCAAGCCCGGCGTGGACTGGGAGCTCGGCGCCTTCTACTCCGACAACCGGGTGGGGCGCACCAACCGCATCGCCGATGATCCCGCGGCTGCGAAGATCCTCTGGGACCGCAGTGCCGAGATGGTCGGGCTGGCCTAGTCTGTGCGCATGTCGCTCCTCTCGATCCTGCGCAGCGCCGCGGGCGCCGCGCTCCTGGCCAATGCCGTGCCGCACGCGGTGCAGGGCTATCAGGGCAAGCAGTTCCCGACGCCGTTCGCCGATCCACCGGGCGAGGGCATGTCGGGGCCGTTGGAGAACATCGGCTGGAGCGCGATCAACACGGTCGCCGGAACGTGGGTGCTCCGCCGTGGCATCCACACCCGCGGCGATGGGCTCGCCGCGGCGATCGGCGCCGTCGGCATGGCCGGTGTCCTGGTCTACCACTTCGGTGACGTGCTGCGCGGCGGTCGTGGTCTGCGTGGACTGCGCGGCGGTGGCGCCACCGGATCGGAGGCCGCCCCACGGCGTGCGCTCATCACGATGACGGAGCCGATCGCCAACGCACTCGCGGGGCGGTCGTGGTTCCCGCTCTGGGCGATCGTGCACCACCAGGGCCGGAGATCCGGCGCCCACTACGCAACGCCGGTCGCCGTGATCCCGACGACCGATTCGGCGATCCTGATGATCGGCCTGCCGTGGGGAGCCGAGACCAACTGGAGCCGCAACGTCCTGGCATCCGGTGGCGCGACCATCGGTTGGCGAGGCGCGGCGCAGTCCACCACGTCACCACGGGTGATCGACCCCGCCGAGGCGTACCTGCTCGCCAAACGGCCGTTCGGATCGATCGTGAAGCGGATGCCGGCGGCGATCGTGCTGCGCAGAACGCCGCCGGCCACGGGGACTGATCTCAGCGGTAGCGGTAGTGCTGAGAGACCGAGTTGATCCACGACGTGAACTGACGTGCTCGCGCATCCTCCCCTGGAGGGACCTGCGCCAGCCAGTGCTGACCGGCCACCTCCACCAGGAGGTAGTTCGCGTGCGGGTTGACGGCCTTCGGCAGGACACGCGGCGTGATCTGACCCCACGCTCCGTATAGGGAGCGGGCGGTGGCTGGCTTGCCGAGCCGACCACGGCGGAGGAACTCGTCGCCGCTCTCGTGCGACGCGATCGCCCCCGCGACCGGTTCGCTGAGTGCACCGAAGTGGATCCAGCGGCCGTCCACGACGATGCCGGCGAAGGCCTCCTCGGAGCCGCTGAAGCGCGCGGCATCCGTCCATCTCGACCCGTCCCACCAGCGCTGACGGCCCCGACCGTCGTCGTACCAGCCCGCGGCGGCCGCGCCGCTGGCCGACAGGGCGCCGGTCCGCAGTTCCACGTCGTGTTCCCGCAGGTCGATGAACTGCTCAGTCCACCGCGTGCCATCCCACCAGCGCTGCTTGCCGTGGCCGTCGTCGTACCAGCCCGCATCCGGTCCCGTGGTCATGGATCGAGGGTAAGCCCAGGATTACGCTTGCGCGTATGCACAGGATCTTCGGCACTCCCTTCGCCGCGGTGTATCCGCTCTACATCGCGAAAGTCGAGCGCAAAGGCCGTTCCAAGGGCGAGGTCGACGAGGTCATCCGGTGGCTCACCGGATTCGACCAGGAGCAGTTGCAACGGCAGGTCGATGAGAACGCGACCTTCGAGCAGTTCTTCGCAGAGGCGCATCTGAACCCGGACGTCGCGCTGATCACGGGCGTCGTCTGCGGCGTGCGCGTCGAGGACATCGACGATCCCCTGATGCAGAAGATCCGATACCTCGACAAGCTCGTAGACGAGCTGGCGCGCGGCAAGGCCATGAGCAAGGTCCTGCGCGTCGCATGAGCGCGTCGGATTCGGGCGGAATTCACTGCCCGCATCCAGCCTCAGCGATATATCGTTATGTATCGCTGACCGACCGCGGTCCGGCGCAGAGGAGGACATCATGAGTGGTTCATTCCTGGGAGACGCGTTCTCGGGTCGTAACAGTGGAGGCGGCGGTGCCGCGAGCGGCGGCGGTCAGGGTTGGCCGATGGACAGCATCTGGCAGGCGATGGAGCAGCTGCGCGGCCAGTTCGAGCAGAAGGTCGGCGCCGGGGCCGGCGGCAGTCGCATGGGCCGCGGTGACGTCCGCACCGCCGTGCTCGCGCTGCTGGCGGAGAAGCCGATGCACGGCTACCAGATCATCCGTGAGATCGAGGAGCGCAGCAACGGATCGTGGAAGCCGAGTCCCGGTTCGGTCTATCCGACGCTCCAGCTCCTGACCGACGAGGGCCTCATCAGCGCGCAGGAGTCCGACGGCCGCAAGACCTACTCGCTGACCGAGGAGGGTCGCGCGGTGGCCGGCGCCGACTCGGGAAAGTCCGCCCCGTGGGAGACCAGCGGTTCGCGTGAGAGCGGCCGTGCCGGAGCGCTGCCGAAGGCGGGGGTGGATCTCGCATCGGCCGTGGCTCAGGTGGGGCGTTCCGGCAGCCCGGAGCAGGTGAAGCAGGCCGTGGACGTCCTGGACGAAGCGCGCCGTAAGCTCTTCTCGATCCTCGCTCAGGACTGACCGCTGTCGGCGGCCGGTCCCGACCCCAGCGCCGGCGTCAAGGAGAACCGATGACCGACGCCGGCGCCATGGGCGCGCGTTACCGCAGGATCACGCGGTTCGCGGCGCGCTACCTCGTTCAGGCGTGGTGGTTCGAGCTCTTTCTGCCTCGCATCGGCCTCGCGCGCGTGTCGGCACGCCACCGCGCTCGACGGCTGCAGCGGATCGCACAGCGCTTCCGGGTGCTCGCGATCGATCTCGGCGGCCTGATGATCAAAGTCGGGCAATTCATGTCGGCACGTCTGGACGTGCTGCCGCCCGAGATCACCAAAGAGCTCGAAGGACTCCAGGACGAGGTTCCCGCCGTCGACTTCGCCGCAATCCGCTTGCAGGCGGAGGCGGAGCTGGGCGTCCCGCTCGAGCAGGCGTACGCGTGGGTCGATCCGACGCCGCTGGCCGCGGCATCCCTGGGGCAGGCGCATCGCGCACGGCTCCGCGCCCCGGATGCCGAAGACACGGGGCTGAGCGATGTCGTCGTCAAGATCCAGCGACCGGGGATCGATTCGATCGTCGATGTCGATCTGCGGGCGCTTCGCAAAGTCGCCGTCTGGCTCAGCCGCGTCCGGCTGGTGGCCGACCGTGTCGACATGCAGTCGCTCGTGGAGGAGTTCGCCGCCACCAGCCTGGAGGAGATCGATTATCTCCATGAGGCGGCCAACTCCGAGCACTTCGCCGCCGATTTCGCCGGCGACGGGCGGGTCGCGGTTCCGGATGTCGTCTGGGAGCGCACGACCCGTCGCGTGCTGACGCTGCAGGACGTGACGGCGATCAAGATCAACGATGTGGACGCGCTGCGCGCGGCGGGGATCGACCCCGCAGCGGTGGCTGCGGAGTTCGCTGCGGTGATGTTCGATCAGCTCTTCGCGGACGGGTTCTTCCACGCGGATCCGCATCCCGGCAACATCTTCGTGACGCCCGTGTCCGAAGTCCATGGAACGGATACCGCGGCGCGACCGTGGCGGCTCACTTTCATCGACTTCGGGATGATGGGGGAGGTGCCGGACGGCCTTCGACGTGGGCTTCGCAGGATTCTGATCGCGGCCGCGTCGCGCGATGGCAAGGGGATGGTCGACGGCATGCGCGACGTCGGGGTCTTCCTCCCGTCCGCGGACACCTCGGAGCTGGAACGGGCGATGACCCAGCTCTTCGCCCGCTTCGGGGGAATGGGTTTCGCGGAGCTGCAGGAGGTGGATCCGCGCGAGTTCCGCGCGTTCGCGGTGGAGTTCGGCGACACGATCCGATCGCTGCCGTTCCAGCTTCCGGAGAACTTCCTGCTCATCGTGCGGGCGATGTCGCTGACGTCCGGTATGTGCAGCGCGCTGGATCCGCGGTTCAACATCTGGGACGCGGTCGAGCCGTATGCCAATCGTCTGATCCGCGAGGAGAGCGGCAACCTCGTGCAGGGGTTCGCCACGCAGGCGGCGTCGGTGGCGAGTACGCTCGCGCGCCTTCCGCAGCGTCTCGACGAGCTCAGCGATCGCATCGAGAGCGGCCGCGTCATCGTGCAGAACCCCCGCCTGGAACGACGGATCGCCGGGGTCGAGCGGATGGGCCGCCGGCTCCTGGCCGCCGTGGTCTTCGCCGCCCTGCTGATCGCCGGCGCGGTTCTGCGTCCCGATGACGTCGTCTTCGCAACGGTGCTGATGATCGCGTCCGTCGTACCGCTGCTGTACGCGTTCTTCGCGGGCGTTCTCGGGCGTCGCGGCCCCGGGCTCTAGTCCGGGTCCTCGTTGTGGCCCACGCGGTGACGACGCACAATGGCGTGATGGAGACGGACACCCTGAAGCTCATCGCGCAGGTCGCCGAAGCGCTGCCCGACCTCGACGCCGCCGCGCTCGAACGGCTCGCCGACGCGCTGGACCAGCTGACCGAGGCGGTCGGGCTCCGGATGGAGGTCGTGCGGGAGGACTGAGGTCAGTCCCGCAGGCCCACGCGGTCGGGGATCTTGAACGGGAGATCGGGCAGCCAAGAGGCAGGATCCGGCCACGCGCGCGAGGCGGGGAGATTGCGCAGCAGCCGGCGCACGGCCGCATCGCGGGGACCCGATGGGGCCGGCGAGGTGAGGACGCGCTGCGGAGCGTGGTGACCGAGGGCGCCGCACCACCAGTGCTTCCACGTGTCGGGTGCGCCCTGCGGTTCGAGGACGATGTAGTAGTCGGGCATCAGCGCTGAGCCTGCCTCGAACCGGGCCAGGACCGTCTCCACCTCGAGCTCCAGGGTGCCCAGCGTCGAGCGGGACTCGAACAGCTCCACCCATGCCGCGGCGACGTGCTCCAGCGGGTCGGCGTCGTGGACGACCCAGGGAGTTCCGGCGGCGGCGATGCGCCGCGTGGCGACATCCGGCTCGCTGCTGTGAAGCGACAGGATCTCGACTCCGGGGATCCCGTCGAGTGTGGCCAGGGCTTCGTCAGACTGCTCGCCGACAACTGCGACGATGGTTCCGGTGTTCATCGTGTGCGCCATGGTCGATCGTACGTCCATCGACGCGAGGTTCGGCGCAACGGCGCAACGGCACGCGCGCCGGCGGGATGCCGGACCCTCAGGCCCGGCATCCGCTCATCAGTACCAGCCGACCGACTCGGAGTGCGACCATGCGCCGCAGGGCGAGCCGTAGCGACCGCTGATGTAACCGAGGCCCCACGAGATCTGAGTGGCGGCGTTGGTCTGCCAGTCGGCGCCGGCGGAAGCCATCTTGCTGCCCGGGAGCGCCTGGGGGATGCCATAGGCGCCGCTGCCTGCGTTGTACGCCTGCGAGTTCCAGCCGGATTCGCGATCCCACAGCGCGACGAGGCAGCCGAACTGGTCATCGCCCCAGCCGTAGCCGGCAAGCATGCCGCGGGCGATGCTCTGGGCTTCGCCGGCGCTGGTACCGGCGCCGGCGAAGGCCGGTGACGGGCTGGCGGTGCTGCCCCCAGAGGACGACGAGGAACTCTGAGCCGCCTGGGCCTCGGCTTCCGCCGCCGCGGCTGCTGCCGCCGCTTCCGCCTCGGCCTGTGCCTGTGCGGCTGCAGCGTCCTGCTCGGCCTTGACCGCGATCGCGGCGTCGAGGCTGCCGCGAAGGCCGCTCACCTTGGTGTTGATAGTTGCCACGAGTGCCGTGACGTCGTCGGTGAGATCGGGCACCAATGGTGCCGGGAGCTTCTGTGCGCCGCTGTCGAGCCGCTTCACGGCCGCTGCCAGGGCGGTGGTGTCCACCGTGGTGTCGGCGACGCCCACGTCCAGTCCTGACGCCTGGATGTCGGTGCTCACCGTGCTCGCGGCGGTGATGGCGGTCTGGGCGGCACTGAGGGCATTGCGGGCCGCGGTCGAGATTCGGTCGGTGCCGGAATCGGTCACCGTGGCCACCGGCTCGACCGACGAGGTGAACGACGCCAGGGCGAACGCGGGGGAGGTGCCGGCCGCATCGGCCATGGACGCCGGCGCCGTGAGCGTCGCGCCGGCGGTCGCGAGGAGACCGAACGCGAGCGCTCCGGCGATGATCAGCGGGCGGCGACGGGCGCGGCTCTCGGCGAGGCGACGGGCGCGGCGGGCAGGAATCGTGGACGTGTTGGAGCGCATAAGACCGGTTTCGTATGAGGAATCCGCGCCCTCGGGAAGGGCGCAAAGCACGAGAAGGTGTCGAAAAGCACGACACAAGTCCCCGAGTCTGTCGTCTCTGTCTGGACGTTACCTGAACGTTATATGGGAGTGACGGCCCGGATCCGGGCAAAGGAACAGCCCGGGACGACGATGTCGTCCCGGGCTGCAGAGAAGAAAATCAGCTGAGCGGCCGGATGTTGGCGGCCTGCATGCCCTTCGGGCCGCGCTCGGCCTCGAACTCGACCTTCTGGTCTTCGCGGAGCTCCTTGTAACCGTCGGTGACGATCGCGGTGTAGTGCGCGAAGAGATCGGCGCCGCCGTCATCGGGAGCGATGAAGCCGAAGCCCTTTTCGGAGTTGAACCATTTCACGGTGCCAGTGGCCATCGTGTCTTTCCTTTTACTTTTCGGGCCGCGTCAGCGACCGGGGGTGCCGTTCCGAAATGTTGCGGAGCGGACGATATGGGGCACGAGGATCTCGTGCGGAGGGATGTGACCGCGGGTGCGATGTGCATCGGATGAAGGGGGATGGGCGGATGTCGAAGAAGACGATCCGGGCGTCAGGCTGTCTGCAGAGCTGCCGTGAGGCAGAGAAATGGACGCATGACCCGAGTGGGCATTCCCCACGCTATCAGGCTCACCTGTGAGTTCCGCGATTCTGCGGCACTTCCTGCGCGATCCGCGTCACCGGGACGAGCGCGAGCAGGATGCCGCCGACGAGTCCGCCGAGTCCGCCGGCGACCATGTCGCCGATCGTGTCCTGATAGGTCACGAAGATCTCGTCGCTGATGAAGGTGAAGCCCGCCCACTCGATCATCTCCCACACGGCGCTGGCCGCAAGGCCCAGCGCGAGGCCGAGCACGATCGCGGATCGCGGCGGGATGCGCTCGCCCGGCCCGGACGGCACGACGCGTCCTGATGCGAGCAGCAGATACCCCATGACTGCGATCAGCCCGGTGCAGACGAAGTGGACGACCAGATCCCACCCGACGACCGTCGTGTAGAGATCGAGCACGTTGCTCCACGCGGCGATCAGGACCACGATCCCGAACAGGATGTCCAGCCACGATCGCGTTCCGAGGAATCGGGGCAGAAGCAGGGCGGGCAGCGCGAGGGCGAGGATGCCGGCATCCGTCCAGGTCCACCACACGGCAGCGGCGATCACGCTCAGAAGACCTGCGACACGGACGACGTCGGCGGCGTAGTCGCCGGGTGAACGTGGCCGACGCAGGAAGTTCTCGATCACGGCTGCCGTCCTCGGCTCATCCGCACGACCACCTGGACGGGGAGGTGATCCGACGGCCATCGACCGTGCGGCATCCGGGTGGAGATGGCGGCGCGCGCGACGTCGAATCGGGACGTGACGAAGATGCCGTCGATGCGACCACGACCGCGTTCCCCTTGCACGCGCCTCGGCGCGCGGTAGCCCGAATACGTCCGCCACTGCGGGCTGAGCTGCTCTTGCGCGGCGGCCCACGTGTCGCGCAGGACGCCGCCGTCCACGAGCGCTCTGATCGCACGAGATGCCGGGTCCGCATTGAAATCGCCCATCACGACGGCTTCGGTCGATCGCCCGGCGACGATCCGGCGCAGGTGCGTCGTCGATCGCGTCCGCGAACGCTCGGAGAAGGGGTCCAGATGTGTGTTGAGCACCTGGAAGGCCTCGCCGCTCACCCGGTCTCGCATGGTCGCCCGCACCACGACCCGGGGCAGCGGATTCCCCCAGCTTCGCGAGCCCGCCTCGAGCGGGCGATCGGACAGCGCCGTCTGGTCCGCCTCGAGCAGCTCGAGACGCTCCGTGTCGTAGAGGATCGGGCATCCTTCGCCGCGCGGGCCGGGCCAGCGCCCGAAGCCGACCCGTCGGTAGCGGTCGCCGAGGGCGGAGCGCAGATAGCCGGCTTGATCCGGCAGCGCCTCCTGGATCCCGAGGACGGTGGGCGCCTCCGAGGCGACGAGGTCGGCAACGGATGCCCGGCGTGACTTCCAGCGGTCGACGCTGCGCGTCGGGAACACGTCCAGCCGACGGCGCACGTTGAAGGTCATGAGGTGCAGCTCAGGCGGGGCGACGGGGCCGATCACGACGCTCACGACGCCGCTCGCGGGGTCGGGACGCGAAGTCGATGCAGCACACGTCGAAGGGTCAGGCGCACCCAGCGTACGGGCGGGAAGTCGGCCGGCCAGTGCACGACGATCGTCCGTGCCCCGCGGACGATACGCCTTCGGAACGCACGGCCGTCGGTGAACGGCCGCATCGAGATGCCCATCGCCGCGCCCGGGACGAATGCGATGCGGTGCCGCTCGCCGAAGTGGAACGCGAGGTCCAGATCGTCGTGGAGCTCCGGATCCGCCTGATGGACCGAGGAGCGGATGCTCCGCCACGCCGACCGCCGGAAGCCCATGTTCGACCCGAAGAGCGGCAGATGTCCCAGCGCCGGGGAGCACATCGTCGCGTACCCGCCGAGATAGCATGCGGCCAGCGACGCGCGCAGCGGGCGTGGGCCGTCGATGAACCGAGCGCCGCCGGTGAGCACCGAGACATCCCGTCGAGCATCGAAGGCATCTGTCATCGCCGAGACCCAGCCGGCGGCGGGAAGGCAGTCCGCGTCCATGCGCAGGATGATCTCGCCGTTCGCCGCGTCGTATCCTGCAGCGGCCGCAGCCGGGATGCCGGGCTCGTCGCAGGAGATCAGCAGCGCACCGGCGCCGCGCGCGATCGCCGACGAGTCGTCGATCGAGCCGTTGTCGACGACGACGATCTCGTCGGGCTTTCGGGTCTGCAGCTCCAGCGCGCGAAGGCAGCGTCGGAGTGCGTCCGCATCGTCCTTGACGGGGATGACCACGGAAACCGTCGTCGGGCGGGCAGGCGTGCCGGGGGTCACGTCGTCTCTTCTCGGGAGTGTTGACCTCCACGCTATGCAGAAGCCGAACCGCCGGCGGGCGGTTGACAGCTCAGCCCAGGCGCGTTAGATCGGCCAGCACTGAGCGCGCCACGCGGTCTCCGGAGACGAGGGCGCCCTGGATCGAGGCGGTGTCGCGGTGATCGCCGGCGACGTACACCGCTTCGGTGATCCGCGCGGGTGTGATCGTTCGCAACGGTGCGGCCTGTGCGGACAGCGCGTCCGGGATGTCGTCGCGGCGCAGGAGCTCCAGGTCCGAGGCTCCGGTTCCCCACATCTCGGCGAGCTGCGTGCGCACGACCGCCTCGGGAACCGGCGCGGCGCCACCGTGGGGCAGCAGGCACGTCGCCGACACGAGGTGACGGCCGGGCGGGGCATAGGTGGGCGCGGCGTGCGACATCACGACGGCGTTCACGATCGGGCCGCGCCGGCGGCCGTCCACGTGCAGCATCGCAGACGGCGTGGGTGCGGCATCCGT
Organism: Microbacterium pygmaeum; assembly: GCF_900100885.1. Classification (NCBI taxonomy): domain Bacteria; kingdom Bacillati; phylum Actinomycetota; class Actinomycetes; order Micrococcales; family Microbacteriaceae; genus Microbacterium; species Microbacterium pygmaeum. The sequence continues at coordinate 2,307,146 of NZ_LT629692.1, forward strand.
CGCGAACCACCACGTCTGCAGTCCGCGCGTGGGAGGCGCGGGGATCTCCACGAGCGAGCTGACGGACTCCGGGCCCACTGCGAGCACGACCGAGCGCGCGGTCAGGCTGTCGGCTCCCCGGATCGCCACATCGACGGCGCGCGGCCCGCTGGCGATGCCGGTCACGGAGTGACCCAGCCGGATCTCGACACCCGCGACGCGGGCAACGTGCGCCAGCTGCGCAGGCAGGGCCGCGATGCCCGCGGCGGGGACACCCGGCGCTCCGAGCGCGAACATGCGGATGAGGAGTCGTGCGAACGCGTCGGAGGTCTCGGGGCCGTCTTGGTCCTCGCGTGCGAGGTCCTCCCCGATCACGCCCGCCAGGAACGGCTCGAGCACCTCCGTCCGGAGGGCGCCGGCGACGCCGAATCGATCCCAGCCCGCGCGCAACGTCGTATCGGCAGCGCGGACGGCGGCGCGCGGACGGAGGATCGTCGGGGCGACCCAGCGCGCGAGGGCACCGAGCTGTCGCGGATCGATCAGGCCGCTGCGCAGGGAGGCGGGAATGCTCCTCGGATGGCGGATCGGATGCGCGAGTTCGACGAGGCCCTGCGCTCTGCGCACCCGGACGCCGACGGGGAAGGTCTGCAATCGCAGCGCCTGGACGTCGACCCAGCGGCCGACCGCCGGATACGCGGGATTGAGCACCTGGAATCCGCGGTCCAGGAGGAACCCGTCGACCATGTCCGTCCGCTGGCGTCCACCCACGACTTCGGCGGCTTCCAGCAGCGTCACGCCCAGACCCGCCATCGCCAGCTGCGCCGCGCAGCGCAGGCCAGCCAGGCCCGCCCCGATCACGACCACGTCGCAGCTGTCCACGGTGCGAGCCTACGGCGGTGGGGTTGCGAGCCGACGGGTTGCGGATCCGGCGACATCCTCATGCGGATCGAGCGATCCACCGAGCAAGAGGCGGCGCGTAGCCTGATGGCATGACGAACGGTCTCGCCGCAACAGGTGCCCGGGCGCAGCTGGCGGCGTTGGCGGGCGGTTCCGGGCGGACGTCGCAGACCCAGGTCTTCCCGGCCGCTGAGAGTCTGCCCGAGGCGGAGAACGCGCGGTCCGCGGCCGTGCTGCTGTTGTTCGGCATCCTCGATGCGCTCCCGAGCGATCACGATGCGCAGACTGAGGCGGTCTCGCGCGATCTCGACGTCCTGCTCCTCGCGCGCGCCACGACGCTGCGCTCCCATCCCGGACAGGTCGCATTCCCGGGTGGACGGATCGATCCAGGGGACGCCTCGCCGATCGCCGCGGCTCTCCGCGAAGCGCGCGAGGAGACCGGGCTGGATACGGACGGGGTCGAGATCCTCGGTCCTCTCGCAGACATCCCCCTCGCCTTCTCACGGCACCTCGTCACGCCGGCGCTCGCGTGGTGGCGGCATCCGTCCCCCGTCCGAGTGGTCGATGTCGCCGAGTCGGCCGACGTCTTCCGCGCCCCGGTCGCAGACCTCCTGGATCCGTCGCATCGAGGCGTGACGGTGATCCGCCGAGACGGCCGCGAATGGCGCGGGCCCGGTTTCCTGGTCCCGCATGCGGGTGGGGAGCATCTGGTGTGGGGATTCACCGCGGGCCTGCTCGACGGCCTGTTCGACCGCCTGGGATGGACTGAGCCGTGGGATCGGGGCCGCGAGCTCGCGCTGGACGTGCCCGTCTAGCTGCCGGCGTGGCGTCGCACCATGGTGTTCCCGCGGCCACCTGAGGCGTAGATTCGGGGCGTGAGCGAGCACAACGGCACCGAGGAGCCCGGCGGCGCCGACGAGGTCGGTGCGGCACGCGATGCGATGGACCCGCACGGTGGCGGGCTCCGTGATCGCGCGGTGCCGAATCTGCCCTCCCGCGACTTCGACCTCACTGTCTCCTTCTACGCCGGGTTCGGCTTCGAGGTCGACTATCGCGACGGTGGATGGCTGATCCTGCGGCGCGGTGGGGTCGTCCTGGAGTTCTTCCTCGCGCCCGAGCTCGATCCCTACTCGAGCTGGTTCATGGCCAGCATCCGGGTCAGCGAACTGGACGATCTGTACCGGGACGTGCGCGCCAGCGGCGTCCCGGAGGCGACGACGGGCATCCCACGTCTGGTCCCGGTGGCGCTGCAGGAGTGGGGGCAGCGCGCGGGATACCTCATCGATCGCGACGGCACGCAGCTGCACCTCATCGAGGATCGCCGCTGAGCGTCGCCGCCCGGCCGATCAGACCCCGACTCTGGCGAACGCGTCCTGGCTGATGCCCCGCTCCAGCACGACCTTCGCCCACTCCCGAGCGGAGTGCAGGGAGTGATCCCGATAGTTTCCGCACGCCAGGGCTGAGACACCGGGGATGTCGGCTTCGACGGCGTCCTCGGCGATGAAGCGCAGGCTGTCGGTCAGTGCGCGCACGACGTCGGCGACGGCGGGCTCGCCCCACATCAGGAGGTGGAAACCGGTACGGCAGCCGAACGGCGAGATGTCGATGACTCCCGCGATGCGCTCGCGCAGGAGGCCCGCCAGCATGTGCTCGAGCGTGTGCAGGCCAGCGGTGGGGATCTCGCCCTCATTGGGCTGGACGAGTCGCACGTCGAAGTTCGTGATCGCATCGCCCGACGGACCGTGCTCGACGCCGATCCTGCGCACATACGGGGCCAGGACGGCGGTGTGGTCCAGCGTGAAGCTCTCGATCTCGGGCATCAGTTCCTCCTCGTGAACGCGTCCAGGCGTTCGATCAGTTCTGTCAGGTTGTCCTCGTCGTGCACGAGGCCGATCCGGATGTTGCCGCGACCGCGCGGGCCGAAGCCGTCGCCGGGAGCGACCGCGACGCGCTCCTCCTCGAGCAGTCGTCGGGCGAAGGAGAGCGCATCGATGTCATCGCCCGGCACCCGCATCCACACGAAGAACGTGCCCGCGGGCGCCGCGACATCCCACCCGATGGCCCGCAGCCCAGCCACCACCAGATTCCGTCGCCGCTGATAGATCCGGACGAGGTCGGCGGCAGCCGTCTGGTCGCCGCTCAGTGCGACGGCGGCGGCCTCCTGCGTGGCGCCGAACATCGTGCTGAACGCGTGTGCCTGATATCGCTTCATGGCGGCGATGATCGACGCGTTGCCGGCGGCGAAGCCGAACCGCCAGCCGGCCATGCTGTAGGTCTTGGAGAGTGTCTGCACCTCGACGGTGCGCTCGAGGCCGGTATCGACGGCGAGTGCGGACAGCGGACGAGCGCCGTCGAAGCCGAGGGACGCGTAGGCGAAGTCGTGCACGAACGCGGCACCGGTGCGCTCTGTGAAACGCAGCGCCGATTCGAACGTCTCCCGCGCTGCCAGCGCGCCGGTCGGGTTGTTCGGGTAGTTCAGCAGCAGCAGTCGCGCTGCGGCGAGGTCCTCCAGCGCGGCGAAATCGGGCTGGTAGTCCGGCTCGTGCAGCGGCAGCGGGACGAGGACCGCCCGCGCCAGATCCACTGCGGACGTGTACATCGGGTAACCGGGGTCGGGCAGCACGACGTTCGCACCTGGGTCCGCCAACGACAGCACGGCGGACATCAACCCCTCGTGCGAGCCGTGGAAGATCGCCACTTCGCAGGACGGGTCGATCGCAACGCCGTGATCCTCCCGATACCGCAGGGCGATGGCATCCCGCACCGAAGGTCTGCCGGCGTACGACGGGTAGCGGTGGTTCAGCGGGTCGGCGACTTCGCGCTGCATCGCCGCCACGATGTGCTCGGGTGTCGGCAGGTCGGGGTTGCCCTTGGACACGTCGATCATGCGCGGGCCGGGCAAGGCTGAGATGCGGGCGACCTCGCGGTCCATGGCGCCCCAGAAGTTGGGCGGAAGTGCGCTCGTGCGAGCCGACGAGGAGAATTCCACGGTGCTCAACGCCTCCGATACCGACGCGCGATGCTGTTGCCGATCGTCTGCAGACCCTGCACGAGGACGATGAGGGTGATGCACGTGATGACCATGGCGAAGCCGTCGTATCGCTGATACCCGTAGGAGAGTGCGAGGTCGCCGATGCCGCCGGCTCCGACCGTGCCGGCCATGGCGGTGGCATCGATCAGACCCACCGAGGCGATCGTCAGCGCCAGGATCAGCGAACTGCGCGCCTCGGGCAGCAGGAACCGCCAGAAGATCTGGAACGGCGAAGCGCCCATCGCCCTGGCCGCCTCCACCACACCGCTGGGCACCTCCAGGAGCGAGTTCTCGACCAGTCGTCCGATATAGGGCGAGATCATGACCGTCAGCGGGACCACGGCCGCCCAGACGCCGATGCTGGTTCCGACGATGAGCCTCGTGAAGGGGAGGATCGCCACGAGCAGGATGATGAACGGCAGTGAGCGGAAGAGGTTCACGATCACACCGAGGATGATGTTGACCGGCCGGTTGGGAAGGACGCCGCCGGGACGGGTGAGGGCCAGGACCGTTCCGATGACGATGCCGAGGATCGACCCGAACAGAAGAGCGACGCCCAGCATCTGCATCGTCTCGCCGAGCGCCTTGAGGAAGATGTCGGGCGTGATCAGCGTCCACTTGTCGCCGTTGCCGTTCACGCGGACACCTCTTCCAGGTGCACGACACGCGCCGCGAGGAAGGCCCGGGCGGTCGCGACCTGCTCAGCGCGGCCGGTGACCTTCACGATCATCTGCCCGATGGTGTGCTCCTGGATCTCGGTCATGTCGGCGTGGAGCATGTTCACCTGCACGCCGATGTCCGTGATGAGGTCTGACACGAGCGGCTGGACGACCTCCTCATCCAGAAGGAGGAGCCGCCACAGTCCCTCCCCGCCGATGTGCTCCACCACGCGATCGGGGATGCCCTGCGGCACGACGGTCGAGACGAAGTCGCGTGTGACGCCGGCCTGCGGTCGGAGGAATGTCTCCAGCACGGTGCCCTGTTCTACGACCTCGCCGTCGGCCATGACGGCGACCTCGTCAGCGAGGTCCTTGATGACATCCATCTCGTGGGTGACCACGAGGATCGTGGTGCCGTACTCGCGGTTGATGCTGCGCAGCAGCTCGATGATCTGCACGGTCGTGGTGGGATCCAGCGCGCTGGTCGCCTCGTCGGCCAGCAGGATCCGCGGGTTGCGGGCCAGTGCGCGGGCGATGCCCACGCGCTGCTTCTGACCACCGGAGAGCTCGCCGGGGTGGTTGCCGGCTTTCGCGCTCAGCCCGACGAAGTCCAGCACCTCATCGGCTCGCTCCCTCGCCTTCGCCTTCGACACCCCGTCGAGCCGGAGCGGCATGGCGACGTTGTCGCGCACGCTGACGGTCTCGAGGAGATTGAACTGCTGGAAGATCATGCCGGTGTGCTTCTGCGCTGCGCGAAGGGCGCGACCGCCGAGCGAGCCGATGTCCACGCCGTCGACAACGACGTGGCCCGTCGTGGGCTTCTCCAGCCCGTTGACCATTCGCACGAGCGTCGACTTGCCCGCTCCGCTGTAGCCGATGACGCCGAAGATCGTGCCCGGTTCCACCGTCAGCGATACGCCGCGAAGGGCCGCCGTGCCGGCGGCCCTTCCGGTGAAGGTCTTGGAGACGTCGTCGAAGACGACGCCCCCGGCTTCCGCTGATCTCACTCGAACCAGGCGGGGAGGTTGTAACCGCCGTACTGCGGATCGGAGGTGATGTAGTCGATGAACTCCGGCGACTCGTACGCGGCCTTGATCGCCTGCGCCCAGTCGGTTTCGACGTCCTCCGCGCGGATGGCCACGATGTTCGAGAACTCGATGGGCTGATCCTCTACCGCGAGGGCGTCGTCGTAGTCCAGGCCGCCGGCGACGATGAAGTTGCCCTGGATCACCGCGTAGTCCACGTCCTGCAGCGCCGGAACCTGCTGCGCGTTCTCGATGGGCGTGATGTTCAGGTTCTTCGGGTTGTCCGTGATGATCGACAGATCGGCCGTGTTCGGGTCGTCCACGTCGTCGAAGTCGACCCAGCCGATGTCACGCAGCACCAGGAGCGCCCGGTAGAGGTTGGACGGTGCGTTCGGCACGGTGACCGTCGACCCGTCGGCGACGTCGTCCAGGCTCGAGAGCTTCCCTCCGAACAGCGCCATGTTCGGTGTGGGGACCTGTACCAGGGCGGCGTTGTCGATGCCTTCCTGTGCGTTGACGAAGTCCATGTAGACCGGGTGCTGCATGATGTTCGCGTCGATCTCGCCCGTGGAGACGGCGACGTTCACGACGATGCCGTCGGTGAAGTCGACGGTCTCGACGGCGTACCCCTCCTCTTCGAGGACGGGCCGGATCCCGTCCTGGAACATCTCCAGGTACGGTCCGGGGTTGAAGCCGATCTTGATGCTGGTCGGCTCCGGCCCGGCACCGTCCTCGGACGCGGCGGGGGAGGCGGTCCCGCCGCCGCTGCAGGCGGTCAGGATCAGGGCGATCGCGGCGGCGGCGGTGCCCAGGAGGGCCTTTCGGGAAGTGCGCATGGGTCCTCTTCGGGTGCGTGGGTAACAGGGTGGACGGCGCTCTGCTGCTCGCGCGGACCTCACGCTATCCGCGCGATTGAAACGTTCCGAAACGTGGTGTCACACTCGGCAACAGAGTGGGTCCGAGGACGGACTTAGACTGCCCCTGACTGGCCATCCGCATCCGCGGAGGCAGAATCGCGACGTGAGGAGCCGACATGCGGCTGGGAATGATCGGCCTCGGCCGGATGGGCGCCAACATCGTGCGCAGGCTCATGCGCGACGGCCACGAGTGCGTCGTCTACGACGTCAGTCCGGACGCTGTGGCGGCGCTCGCCGGCGACGGCGCTGCAGGTTCTGAGAGCATCGCCGATCTCGCTGCGAAGCTGGAAGCACCGCGCGTGGTCTGGCTGATGATCCCCGCGGGGATCACCGGCGCGGTCGTCGATCAGGTGGCCGAGGTGCTCGAGCCGGGAGACATCATCATCGACGGCGGCAACTCCAACTACAAGGACGACGTGCGTCGCGCGGCGAAGCTCCGGGAGCGCGGCATCCACTACGTCGACGTCGGCACCAGCGGCGGCGTGTTCGGCCTCGACCGCGGATACTGCCTGATGGTCGGCGGGCCGGATGAGGCCGTGTCGGTCATCGAGCCGATCCTGCGCACGATCGCGCCGGGCGGCGGCGAGATCCCGCGCACGCCGGGGCGCGAGGGCGATCTGGCCCCGGAAGAGCTCGGCTATCTGCACTGCGGTCCGTCCGGCGCCGGCCACTTCGTGAAGATGGTCCACAACGGCATCGAGTACGGGATCATGGCGTCGCTTGCAGAAGGTCTGAACATCCTGGACAACGCGGATGCCGGCATCCGCGAGTCAGAGCACTCCGCGGAGGTCGCCCCGCTGGAGGAACCCGAGTTCTACCAGTTCACGATCGACACACCCAAGGTCGCCGAGCTCTGGCGGCGAGGCTCGGTCATCTCGTCGTGGCTGCTGGACCTGACCGCCGCGGCGCTGGATTCCAACCCCACTCTGGACGGTCTGGCCGGGCGCGTCTCGGACTCCGGTGAGGGTCGCTGGACGATCAAGGCCGCGGTGGATGTCGGCGTTCCGGTGCCGGTGCTGGCCGCATCGCTCTTCGAGCGGTTCGCTTCGCGCGGCGAGGATCACTATGCGAACCAGCTGCTCTCGGCGATGCGCCTGCAGTTCGGCGGACACCAGGAGCTGCCCGCCGGGGATGTGCTGGAAGCGGGCAGCCGGAAGGCCGAGTCAGCCTGAGCGGACGCATCGCGATACACCTCACGGCTCGGCCGGTCCAGCCCCCGCCGGCGACCGGTCGCGCGTCGTACGGTCGGAGCAGCCGATCAAGGAGGACGCCATGTCGAACACCGATCACTCGATTCCCAGCGACGACAACTCTCTCGAAGGCCCCGATATCGAGGTACCCACCGAAGGTGCGGACGACAACGCGACCGTGAAGGGCGCCGGGCTCGGCCAGGACGGGACCATCCCGGCGGCGCCGGATGGAATCGCCGCGGGCCATACCGGCGAACCGTCGAACTTCGAGCCCGAAGAGGACGAGGACGCCGGCTAACCTCTCGTGCTGACCCAGCCGAGCGCCGGGGCGACATACTTCGCGAAGGACTCCACGACCCTGAGGTTGAACTCCACCCCGAGCTGACTCGGAATCGTCAGCATGAGCGTGTCCGCGCTGCGGAGCGCCTCGTCCTGCAGCAGCTGCTCCACGAGCACATCAGGCGCGGCCGCGTAGGTCTTCCCGAACGTGGACCGGATACCGTCGATGACGCCGATCTGGTCGCCGTCCTGCCGCCCGCCGAAGTACATCTGCTCTTCAGCGGTCGTGATCGGGAAGATGCTCCGGCTGATGGAGGTGCGCGGCACGCCCTCGTGCCCGGCCGCCCTCCACGCCTGACGGAACGTAGCGATCTGTTGCGCCTGCAGTTCGTCGAACGGCTGACCGCTGGCCTCGGTGAGCAGTGTGGAGGACATGAGGTTCACTCCGACGGTTCCCGCCCAGGTGGCGGAGTCGCTGTTGCCGGCACCCCACCAGATCCTGGAGCGCAGACCGGGGGAGTGCGGCTCCACGCGTTGTCCGCCGGTGCCGCCGCCGAAGGGGCTGTGCGCGTCGCGCTCGGCGAGGGTCTCTCCGTCGATGGCACGCAGGAACAGCTCGAAGTGCTCGCGCGCAAGATCCGCCCCCCGGGAATCCATCGAGCCTGCGTAGCCGAAGGCCTCGTAGCCGCGGACCACGGTTTCCGGTGAGCCGCGGCTCACGCCCAGCGCAAGCCGGCCGTCGCTGATCAGATCGAGGGCGGCGGCTTCCTCCGCGAGATACAGCGGATTCTCGTATCGCATGTCGATGACGCCGGTTCCGACCTCGATCCGCTCTGTTCGGGCGGCGATGGCCGACAGGAGCGGCATCGGCGACGCCTGCTGGCGGGCGAAGTGGTGCACGCGGAAGTATGTGCCGTTGACGCCGAGGTCGTCCATTCCCTGCGCAAGGTCGATCGCCTGCTTCAGTGAGTCGCCGGCAGTGAGCTCGCGGCCCCCGCCGAGCGGACCGTAGTGACCGAAGGAGAGCGTTCCGAAGCGTTGCATGATGTCTGCAACGGTAGCGCCGCGGCATCCATTCCGATGAATACAGCCTGCTGGATTCCACACAGTCATTGCACCTTCTGGTTCACCGATGTACAATGAACCGCATGGTTCACAGTGACGTGCTGGATCGGGCGTTCTCCGCGTTGGCGGATTCGACCCGTCGGGACATCCTCCGTCGTCTGGGGGAAGGGCCGGCGACGGTCTCCGAGCTCGCCGATCCCGCCGGCATCACCGTCACCGGCATGGCCAAGCATGTGAAAGTGCTCGAGGATGCCGGGCTCGTCGTCACCGCCAAGGTCGGACGCACACGCGAGTGCCGACTCGGCACCGAACGATTGGACGACGCGATGGCGTGGATCAGCTTCTACCAGCGGCTTTGGGAGCGTCGACTCGACGGCCTGGACGCCTATTTCACTCTGCAGAAGGGCAAGACCTCATGACCGGCACCACCGCACCCCTGACCCTGCGGATCGAACGGATGCTGCCTGCCGGACCGGAGGACGTGTTCGACGCGTACACCGACGCCGAGAAGCAGATGATCTGGTTCTCCATCCTGGACGAACGACCGGGAGTGGTGGAGATCGAGGTCGACCTCCGCGTCGGCGGGACGCAGACCGCGATCTGGGGTGCGGACCCCGAGCATCTCTTCCGCGAGACTCAGACGTTCCTCGAAATCGATCGTCCGCATCGCCTGGTGACCGAGTCGACGGGCAGCTCACCCGACGGCTTGGTGATGACCACCCGCATCGAGATCACCTTCGAAGGGCGCTTCGACGCCGCGGGCGATCCCTCCACCCTCGTCACGGTCGTCCAATCCGGGTTCCCCGTGCCCGAGGTCCGAGACTTCTTCGTCGGCGAAGTCTGGAACGGCGCCTTCGCGCGCATCGCCGCCTACCTCGAGCGCTCGAGGTAGGCGGCAGAGCTCGATCAGTCGGCGACATCCTCCGAAGCGGTCGAGCCGGCACGATTCGAGCGACGACGTCGGACCAGGCGCACGATGCCCCAGGCCAAGAGTACGACCACGGCCGTCACGCCGATCCAGGGCAGGAGGAACCCGATCGCGATCACGATGCTGTTCAGGGTGGCGATCAGCCCGTTCCAGCCGGCCGCCAGGCCGTCACCGAAACCTGCCGGGTCGGCCGTCACGACTTCAGTCGGAGTGGACAGCGAGACCGTCAGCGTGGACATGGCGATCTGCTCGTCGTAGTACTTCAGCTGCTGCTGGTACGACTCGAGAGTCGCCTGGCGCTCGGCCAGAGCCGATTCCGCGGCGATCAGGTCGGTCAGGTTCGCGGCCTGACCGAGGATCTGGGTCATGCGGTCCACCGAAGCCTGCGCCGCGTCGACGCGAGCGCGAAGGTCGACCGTCCGCTCGGTCACATCCTGGCGATTGACGGAGGATGCCGTCACCTCGCCGAACCCCGAGAGCTCCTCGACCAGTGCCGGCAGCTGATCCGCCGGGACGCGCACCGTGACCCATGCTCCCGTGTACGGGGTGGGGTAGGGCATCGTGTCGGTGACCACGCCGGAATCGATCGACCCGTCGAGGCCCGGCGTCACCGCACCGGACGCTCCCACGCTCATCGACTCCACAGAGCCCCCGCGCGCCTCGGCGGCATCGCCGATCTCGCGCGCGGCATCAGCCGTGTTCCCGACCGTGAGCGACGCGGTCGCCGTCGTGATGATGTCTCGCTCACCGGTGGCGATCTTGGCCGTATCGCCCGCGACGCCTCCAGCGGCCGACTCGGGGAGGGTGTCCAGCTGCACTGCGCTCCCGTCCGTGGCGACCAGCGGCACGGCCGGTGCGACGGCGGACTCGTTCATCGAGGTGCCACCGACGAGGGTGCCTACGCTCGGTGCGATGACGGCGGCGACGACCAGAATCGCCGCAGCCGCGCCACCGGTGAGCCACAGGCGTCCGCGACGCGCCCGCCGAATGGCGCGTTCGCGACCGATCTCGCTGAAGACGGCGTTCTCGATCCGATCGATGCTCTGATCGCTCAGCTCGGGCAGGACGGTGGGCGCCACGGGATCCCCGGTCGGCTTTGACGTGTTCATGTGCTCTCCTCGGCGACGGTCCGCAGGCGCGTGCGGATGCGGGAGAGACGATTGCGGACGACACCGTGTGGAATGCCGAGCTCATCGGCGGCAGCCTGATAGGCGTACCCTTCCGATGCGCAGAGCCGGAAGATGTCGCGATCCAGCTGGGTGAGCCCGTCGACCTGCGTGAGGATCCGGTCAGCGAGTTCGCCGACGATCACCTGCTGTTCGACGTCCACTGCCGCCGGCAGCCGGGCGAGGCGCTCGTCGTCCACCGTCTCGGTGTGCTCGCGGTCGCGACGCCGGGTGCGCAGACGGTTGGCCGCCTGGAACCGGCAGATGGTCACCAGCCACGGCAGCAGCGACTGGCTCGCCAGCTGGAGGCCGGGAAGCTTCCGCCACGCGACGAGGAAGGTCTCCTGTGTCACGTCCTCGGCATCGGCGGCACTCCCCAGCAGACCGTGCGCCAGCCAGTACACCGGTCGAACATAGGCACGGTAGAGCGCGCGGAACGCGTGCTCGCTCCCGCTCGCGGCCTGCGCCACGAGGGTTGCGTCATTCGTTCCGACCGGCTCGATCATGCCCCCACCCATCCGGACTCATTGTCTCTCACACTGGAAGTGTCGCCCCGGAGGGAATCGTCTCAGACGAGTGGTCAATCCATTCGCGCACGGGCTCCGAACCACATGCATGACCGCCAAACCACCGGCGTCCTCGAAGTCGTCCCCGAAGACGTCGACCTCCCAGAACTCCCCCTCCGCCTCGAAGAAGCCGCCGCAGAAGCCGAAGACGGCGAAAGCGCAGGCTGCGCCGACAGCGGCCGCGTCGAACGACGCTTCAGCTCTGCGTGATGTCGTCGCGCGCCCACGCCCGCCTCAGCAGCCGGCTGCGAAGAAGACAGCACCGAAGGCCGCTGTGCCGCCGCCGGTCGCCGCCGCGCCGACGTCCTCGAAGCCGCCCGCATCCACGTCCCCAGCCGCGCGAGCGGCGTCGGTCACGCCCACCGGAACGAAGCCGCGCGTACCGGAGACCGCCGGAACGAAGTCGAGCCTGCAGAAGCCAGCCGGATCGAAGTCGAGCGCGCCGAAGCCCACCGGAAAGAAGCCGACCGCGCCGAAGACGGCCGGATCCAAGACCAGTGCACCGAGGCCGGCTCCGCGCCAGGCGGCACCGGCAGCACCGCCTGCGGCCAAGCCGATCACGAAACCCCCCGTCCGGCCGACGGTCGAGCCGAAGGCGAACGCTCCCGCTGCGCCGCCGTCGCCGGCTGCGGGCCAGGTTGCGGCCGAGGCCGCGTCGACGAACCCGCCGAAGTCCTCCCGCATGCGTGCGTTCATTCCGGCACTCGTGCTGGTGCCGGTCCTCGCCGCCGCCGGAACGCTCCTGGTTCTGGGCAACGACACGGCCGTGCCTGCGACCGAGGCACAGGGCTGGATCCTCGACAACACCGATCCCGGCCAGCGCCTCGTGGTCGCCGACACGATGACGGGCGGCTTCGCCGGCGCCGGCTGGAATGACGCCGATGTCCTTTCGTACGACGAGCTGACGGCCTGGCGCGATGCGGATGTCGTGGTGACCGGCCCTGCGACCGGCGATCTCGCAGCCGCCTCGCCGGTCGGTCAGGCGATCGCCAACTCCGTCGTGGTGGCCTCGTTCGGCGACGGAGACCAGCGCATGGACGTGCGCATGGTGACCCCCCAGGGGGCCGTGCTGGCTTCGGCGGCCGATGCGCAGGCCGCCGCCGAACGGGTCGCCTACGGGAGCGAGCTGGCCCGGAACCCTGCGCTGCAGATCTCCGATGCGAACCGTGCGCTGCTCACCGACGGCAGAGTGGATCCGCGCGTCGTCGTGCTCCTGGCAACGCTGATCGCCGACGGCGGCATCACCGTGAGCGACTTCCCGGCTGTCTCCGGCGAGCAGACCGGACCGCTGCGGCAGGTCTCGATCACCAAGCTCGGCGGCGAGCGGGTCGCCTTCGACGGCGAACTGGCACGCGACACCCGCGCCGTCTTCGAGAATCTCACCGGTCCCTACGCCCCCGATGAGGTCCGCGTCACCGACGGCGCGGTGACGCTCGAATACCCGTTCACGCTGGATCCGCTTTCCGAGTGATCCCCGTCATCGTCCCTCGCAGACACCCCAACCCGAAGGAAGCGACATGAACACCTCATCCCGCCGCAAGACCGGCGTCGTAGCCGTCGCGCTGGCGATCACCGCGGGCCTCGCGATCGCGACCCCAGTCGCGGCATCCGCGTCCACCACCGCCACCGGAGCGGTGCGCTCCGCGACCGGCGAGACCGGATGGCTCCGCCTCGGCCACTTCTCGCCGGACACCAAGGCCGTCGATGTGCGGGTGACCGCGCTGAGCGGCGGCTCGGTCGTGCTCGATCTGGCCGATGTCGCGTACGGCGACATCTCGCCCTATCAGGCGCTCGGCGAGGGGAAGTACACCATCACGATGATCCCCGCCGACTCCGACGACTGGAGCAAGGTCGCCATCTCCGACACCGTCACGATCAGTCCCGCGAAAGCGACCACCGTCGCCGCCTACGGGCCGACCGCAACGCTGCAGTTGCGCGCGTTCCCCGACGATCTGACCTCTCCCTCCGCCGGCAACGCGCGCATCCGCGTGATCCAGGCCTCCACCCTCACCCCCGCCGTCGACGTGCAGACCTCGACGGGCCTTGCGATCGCGAAGAACGCGCGCCCCGGCTCGGCGACCGCGTACACCGAAGTGCCGGCAGGCGTCTGGAACCTGAAGCTCAGCGGAGCAGCCGTCAGCGGAGCCGCCGACGTGACCGTCGCCGCCGGCAGCGTGAACACGCTGTTCGTGCTGGACAACGCCTCCGGAGGCCTCACGATCCTTCCCATCCTCGACAGCGCGGCGACGCCGGTCACGCCGGTGGGCGGTGTGCAGACCGGCGGCGGATGGCTGTCCACGCACGCGCCGACCACGACCGGCTCGCTCGGGACCGTCGGCCGGCACGCGGTGTGATGCACCGAGTGAAAGGGCGGATGCGGGCCATGGCGGTCCTGACCATCGGCCTTGTGCTCTCGGCCACCGGGTGCGCGACAGCTGTCGCGGCCGATGCGCCTGAGCCCGCGGCATCCGCCCTCCCCTCGCCGGTGGCCCCATTGGCCGCTGGAGGTCTGCAGGATCCGCAGCAGCCCTCGGCGGATGCCACGATCGATGCGATCCCCGTCCGCCTGCGCATTCCCTCGATCGGGGTGGATTCGTCCCTGGAGGATCTGGCGATCGAAGGGGACGGGCGCCTTGCAGCACCGCAGGACTACGACCTCGCAGGCTGGTACTCCGAAGGCGTCGTGCCGGGCGAGGTGGGACCGGCGATCATCGCCGGCCACATCGACTCGCCCACTGCCCCCGCCGTCTTCGCGAAGCTGGGTGACTTGGCGACCGGAGCCGAGATCGTGGTCGCGATGTCGGACGGAACCGAACTCGATTTCCACGTGAGCGGGTCCGCGCAGTCGTCGAAGGCGGAGTTCCCCACCGCCGATGTCTACAGCAACGTCCCGGCTCCCGAACTCCGACTGATCACGTGCGCCGGCGACTTCGACTCCGAGATCGGCCATTACACAGACAATCTGATCGTCTTCGCGTCCCTCGGCTGAGCCTCGGCACGCTCGCCGACCTGTAGACTGCAAGCCGCGAGAGGGAGTATCCCGTCATCGCGCGTCCGTCATCACGGGGTCCATCGCAGGGTCTCCGGGCGCGCACCGCGGCATCGGTCGGCAATCGACCGGCGCCAGCGGGGGAGAGACTTTCGACGTCCCGTCGTCCCCTCTCGAAAGGCCCAACGCTTGGACCTCGAACTCCCGCTCTGGTTTGAAATCGGCTCCCTCGTCGGGCTCACCCTGATCCTCGTCGCCGATCTGCTGCTGATCCTCAAGCGGCCGCACATCCCGTCCACCAGAGAGTCCACACTGTGGGTGATCTTCTACGTCACGCTCGCGCTGATCTTCGCCGGCCTCATGTGGATCTTCGCCGGCGGCGAGTTCGCCGGCCAGTTCGTCGCAGGCTGGCTGACCGAGTACAGCCTGTCCATCGACAACCTGTTCGTGTTCGTGCTGATCATGAGCCAGTTCGCCGTGCCGCGCCGATACCAGCAGGAGGTGCTGATGGTGGGCATCATCATCGCGCTCATCCTGCGCGGCGCGTTCATCCTGGTCGGCGCTGCCGTCATCGAGAACTTCAGCCCGATCTTCTACATCTTCGGCGCCTTCCTCGTGTGGACCGCCTACCGCCAGGCGTTCCCGGGTGGCGACCACGACGACGACGCGAAGCGCGAGAGCTTCATCGTGCGGACCCTGCGCCGCACCATCGACATCAGCGACCACTACGACGGCGCGAAGCTGCGCACCGTCGTCGCGGGCAAGAAGATGTTCACGCCGATGATCATCGTCTTCGCCGCGATCGGGGTCACCGATCTCCTCTTCGCGATCGACTCGATTCCGGCGATCTTCGGCATCACCACGAGTCCCTTCATCGTCTTCACGGCGAACATCTTCGCCTTGATGGGCCTGCGCCAGCTCTATTTCCTGCTCGGCGACCTGCTGGATCGCCTGCGCTACCTGCACTACGGGATCGCGTTCATCCTCGCCTTCATCGGACTGAAGCTGGTCTTCCACGCCATGCACGTGAACGAACTCCCGTTCATCAACGGCGGCGAGCACATCGAGTGGGCACCGGAGATCTCGACCTGGATGTCTCTCGGCGTCATCATCGCCTCGATGGCCGTCGCGACCATCGCGAGCCTCGTCGCGTCGGCGCGGGACAAGAAGAAGGGCGAGACGGTCGAGCCGACGACGGCGGATGCCGCGGCGGCCGTCGTCGCGGAGGAGAAAGGCACCCCGCCCACCGTGACGCAGCCCGAGAGCCCCGAGGCTCAGCCGAAGAACCGCTGAGGCGGTCGGCTCGAAGCGGAATCGCCCGCGCGGCACCGCGACCGGACGGCGAGCCATCCGGGCGCGGTGGTAGTCTGACGGCATGCGGGCCCTTCTCCTCCTTAGCGGCCGCGACGAGTCCTAGTTCCCAGGCCTGGCTCGCCGCGGAGTTCATCGCCGGCTTGATCCCCTTGTCGAGGAGAACGAAAGACCATGAGCACACCCACGATCGACGCATCGGCGATTCCCGATTCGCCCCGCACCCTGGCTGAGAAGGTCTGGGACGACCATCTGGTCGTCAAGGGCGAGAACGGCGAGCCGGACCTCATCTACATCGACTTGCACCTCGTGCACGAGGTCACCAGTCCGCAGGCCTTCGACGGGCTCCGGGCAGAGGGGCGCCCCCTTCGGCGGGTCGATCTGACCATCGCGACCGAGGACCACAACACGCCCACGCTGGCGATCGACAAGCCGATCGCCGACCTGACCAGCCGCACGCAGATCGAGACGCTGCGTCGCAACGCCGAGGAGTTCGGCGTCCGGATCCACTCGCTCGGCGACAAGGAGCAGGGGATCGTCCACGTCGTCGGTCCGCAGCTGGGCCTCACGATGCCGGGCATCACCGTCGTCTGCGGTGACTCGCACACCTCCACCCACGGCGCATTCGGCGCGATGGCGTTCGGGATCGGCACGAGCGAGGTCGAGCATGTCATGGCGACCCAGACCCTGCCGCTGAAGCCGTTCAAGACGATGGCGATCACGGTCGAAGGCACCCTGCGACCCGGCGTCACCGCGAAGGACATCATCCTCGCCGTCATCGCGAAGATCGGCACCGGCGGGGGCCAGGGATACGTCCTCGAATTCCGCGGCAGCGCCATCCGCGCCCTCTCCATGGAGGGGCGGATGACCATCTGCAACATGTCCATCGAGGCCGGCGCCCGGGCCGGGATGGTCGCGCCGGACGAGACCACATTCGCCTACGTCAAGGACAAGCCGCACGCGCCGCAGGGGTCGGACTGGGACGACGCCGTCGCGTACTGGCGGACGCTGCCCACCGATGAGGGAGCGGTCTTCGATGCCGAGGTCTACCTCGACGCCGATCAGCTCGAGCCGTTCGTGACCTGGGGCACCAACCCCGGGCAGGGCGTGTCCCTGTCGGGTGTCGTCCCGACGCCGTCGGACATCGTCGACCCGAACGAGCGCGCGGCGGCGGAGCGGGCACTGGAGTACATGGATCTGAAGGCGGGCACGCCGCTGAAGGATGTGCCGGTCGATGCGGTCTTCATGGGCTCGTGCACGAACAGCCGTATCGAGGATCTGCGCGCGTTCGCCTCGGTCATCCGCGGGCGCACCAAGGCGCCCGGCGTCCGCGTGATGGTCGTGCCGGGCTCGGCCCGAGTCCGCTTGGAGGCCGAGGCCGAGGGCATCGACAAGATCGTGGAGGACTTCGGAGCGGAGTGGCGCTTCGCCGGCTGCTCGATGTGTCTGGGAATGAACCCGGATCAGCTCGCTCCCGGAGAACGCTGCGCATCCACGTCGAACCGCAACTTCGAGGGTCGGCAGGGCAAGGGCGGGCGGACCCACTTGGTCTCGCCACTGGTCGCTGCGGCGACCGCCGTTCGTGGGACGCTGTCCAGCCCGAGCGACCTCGAGGACACGCCGATCTACGCGGCCGTGGAAGCCGGGGAGTTCTGATGGAGAAGTTCGTCACGCACACCGGTATCGCCGCGCCCCTGAAGCGGTCGAACGTCGACACCGACCAGATCATCCCCGCCGTCTACCTCAAGCGGGTGACCAAGACCGGATTCGAGGACGCGCTCTTCGCCGCCTGGCGGCAGGACCCGGACTTCGTGCTGAATCAGGACTCGTTCCAGGGGGCCAGCATCCTGGTCGCCGGTGCGGACTTCGGCACCGGTTCCAGCCGGGAGCACGCCGTCTGGGCGCTGCGCGACTTCGGCTTCGCCGTCGTGCTGAGCCCGCGGTTCGGTGACATCTTCCGCGGGAACTCCGGAAAGCAGGGTCTGCTGACCGGGCTCATCTCCGAGGCGGACCTGGAGCGGATCTGGGCCGCGATCGACGCCGATCCGGGCATCGAGATGACCGTCGACCTCGAGGCTCGCGTCGCCACGATCGGCGACCTCTCCGTGCCGTTCGAGATCGACGATTACACTAGGTGGCGGCTTCTCGAAGGGCTCGATGACATCGGGCTCACTCTGCGCAACGAAGACAAGATCGCGCAGTTCGAGGCTCGCCGTGAGGCGTGGCGGCCGCGGACGATCCCCGTTCCGTAGGCTCGAGCATCCGTTCCAAAAGATCGGACCGCTCCACCACCGCCCCCCTCGATGACACAAGTGAGGTTCCACCGGATGAAGACCCTTGATACGGCAGGCCCCACAGCAGGCGGCAGGGAATCGACCGGCGAAACGCTCGCCATCCGCGGCGGTCGGCCGCTGAACGGACGCGTCGAGGTGAAGGGCGCGAAGAACCTCGTCACCAAGGCGATGGTCGCCGCACTCCTCGGCGAGAGCGTGAGCGTCCTGCGCGACGTGCCGGACATCAGCGACGTCGAGGTCGTCCGCTCGCTGCTGGAGGTGCACGGCGTCACGGTGCGCGACGGCGACGAGGAGGGCACGCTGCACCTCGATCCGAGCGGCGCCGTATCCGCCCACTTCGAGGAGATCGACGCGCACGCCGGCGCTTCGCGGATCCCGATCCTGTTCTGCGGGCCGCTGCTGCATCTGCTCGGGGAAGCGCTGATCCCCGATCTGGGCGGGTGCCGAATCGGCGACCGGCCGATCAACTTCCACATGGACGCGCTCCGCGCGTTCGGCGCGGTCGTGGACAAGTCGTACGAGGGCATCCGGATCACCGCGCCGAACGGGCTGCACGGCGCCGACATCGAGCTGCCGTACCCGAGCGTCGGGGCCACCGAGCAGGTGCTCCTGACGGCCGTGCGCGCGAAGGGCACGACCGAACTGCGCAACGCCGCGATCGAGCCCGAGATCATGGACCTGATCGCCGTCCTGCAGAAGATGGGCGCGATCATCTCGTACGAGCCGAACCGCGTCATCCTCATCGAGGGCGTCGAGAGCCTGCGCGGGTACGACCACCGTGCGATCTTCGACCGCAACGAGGCGGCATCGTGGGCGTGTGCAGCCTTGGCCACCGGCGGGGACATCTTCGTCGGCGGCGCGAAGCAGCAGGAGATGCTCACCTTCCTCAACGTCTTCCGCAAAGCCGGTGGGGAATTCGACGTCCGGGAGGACGGCATCCGCTTCTATCGCGGCGGCCCGCTCAAGCCGGTCGTCGTCGAGACCGACGTCCACCCGGGCTTCATGACCGACTGGCAGCAGCCGCTGATCGTCGCGCTCACCCAGGCGAACGGGCGCTCCACGGTCCACGAGACGGTCTACGAGAACCGCCTCGGATTCACCGCGGCACTCGTGCAGATGGGCGCCGACATCGTCGTGCATCCACAGGGCATCGACAGTTCCACCAGGCGAGTGCCGCGACGTGCGCTCGAACAGGCGGCGGTCATCAACGGTCCGACACCTCTGCACGGCGCCGATGTCGAAGTCCCCGACCTGCGAGGCGGATACAGCTACGTCATCGCCGCCCTGACCGCCGAGGGCGAGTCGACCGTGCGCAACGTCGGCATCATCCGCCGCGGATACGAGAAGTTCTTCACCAAGCTCGCCGCGCTGGGTGCCGACTTCGATGTGATCGGCTGACTCGGTGGCCTCTGGCGCCCCTCGACCGCGTGCGTCGAGCGAGAAGACCAAGCCCAGCGTCTTCTGGCCGCTCGGCGGAATCGTCGTTCCGCTCGTCGGCATCTTCGCCAGGCTCGAGATCCGAGGCGGTGAGAACCTGCCGCGGGAGGGCGCCTACGTCGTGGCCCCGAACCACATCACCGAGTTCGACCCGCTGACGATCGCCGTCGTCGTCTGGCGACTCGGCCGCGCCCCCCGCTTCATGGCGAAGGAGAGCCTCTTCAAGGTTCCCGTGCTCGGCTGGGCGCTGCGTGCGACGGGCATGGTGCCGGTGGCGCGGTCGTCGTCGGCGGCCGCGGCGCGCCAGACGATCGAGAGCTCGGAGCTCCTCGTCGAACACGGGCGGGGCGTGATCGTCTACCCCGAGGGGAGCCTCACGCGCGAGCCTGATCTGTGGCCCATGCGTGGCAAGACGGGCGCGGCCCGGCTCGCGCTGGCCGGCGACATCCCGGTGATCCCGATCGCGCACTGGGGTGACCAGAAGATCCTGCCCCGCTACGGGAAGCTCAGCCTGTGGCCGTTGCGCCGACGCGTGCAGGTCCTCGTGGGGCCGCCCGTGGACCTGTCCGCCTACCGGGGCATGCCGACGCAGCCCGCGGCCCTGGTCGCGGCGACCGACGTGATCATGGCCGACATCGCCGGACTCCTCTCGGAGCTGCGGGGCGAGCCGGCGCCGGCGGAGCGCTGGAATCCGGCTGCGCACGGGCAGAACGAGACGGGTCGACTGTGAGCCGTCGGCAGGACTCCGCCCTGCCGCGCGTCGCCGTCATCGGCGCGGGAAGCTGGGGCACCACGTTCGGGAAGATCCTGGCCGACGGCGGCGCACACGTCACGATGTGGGCGCGCCGACCTGAACTCGCCACCGAGATCAACGAGGCCAAACGCAACAGCGAGTACCTGCCCGGCATCAACCTGCCGCGTGAGATGTACGCGACCCACCACCTCTCCGAGGCGCTCGACGGCGCCGAGCAGGTCTACCTGTCGATCCCCAGCCAAGCGGTGCGCCAGAACCTCAAGGCCGTCCGCCCGCTGGTCACCGGCACCGACGCGCCGATCGTCTCCCTCATGAAGGGCGTCGAGCGACGTACGGGTCTGCGCATGAGTCAGGTCATCGAGCAGGAACTGCACTGCGATCCGGACCGCATCGCCGTGGCATCCGGCCCGAACCTCGCCCTCGAGATCGCTCGGGAACAGCCGACGGCTGCGGTGATCTCCTCGACGAGCCAGGAGACGGCGGATGCGGTGGCCCGTCGTGCGCGGAACCACTACTTCCGCACGTTCGTGAACACGGACGTCATCGGAACCGAGTTCGGCGGTGTCCTCAAGAACCTCATCGCCGTCGCGATCGGCATCGTCGACGGCGTCGGGTACGGCGAGAACACGAAAGCCTCGATCATCACGCGCGGTCTGGTCGAGATGACCGACTTCGCGGTCGCGCAGGGCGCGCAGGCCGAGACCCTGCAAGGGCTGGCCGGCCTCGGCGACCTGATCGCCACCTGCCAGTCGCCGCTCAGCCGCAACAACACCGCGGGCCGGCTGCTCGGGCAGGGCTACAGCTTCCAGGACGTCGTGAAGCAGATGAACCAGACCGCCGAGGGGCTCGCCTCGGTTGCCCCGGTGCTCCAACTTGCTCGCGAGGCGGGCATCGCGATGCCCATCGTCGAGCAGGTCAAGATGGTGCTGGACGGCACGATGAAACCGCGAGAGATCGCACCCCACCTGACGACGGATGACGATGAGCCCCAGGGCGAGAGGACGCAGAATGGACAGGCCGGCGGTGGTGGTGCTCTTTGGAGGTCGCTCCAGCGAACACTCGATCAGTTCCGCAACGGCGGGCGGCGTTCTCCGCGCGATCAGCCGTGAAGCCTACCGGGTGATCCCGGTCGGCATCACCCGCGACGGTGTCTTCGTCCTGGAGGATGACGACCCCGGCAAGTTCGCCCTCGACGCCGAGCATCTGCCGGAAGTGGTCGACAACGGGACGCGGATCATCTGGCCCGAAGGCGGTGCCGACCGCGCGCTGCGTGTTCGTCGCGCCGACGGCGTCATCGACGACCTCGGGGCCGTGGACGTCGTGCTGCCGATCCTGCACGGGGTCCACGGCGAGGACGGCACGATCCAGGGGTTCCTGAACATCCTCGGCATCCCGTACGCCGGCGGGGGCGTGTTGGATTCCGCCCTGTGCATGGACAAGCACTTCATGAAGATCGTCCTGCAGGCGGCCGGCGTGCCCGTCTCGCCGTGGGTCACCGTCACGAGCGCGCGGTGGGACCGTGATCCTGAAGCCGTGCGGGCGGATGCGGCTCCGCTGGGACTGCCGGTGTTCGTGAAGCCGGCGCGGGCAGGCTCGAGCGTCGGCGTGTCCAAGGTGGCCGACCCGACCGAGCTGGAAGGGGCCCTCCGCCTGGCCTTCGCAGAGGACGACAAGGTCCTGATCGAAGCCGCCATCGTCGGACGCGAGATCGAGGTCGCCATCCTCGAAGGTCGTAGGGGAGGCGTGTCCCGTGCTTCGCTGCCGGGCGAGATCGTGCTCACGACCCGGGAGTTCTACGACTTCGAGGGGAAGTACCTCGGCGGAGACGGCGCGGATGTGGTGTGCCCGGCCGACCTGACCGACGCGGAGATCTCCGCGATCCAGGAGCTCGGCGTCCGTTCTTTCGACGCAGTGGGCGGACGCGGGCTCGCCCGCGTGGACTTCTTCCTGGCCGCCGACGCGCTGTACGTCAACGAACTGAACACGATGCCCGGCTTCACACCGATCTCGATGTTCCCCAAATGCTGGATCGCGTCGGGGATGAGCTATTCGGAACTCATCTCCGAGCTGATCGACACCGCCCTGGAGCGGTAGCGGCGTCTACGGCGCGGGCAGGAGCGTCTCTGTGGACGTGCACTGTCCGTCCACCGGCAACTGCGACACGCTCGTGGAGAGCCGGTCCAGCACGTCGTTGCCGGAGACGATCTCGTTGTCGTAGAACACCTGGACGGCCGGGGTGCGGCCGTACGTTGTGACCAGGAATCTCGGTGCCGCCGACTCGTCGACGATCCAGTCCACGCCGCCGATCGTGATGCACTTCTCCTCGGTCGGGCCGGGAGCGCTGACCCCGCACGTGACCAGGACCGCTGCGGGATCACCCCAGGCGCCCGTGGCCTGCGCATCGGTCCACCGGCGGATCTGACCGTCGATCTCGCCGGGCAGCCGCACCGTGACATCGGCGCACAGCGGATCATCGGCATCGGCCGCCGCTTCCATCGACACGGTGGACGAGCACCCGGACAGAGCGAACCCGGCGAGCGTGCAGGCGATCACCGCGGCCGCGGCGACGGGAATTCGGGAACGCATGGCTCCAGGCTAGCCTGGGCGGATGAGCGCGGACGCCGGCGACCTGACCGTGGGCGAGCTGTCCGAGGGGCGGATCCTGCGGCGCATCCTGAATGTCCTCGGCCCCTCCTCTGCGCTGGTCGGCCCCGGCGATGACGCCGCGGTGATCGCCGCTCCGGGCGGTTCGGTGGTCGCCACGACCGACACGCTCGTGCACGGGCCCGACTTCCGTCTGGCGTGGTCGAGCGGATTCGACCTGGGCTGGAAGGCGGCCGCCGTCAACCTCGCCGACATCGCCGCCATGGGCGCTCGCCCCACCGCGTTGCTGGTCGCGCTGGCTCTGCCGAACAGCACGCGGGTGTCGTTCGTCGAGGAGTTCGCCGCCGGCCTTCGTGGCGCATGCGATGCGCTCGCACCCGGCTGTGCGGTCGAGGGGGGAGACCTCACCGTTTCGGACACGCTGACGATCGCGGTGACGGCGCTCGGATCTCTGGACGGCCGAGCGCCCGTGCTGCGCAGCGGTGCTCGCGTTGGAGAGGTCGTCGCCGTCGCGGGCGAGCTCGGGCACGCGGCATCCGGCCTCGCCATTCTCTTCGAGCGCTTCACCGACGCCGACGGTCACCCGCTTCCCCTCGATGTGCCGTCCGGTCGGGACGGGCAGGCGGTGCTCGCGCAACTGCGCCCCAGCCCGCCCATCGCCCTGGGGACGACCGCGGCGGTGCGCGGTGCATCCGCGATGATTGACGTCTCGGACGGCCTGGCGCTGGATGCGGCACGGATGGCGGATGCCTCGGGCGTGAGCATCGACATCCACTCGCGCCTGCTGCCGGACGATGTGCGGACCGCACTGACCGGCGGAGAGGATCACGCGCTGCTGGCGACCTTTCCCGCCGAGCTCGTCCCAGACAGCGGGTTCCGCCCGATCGGGCGCGTGATCGCCCGCACCGGTGATCCCGTCCTCCTCGACGGACGGCCTTTCGGCGGCAGGACAGGCTGGGACCCCTACCGGGATTGGGACTCCGTCACCGGCTGATCCTCGCCGGTGGGCGGATCGGTCGGCGTGTCGATCGTATGCAGCCGCGCCCACCACAGCGTCGTGTCGCCATAGCGCTTGTTCCGGAGATGCTCCAGCTCGGCAGGGAGCGCCGGCTCGGGGGAGCGCGATGCGCGCTCGATCACCACGAGGGCGTCCGATCGGAGGGATGCTGTCAGCAGCCGAAGCGTCTCGGACAGCTCCGCTTCGCCGATGTCGTACGGCGGATCGACGAAGACGAGATCGAACGGCCCGCGCGGGCCGCCCAGATATGCGGCCACGGCCGCACGGTGCACGCGGATCGCCCGATCGCGTCCGACGGATCTGCCGACGCGAGCTGCGTTGCGCTCCACGACGGCGGCGGCCCGAGGAGATCGTTCGACCAGATCGGCCGATGCCGCACCCCGGCTCACGGCCTCCAGCCCGAGTGCCCCCGAGCCGGCGTACAGATCGAGGACGACCGCGCCCCGCAGCGCCTCGACCGATTCGAGCGCGCCGAACAGCGATTCGCGCACCCGGTCACTGGTCGGCCGGGTGCCCGCGTCCGGCACCTCGAGCGGAATCGATCCGGCACGTCCCGAGATGATCCGCGTCACACGATCACCATAGCCGGGACGACCACGGGCCCACCCCTATGCTCGGAGACAGTCGCCCTCGACCTCCTCGACAGATTCGGAATCGTTCGATGCACATGAGCCGCCCACGCACACTGTCCACCGTCCTGCTCGCGGCTGCGGTCGCCGTCGCGCTGAGTGCGTGCGCGAGCGGCGCTGTCACCCCGACCGCGTCGCCGACGCCGACTCCGACTCCCACGGCGACCGAGACCCTCACGCCCGAGCCGACGGACCCACCCGCACCGACGGTGGCGCCCGCGAATCTGCCGACCGACTGCACGACGCTGGGTACCGAGTCGGTGCGCCAGGACACGGTGGGCGACCTCACGCTGCAGAGCGACGGGACCGGGTTCGTGCGACCGGCACCGAACAACGCGCAGCTCGCGCTCGGCTGCGACTGGATCCTCGACGAGGTCGCCGGCGTCCTGCTGCTGATCAGCACGGCCGATCCGGCCGAGGTCTCCGCCGCCGCGGACGCGCTCCCGGCCGCCGGCTGGACGTGTGCGGTCTCGGACGACTTCGGCGCGACCTACTGCTCCATGACCGGAGACAACCCCAGCGAAGAGGATGCGGTCGTGGCCCGTGACGGGGTGTGGATCTATCTGGAGACGTACAACCGCAACGGCAACGCGTTCCTCTCCGACATCGCGACCCAGATCTGGGGCTGAGCACGACGGCGGGGTGCGTCCGCCCTCCTGCCTAGACTCGGAGTATGGCCGCCTTCACCCTCGAGTCCCGGCTCGACGGTGCCGTCGGCGGCAAGACCGCCACGGCGTTGCAGCGCGCCTTCGGGATGAAGTCGGTCGGCGATCTGCTCGCGCACTACCCGCGACGCTACGCGCGTCGGGGCGAGCTGACCGAGATCTCGTCGCTGCCGGTCGGTGAGCCGGTGACGATCGTCGCCGAGGTGCGCCGGGCGAGTGAACGGCGGATGCAGAACCGCAAAGGATCCATCCTCGAGGTGATCATCAGCGACGGCCACGGCGAGCTGTCGCTCACGTTCTTCAATCAGACGTGGCGTATGAAAGATCTCCGGCCGGGACGCCGGGGGATCTTCGCGGGCAAAGTGGGGGAGTACCGCGGGTCCAAGCAGCTCACGCACCCGGACTACGAGCTCTTCGAGGATGAGCAGACCGCGCGCATGACGGCCGAGGCGCAGGCGAACCTCCCGATCGCGATCTATCCGGCCACCAGCACGGTCGCCAGCTGGCAGTTGAGCAAGATCATCGAACTGGTGCTGGGCGGGCTGGGACCTGTCCCCGACCCCCTGCCGGACGAGCTGCGGCAGCGATTCGGGCTGCTCGATGCGCGTACGGCGCTCGAGCGCATCCACCGTCCGGATGTCCCCGAACAGGTCGAGCCCGCCCGCGAGACGCTGCGCATGCACGAGGCTTTCGTCCTGCAGGTGGCGCTGCTCCAGCAGCGACAGGCGGTGCGCGCGATGTCGGCGACGAGCCGATCCGCCGGCAGCCTGCTCGAGCGGTTCGACGCGTCGCTGCCGTTCGAACGGACGCCGGATCAGGTCTCGGTGGGCGAGCGGATCGCTCATGATCTCGAGGGCGACTGGCCGATGAATCGACTGGTGCAGGGCGAGGTCGGCTCCGGCAAGACGCTCGTGGCGCTCCGGGCCATGCTGCAGGTCGCCCAGAGCGGGGGACAGTCCGCACTGATCGCGCCCACCGAGGTGCTCGCCGGCCAGCACCTGCGCTCCATCGCGCGGATGCTGGGCCCCCAGCTTGCTCCGGAGCTGATCCCCACCCTCCTGACCGGTCAGATGGCGGCGGCGGAGCGCAGGAAGGCGGCGCTGCGGACCGCATCCGGGCAGTCCCGCATCGTGGTGGGCACGCATGCGCTGCTCAGCGACACCACCACCTTCGCCGATCTCGGGCTCGTGGTGGTCGATGAGCAGCACCGCTTCGGCGTGGAGCAGCGTGAATCGCTGCGCGCGAAAGGCGCGGCGCCACACGCGCTCGTGCTGACTGCGACGCCGATTCCGCGGACGGTCGCGATGACCGTCTTCGGCGACCTGGACGTCTCCACGATCCGCACCATGCCGGCCGGACGCGCCGGGATCGAGACGTTCGTGGCTCCGCTCGCCGAGAAACCGGCCTGGTTCTCACGCGTGTGGGATCGCATCGCCGAGGAGGTCGGAAAGGGTCATCAGGCCTTCGTGGTGTGCGCGGCGATCGACAGCGAGGCGACCAAGAAGGCCGATCGCGTCGATGACACCGCCGACGAACCCGTCGAAGACGTCGCTGAAGAGGGAGCCCGCACGCGATGGGGTGTGGCCCAGGTCGTCGATCTCCTGTCGCGGCATCCTGCCTTCGCCTCGCTGCGCGTCATGCCCCTGCACGGGAAGATGCCATCGGACGAGAAGGATGCCATCATGCAGGCCTTCGCCCGCGGCGACATCGACGTGCTGGTGGCCACCACCGTCGTCGAGGTCGGCGTCGACGTCGCGAACGCCTCCACGATGGCGATCCTCGAGGCCGACCGCTTCGGGGTCTCGCAGCTGCACCAGCTGCGGGGCCGGGTCGGTCGTGGCGGCGTACCCGGGCTGTGTCTGCTCGTTACCGAGGCCCCTCGGGGAACGCCGGCGCGCGAGCGGGTGGATGCGGTGGCGGCCACCCTCGACGGGTTCGCCCTGGCCGAGGTGGACCTCGAGCTGCGCGGCGAGGGCGACGTGCTGGGGGATGCCCAGTCCGGCGCACGGTCCTCGCTCCGCCTTCTCCGGGTCGTGCACGACGCTGACCTGATCGCCGAGGCCCGCGTCGCCGCCGAGGCGGTGCTCGAGCAGGATCCGGCCCTCGTCCGCCACCCTGGTCTCGCCGCGGCGATCGAGCGCCGTGTGAGCATGCAGGAGCGCGCAGCGCTCAGCAAGAGCTGACGCCCGGCATCGGTAGGCTGAACGCATGAGCAGCCGGATCGCCGTCGTCCCCGGATCCTTCGACCCGCCGACCCTCGGGCACCTCGACGTCATCCGTCGGGCGGCAGCGCTCTACGATCAGCTGCACGTGCTGGTGGTGCACAATCCCGGCAAGGAGGCGATGCTCCCGATCGCCCAGCGGCAGACGCTGTTGGAGCAGTCGATCGCCGAGGGCGGTGTCGAAGGAGACGTGATCGTCGCCGCCTGGAGCATGGGACTTCTCGTCGACTACGCCACCGACGTCGGCGCGGGTGTGCTGGTCAAAGGCATCCGCTCGCAGGTGGATGTGGCGTACGAGACGCCGATGGCGATCGTGAATCGTCACCTCGCCCACGTGGAGACGGTGTTCCTGCTGCCCGATCCTGCCCACGCGCTGGTGTCGAGCTCGTTGGTGCGTCAGGTCGCATCGCTTGGTGGGGACGTCTCTCCGTTCGTTCCGCCGGCGGTGGCGCGGTTCCTCGACACCGGCGCCCGCGACATCTGAACCGTGCGCGCGCACAGCCGCCGCCTTCGGCAGCGGCGGTAGGATTTCGTGCGTGAAGAGACACCATTCCGGCCCGTTCGTGCTCAATGCGCGAGACATCGTGCTGCACCCCGGCGAGATGCGCGAGTTCCGCGTCGACGTCCCCGCGCCCGAGAAATGGGGAGAGGGGCTGGTCAGCATTCCGGAGGGCGAGTCCGTTCTCGTGGAGGGACGTCTGGAGTCGGTTCACGAGGGCATCCTGGTCTCGGGGGTGGTGGAGACCGACTACTCCGGAGTGTGCGGACGATGCCTGACGGAGATCACCGAGCCTGTCGAAGTCGAGTTTCAGGAGCTTTTCGCGTATCCTGGAGAGGAAGCAACTGACTTCGAGGTTCAAGACGACCACGTGGATCTTGAAACTCTGGTCAGGGATGCGACCGTATTGGCGCTTCCGTTTCAGCCGGTGTGTCAGCCGGATTGCCCCGGTCTCGATCCGGCCACGGGTGAGCGACTGGCCGTGAGCACCGAACCAGAGCAGCGCATGCCCGTCGACACCCGCTGGGCCGCGCTCCAGGAATACACCCCAGACCACGACGACGAGCAGCGCGCATAACGCTGCGGTCGGCGCCGAGAACAGAGAAGAGTCAGCCATGGCAGGTAACCCCCCGAAGCGGAAGGTCTCCCGCTCCAACACCCGTTCGCGTCGCGCCCAGTGGAAGGCGGCGCCCATCACGCTGACCACCACGGTCGAGAACGGCAAGGTCGTCTACAGCCGTCCCCACCAGGCGAAGGTCGTCACCGACTCGCAGGGTACCGAGCTGTTCCTCGAGTACAAGGGCCGCAAGGTCGCAGACGTCTGATTTGGACGTTCTCTCCGACAAGCTCGGCGTCGTCATCGGCGCCGAGCTTCTGTCGCTTGCGCTGACGCACCGCTCCTGGGCCTACGAGCACGGGCAGGCACCGCACAACGAGCGTCTCGAGTTCCTCGGTGACTCAGTGCTCGGGCAGGCGGTGACAGTGCGCCTGTTCACCGCCAATCCCGATCTCGATGAGGGCGCGCTTGCCAAACGCCGCGCGAGCGTCGTGTCGACCGTCGCGCTCGCCGAGATCGCGCGCGGCATCGGCCTCGGCGATCACGTGCTGCTGGGTCGGGGCGAGGAGCAGACCGGCGGCCGCGATAAGGACTCGATCCTGGCCGACACGATGGAGGCCGTCATCGGCGCCACCTACCTGTCGGCCGGGCCGGATGCCGCGACCGCACTCGTGCTGCGCCTCATCGACCCGCTGCTGCAGGATCCGGACCGCTACGGTGCCGCGGTGGATCCGAAGACCAGCCTGCAGGAACTCGCCTCGCGGATGGGCGCGGCGCCGCCGCTCTACGCCGTGACCTCGACCGGTCCGGACCACAGCCGGGTGTTCACGGCGACCGTCACCGTGGGCGGGGCCTCGATGGAAGGCACCGGCACCAGCAAGAAGCAGGCCGAGATGGCCGCGGCGCTGCGCGCGTGGCAGCAGCTGTCCGTTCGTGCCTGAACTGCCGGAAGTCGAGGTGGTGCGGGCCGGCTTGGAGCCCGCCGTCACCGGCGCCGTCGTGCGTGCGGTCACGGTCCTGGACGAGCGCGCGCTGACGAGGCATCCGGGCTCCGGTCCGCACTTCGAAGCCGTCCTCACCGGGCGGACGCTGCGTGCGGCGGCACGGCGCGGCAAATTCCTCTGGCTGCCGTTGTCCCCGGGGGAGCACAGCCTCGGCGACGAGGCCCTCGTCGCGCACCTGGGCATGAGCGGCCAGATCCTGCTGCGATCGCCCGGCGCGCCGGCGGAGCGGCATGAGCGCGTGCGGCTGGACATCGAGCATCCCGACCACGGCGAACTCGCGGTCGTCTTCGCCGACCAGCGCACCTTCGGCTCACTGGCGATCGCCGCCATGGTCGCGACTGCGGACGCTGCACCCGGCGGGCGGGGGGCGTTCGAGCCGAGCATTCCGAGCCAGGTCGCGCACATCGCGCGGGATCCCCTCGACCCGGCGTTCGATGATCGGCGATTCCGGGAGACGCTGGCCACGAGGCGATCCGCGATCAAGCGCGTGCTGCTGGATCAGTCGGTGATCAGCGGAG
Organism: Microbacterium pygmaeum; assembly: GCF_900100885.1. Lineage (NCBI taxonomy): Bacteria > Bacillati > Actinomycetota > Actinomycetes > Micrococcales > Microbacteriaceae > Microbacterium > Microbacterium pygmaeum. The sequence goes on from NZ_LT629692.1 coordinate 2,337,348, forward strand.
TCGGCAACATCTACGCCGACGAGTCGCTCTGGGCTGCGCGGATCCATCCTGAGGCCCTCGCATCAGATCTGCCGACCCGGGCGGTGACCCGGCTCCTGAACGAGGTCGGGGTGGTGCTGGAGAAGGCGCTGGCCGAGGGCGGCACCAGCTTCGACGCGCAGTACGTGAACGTGAACGGCCAGGCGGGCTACTTCGCCCACTCGCTCAACGCCTACGGGCGCACCGGACAGCCGTGCCCACGATGCGGCCGCCCGATCGTGCGGGTGTCGTTCATGAACCGGTCGAGTCACTACTGTCCGCACTGCCAGCGGCCCCGGGCGCGCTGAGTTCCTTCTTCCATGCCGCAGCGTACGAGGCGGGGACGAAGCCGATGGCCTCGTTGATGTCGAGCATGTGCCGGTTCTCCTCCGCGTTGAAGGTGGAAACGCGCGGAGATTCTGGAACCAGGTCCCGCCATCGGAGGAGGTTCGCGCATTTGACGATCGTTCCCAGTCGATGACCACGGTGCTCCTGCGTGACGAGGGTCCCGTACTGCTGGGTCGCTGCGGAGTGATCCTCCGCGATCACCAGCTCGTTGTACGCGGCGATCGCGCCGGTGGGGATGTGCTCGATGGCTGCGACCGAGACGGTCATCCCCTGTGCCTGCAGGCGCGCGTCGCGACGCCTCACGCGCGCGGCATCCCAGTGCTGTTCGTCGATGACCAACCCGGCCGCGGGAGCGTCGGTCGACATCCGCGAGATCACGTAGGCGAAGCCGTCCACGTGCTCCTCCGGGGTCGGCGAGGTCCACGTGAGCAGACGGTACTCCTCGCCCGCGAACGACCGCGCTGCATCGAGGTGCTGCTGAACGAGGTCGAAGGAGCCGGTCAGATCGAAGACGCTGGTGCGCTCCACCTGCTCGAGCGTGAAGCCGTGCTCGAGCATGAACACTGTCTGCGGATCCCCCGCCGGGATGCGTCCGAACCCGGTCGGGGCGCTGAGCTGCCTACCGGTTCCGCCTGCGCGGTGGAGGGTCCAGGTCTGGATGGTCCGGATTCCCCGTGCCGACGCCTCCTGCTCGACGACGTCGAGCAGGACCTCCTCGACGCCACTGCCACGGTTCGCGGGATCCACCATGAGATCGATCTCCAACGACGTTGCTCCGGGTTCCGTGGCGACCATGACCTTGCCGACACCCACGATGACGTCGGAGCGCTCCGCGACGAAACCGATCTGCGTCCAGTCCGCCTGATCCTGCCAGAAGCCGAGCACCTCCTGGGGCAGTTCGTCGAGGTGGTCGTGGCCGGTGTCGGCAAAGCAGACGGCGTTCGCGATGCGCACCATCTCCAGGAACGGTGGGGCATTCGTGGCCTCGAGATCATCGGGGACGACGAGCCTCGAGATCTGCAGCGGAGCGGACGCGCTTCCCTCAGTCATCGAGCACCTTCTTCCAGGCGCCCTCGTATGCGATCGGTACGAACCCGATCGCCTCGTTGATGTCGAGCATGGGGCGATTCTCCTCCGCGTTGTATGTCATCACGCGAGGGGAGTCGGGGGCGAAGTCGCGCCAGGACAGCAGGCCGGCGCACTTGACCAGCGTTCCCAGGCGGTGACCGCGGTGACCCTTGAGGACGAGGGTGTCCTCCTGGTGCGACGCCTCGGTGCGGTCCTTCCCGATGACCAGCTCGTTGAACGCGCAGAGCTCTCCGGTGGCGATGTGCTGAGCGGCGGTCACCTGCAGAGGCCTGCCCGCATCCACGTACATCGCGTCGTGGCGCGCGATCCGGGCGGGGTCCCAGACCTCCTCGTCGAACTCGAGATTCGCCGAGGGCGCGTCGGTGACCATTCGCGATTTCATCCACGCGTACCCGTCGACGAATTCCGCCGGGGTGGGTGCGAACCACTGGATCACGCGGTAGTCGCCTGACGCCGCTTCGGCCTCGCCGAGGAGGCGACGCACGCCCTCGAGGTCACCCCGGAGGTCCAGCGCGCTGTTGCGTTCGATCTGCTCGAGCGTGTAGCCGTGCCGCAGATAGAAGCGGGCGACGTGATCCTTCGGGATGTCACCGAAGCCGGTCGGAGCGGCCAGGCGCGCGCCCGGAGCGTCGGGGTGCTCGGCCCAGGACTGCAGGACGGTGCGCCCGTGGTCGCGGGCGGCCTGCTCGACGAGCTGGTGCGCCTGCGATCCGATACCCCGGCCCCAGACATCGCGGACGAGCTCGATGAGCCAGAACGCGACGCGAGAGTCGCCCTCCAGCGGAAGGTCGAGGCCGACCCGCCCGACCGTGCGCCCATCCAGGACGACGGACCACAGCATCCGCTTCTCGTGCTCGTCCCGCTGGTAGAGCGGAAGCAGCTCGTCGGCTGCGATGCGATGGTCATCATGACCGGAGATCTCGCGGTAGATCTGATTTCTGACGCGCACCATCTCGATGAAGTCGGTGGCGTCGCCGTCGTGGATCGATGTCGGGATGGCGGTGGGTCGCAGCTCGACGCCTGCCGGTGCGGTGATCATGAAGGGTCCTTTCGGGATGGGTCGAGCCGAGTGGCTCCGGGGCCGCCACGGGCGGCCCCGGAGCTCAGGTGCGCACCGTGCCGAGCGAGTGCGCGCGAAGGGCGGCGTGGTCGCGGGCTGCGCGAGCACGGGAATTCCGCTCTCGACGGGCGTGGTCGCGATGGTCGCCGGCCACGTCGTACCGCCGTGCGCTGCGCAGCAGCAGCCAGAGCCCTACGCGCAGTTCGAGTCGGTCGGTGAAGGACAGCCGCGCGCGATCGGCGGCGGCAGGGAGATGAAGCGTGTCCGAGTCGAGAGACCGGACGGGCGCCAGTGAGGTGTTCATGGTGCTCTCATTCGAAAAGGTGTGGACGCAAAGGCGGGCGGCCCGATGGGGCGCGGCGGGGGAGACGCACGGAGAGGCGACCGCCGAGAAGAGGTTCGAGCGCATCCCGCGGTACGCAGGTGCGCAATCCCGCCCGCTGGGCGGAGTTCTCCTGAGCGGCGGTCAGCCGGCCGTGGGAGCGGTGGCGCCGAACGACGGGGTCACCGGAGCGATTCCACGGAACGGCGAACGCTGGTTCGGCTCGAAACCTGGTGTGATCATGTGCATCATCGGTGACCTCCTCTCGTGTCTGGACGCGAAGAGTGACGCTATCGCTGTTCACATACGCGCGTCAAGCGGATTCTCAGATTCCATGGTCGACGGGCGTGTCGCGCCTCCGCGGAACCCGGGAAGGCCTCGGGTAGCGTGAAACAGTGGACACAGCGGAACGGGACGCGCGGCGATGCACCTGAAAAGCGTGACGCTCAAGGGGTTCAAGTCCTTCGCGCAACCCACGACGTTCGCGTTCGAGCAGGGCGTCACCTGCATCGTCGGTCCGAACGGCTCGGGCAAGTCGAACGTTGTCGACGCGCTGGCCTGGGTCATGGGCGAGCAGGGTGCCAAGACGCTGCGCGGCGGCAAGATGGAGGATGTCATTTTCGCCGGCACCGCCACGCGCGGGCCGCTCGGCCGCGCCGAGGTGCAGCTGACGATCGACAACAGCGACGGCGTGCTGCCGATCGAGTACTCCGAGGTGACGATCAGCCGCACGCTGTTCCGCAACGGTTCGAGCGAGTACGCGATCAACGGCAGCGTCTGTCGCCTGCTGGATGTGCAGGAGCTGCTGAGCGATTCCGGCCTCGGCCGGGAGATGCACGTGATCGTGGGCCAGGGGCGCCTGGACAATGTGCTCCAGGCATCGGCCGAGGAGCGGCGTGGGTTCATCGAGGAGGCTGCGGGGATCCTGAAGCACCGCCGGCGCAAGGAGAAGACACTCCGCAAGCTGGAGGCGATGGAGGCGAATCTCACGCGACTCAGCGACCTCGCCGGCGAACTGCGGAGGCAGCTGAAGCCGCTGGGGCGGCAGGCGGAGATCGCACGGGAGGCCGCGACGATCGCGGCCGTCGTGCGCGATGCGAAAGCGCGGCTGCTCGCCGACGAGCTCGCCGCGCTCCGGAGCGAGCTGGCGGCCCATGCCCGCAGCGAGCAGGAGCGCCACACCGAGCGCCTGGTGCTGCAGGATCAGTCCGAGAACCTGCAGTCGCGCATCGCACAGCTGGAGGCCCAGCAGCGCTCCGAGGAGGTCGACGAGGCGCGACGCGTCGCGCACGGTCTGGAGCGGGTGCAGGAGCGGATACGGAGCCTCTATGCGCTGACCGGACAGCGGCTCGCGCTCCTGGCGGAGGACTCCGACGGTGATCCGCTCGAGCTGACGACCGTCTCGCAGGCGATGATCGACGAAACCCGGACGGAGATCGACGAGATCGGCTCCGGCCTGGATGATGCGCAGGATGCCGCGGCCGCGGCCGCCCGGAACGTGATCCGCTCCCGAGCCGAACTGGACGCTCTGGATGCCGACATCGCAGCGCAGAGCGCCCTCGTCTCCGAACACGACATGCGGATCACCGCGCTGCGGGGGTCGGCGGATGCCGCAGCATCCGCTCTGTCGGCGGTGCACAGCGGTGTCGAACGACAGCAGCGGGCCTTGGACGCTGCTCTCGCGCGGCGCGGCGAGGCGGAACAGGAGCTCGCCGGCGTCGATCCTCTGCTCGTACCGGAGAGTTCCGCCGCGGAGTACGCGGCGGCGTACGACCGCGCGCAGCGTGAGGCGACCGAGGCCGAGACGGCGCTGTCCACCCTGCGGGAACGACTGCACGCCACGGAGCGGGAGGTGGAGGCGCTCACCGCGCAGACGACCGCGCTGGGTCGCGCATTGGATGTCAAGAACGCGGCATCGGAGCTGATCGCGGAGAGCGGAGCGGGCATCCGCGGTCTCGTCGGCGACGCCCTGCAGGTGACGCCGGGATACGAGGCGGCGATCGCGGCCGTGCTCGGACCGCTCGCCGAGGGCGTGCTCGTCGATGACCGTCAACGTGCCCTGGAGGTCGCCGCACGCGTTCGCGGCGGGGAACGCGGAGTCGTGGACATCGTGATCGCCGACGCCGCCGCGCTGGACTCCACGGTGCCCGCGCTGCCGGGCACTGTGGCTGCGCTCGACGTCGTGCGCGCACCCGATGGCGTACTCGGGCTGCTGGCCCACATCGTCATCGCCGATGACCTCGAGGCGGCCGTCTCCGCTCTGGACGCGGCGGCTGATCCGTCGGCGTCGCGGACCGTCGTGACCCGCGCGGGCGAGGTCTACACGCAGCACTCGCTGCGCGCAGGGGCGGGAGCCTCGCGGTCCCGACTCGAGCTGGCCGCCGAACGGGACGCCGCAGCCGAGCGACGGGCCGAGCTGGCCGTCGTCGCAGAGTCGCTCCGCGAGGCACTGGCCGACGCGACCGCCGCCTTGTCGTCCTCGCGCGAGCGCACGAAGACTGCGCTGTCGACCCTCCGCGCACACGACGCGGCGCTGGCAGCCCACACCGAGCAGGTCAACCGTGCGACGGTCCGGCATGAGGCCGCCGTCGCCGAATGCGAACGCCTCGAGGCCGGTCTCGCACAGGTCGCGGCGGCCGTCGCCGATGCGGAGACGGCGGCGCGCGCAGCGGACGAGAAGCTCACCGCAGCCCGCGAAGCGCCCCGGCCGATCCTCGACGCCTCGGCTCGGGAGGGACTGCTCGCCGCGCTGGAGAGCTCACGCGACGTCGAGATGCGCGCGCGTCTGGAAGTCGAGACACTTCGAGAGCGCGTGCGGGCCGGCGAAGCGCGCGTGCAGCAGCTCGAGCGTCAGCGCGAGCGAGAGCGTGCTGCTGCGGCGGAAGCCGCGCGGCGGGCGGTGCTGCGCCGGGCCCAGCGGGAGGTCGCCGCGCGGGTCGCCGCCGCCCTGCCGGCGGTGCTGGATTCCGTCGATCGCTCGGTGAGCCAGGCGCGGGTGGAGCTGGCCACCGCCGAATCCGCCCGGACGGCCGTCACCGCCGAACTGGCCGAACTGCGACGCCAGGAGGTGGCGCTGCGCGACCGTCTCGCCGGCCTGACCGAGAGCGTGCACGGCCTCGAACTGCAGATCCACGAGAAGCGACTGCACGTCTCCAGCCTGCTCGATCGAGTGGCTTCCGAGCTGGGGCTGGACGAGAACATTCTCATTTCGGAATACGGTCCCGAACAGTTGATCCCCGTCGAGGACGAATCCGAAGGGACACCGTTCGATCGGTCGGCTCAGAAACGGCGCCTGCAGGAGGCCGAGCGCAAGCTCGGCCAGCTCGGTCGCGTGAATCCACTGGCGCTCGAGGAGTTCGCGACCCTCGAGCAGCGCCACAAGTTCCTGACCGAACAGCTGACCGACCTCGCCCAGACGCGCAAGGACCTGCTGACGATCATCGAGGAGCTCGACGACCGGATGCAGACCATCTTCGTCGCCGCATTCGAGGACACGCGCGTGGCGTTCGGCGAGGTATTCCCCGTCCTGTTCCCAGGCGGCACCGGCAGCATCTCGCTCACCGACCCGGATTCTCCCCTCACGACCGGGATCGAGGTGTCGGTGCGCCCGGTGGGAAAGAAGATCGAGCGACTTTCGCTCCTGTCCGGCGGTGAACGGTCGCTGGCTGCTGTGGCGCTGCTCACGGCGATCTTCATGGCGCGCCCGAGCCCGTTCTACATCCTCGACGAGGTGGAGGCGGCGCTGGACGATGCCAATCTCGGCCGGCTCCTGGGCGTCTTCGAGCGGCTGCGCGAGAGCAGCCAGTTGATCGTGATCACCCATCAGAAGCGCACGATGGAGATCGCGGACGCGCTGTACGGCGTCTCGATGCGCCAGGACGGGGTCTCGGCCGTCGTCGGCCAGCGGGTGGGGGACCGCGACCGCGACCGCGGCCGCGTCGCCGCGACGGCTTGACACGCCTCGCGCCGTAGGCTGGTCCAATGGCAGAGAGCTCCTGGTCGCTCGGTCGCGCGCTGCGCGGCGTGTTCATCAAGCCGACCATCGACGAGACGACGTGGGACGACCTGGAGACGGCCCTGCTGACCGCCGACTTCGGGCCGGACATCACCGAGAAGATCGTCGACGAGCTCCACGCCAAGGTGGACCGCTACCGGACGACGGACCCGCGGGACCTTCAGCGGATGCTGAAGGAGACTCTCGAGGAGCACTTCGCGAAGTTCGACACGACGCTGCGCCTGACCGAGCGTCCCGCAGTCGTCCTCGTCGTCGGCGTGAACGGCGTCGGCAAGACCACCACGATCGGCAAATTCGCGAAGTTCCTGCAGCGCTACGGGCGCTCCGTCGTGGTCGGCGCGGCCGACACGTTCCGCGCCGCTGCCGTCGATCAGCTGGCGACGTGGGCCGAGCGCGGCGGCGCGGCGATCGTGCGCCCCCAGCAGGAGGGCCAGGATCCGGCATCCGTCGCCTTCCAGACGATCGAGTACGCCAAGCGAACCGGCACGGAGATCGTGCTGGTGGACACCGCCGGTCGCCTGCACACCAAGGGCGGACTGATGGACGAGCTGACCAAGATCCGTCGCGTGATCGAGAAGCAGGCGCCGATCAGCGAAGTGCTGCTCGTGCTGGATGCGACCACCGGCCAGAACGGCGTGCTGCAGGCACAGGCGTTCCTCGAACATGCCGGCGTCACGGGGCTCGTCCTGACCAAACTCGACGGTTCGGCGCGAGGCGGTTTCGTCCTCGCGGTCCAGGAGCGCACCGGCATCCCGGTCAAACTCCTCGGCCAGGGTGAGGGCATCGGCGACCTCACCGGGTTCACCCCGCACGTCTTCGCCGCCTCTCTGGTGGATTGACCTTGGCGGAATCCGACGGCGCGCCGCCACGGGCTACCGTCGATGCCCTCACCCTGGTTTCATGGGGACATGGCGATCGAGCATGACTACTTCGGACTCCTGGAGTCCGGCCCCGACGGGTCGATCTTCTGGTCGGAGAACGTCGAACTCGGCGACCAGACGGTCACGGTGGATCTGACCGCGCCCGATCAGGACGATGTGTCCGAGGCCGCGCTCGACATGGCCGCGGCGCTCATCTCGTCGATCGAAGCCATCGACCGGACTGCCCGCAACGCCATGGTCTCCGAGCTGGATGACCGCACGAGCGAGGTCATCGAGTACATCCTCCAGCAGCAGGCCACGCTGGGCGATGAGCTCGAAGGCATGATGGTCGATGTCTCCGGAGACGTGCACATCGACGTCATCCGCTCGCTCCAGTTGATGAGCATGACGATCCTCGCCGATGAGCACGGCGGTGCCGACCCGTTCGCCGTGCTGGAATACGCCCTGGACCCGGATGCGACCGACGATGTCATCCTGGTGAACCTCGACTCCGATGGCGACGTGCTCTCGGTGACGAGCGCGGACTGACCCGGCACCCCGGACGTCCCGCTCGTGCAGACGTTCCTGCCCTATCCCTCGTTCGTCGAGTCAGCGGCGGTCCTGGATCAGCCCCGACTGGGCAAACAGCGCGTCGAGACGTTCCAGCTCCTGCGGGCGAACACCGTCCCGGACTACGGATGGCGCCATCATCCGGCGGCGAAGATGTGGGCGGGACACGTGCCGGCGCTCGTCGCGTACGGACTCGCGATGACGGATGCCTGGACCGCGGCCGGCCACGCCGACACGGTTCGCGCGAAACTCCTCACCTTCGCCCCGGAGGTCGACGGCGTCCCGCAGGACGACCTCGACCTGCCCGGCTGGCTCGGCGACGAAGCCTTCCACCTTTCGCATCGGTCCAACCTCGTGCGCAAGGATCCCGAGTTCTACCGCCCCCGGTTCGGGGACATCCCCGACGACCTCCCGTACGTCTGGCCGCTGCCCTGACTCAGACAGCCTGCGCGAACCCGAGTTCGGCGCCGTCGGCGATGTGCGCGAGGTGCGGGGGGATCTCGCGTCCCTTCGAGACCATCGACTGCGCCCACAGGCGTCCTGCACGGTAGGAGGAGCGCACGAGCGGCCCGGCCAGCACTCCGAGGAAGCCGATCCGCTCGGCCGCTTCCTTGAACTCGACGAACTCCTGCGGCTTCACCCATCGGTCGACAGGGAGGTGCCGCGGCGTCGGGCGCAGATACTGCGTGATGGTGATGATGTCGGTACCGGCATCGTGCAGATCCTGCAGGGCCCGGACCACCTCATCCGGGGTCTCACCCATTCCGAGGATCAGGTTCGACTTGGTGATCAGCCCGTGCTCGCGCGCCTGGGTCAGCACGTCGAGGGATCGTTCATACCGGAACGCCGGGCGGATGCGCTTGAAGATGCGCGGCACCGTCTCGACGTTGTGGGCGAAGACCTCCGGCCCGGAATCGAAGACCTCGCGCAGCAGGTCGGGGTTGCCGGAGAAGTCGGTCGCGAGGATCTCCACGCCCGTTCCGGGGTTCTCGGCGTGGATGCGGCGCACCGTCTCGGCGTGCAGCCACGCGCCCTCGTCGGGCAGATCGTCACGAGCGACACCGGTCACCGTGGCGTACCGCAGTCGCATCCGCGTCACGCTCTCGGCGACGCGCCGCGGCTCGTCGATGTCGTAATCGGCGGGCTTGCCGGTGTCGATCTGGCAGAAATCGCAGCGGCGGGTGCACTGCGACCCGCCGATCAGGAAGGTCGCCTCACGGTCCTCCCAGCACTCGAAGATGTTCGGGCATCCCGCCTCCTGGCACACCGTGTGCAGACCCTCGTCCTTCACGAGCGCATGCAGTTCGGTGTATTCCGGGCCCATCTTCGCGCGCGTCTTGATCCATTCGGGCTTGCGCTCGATGGGCGTCTGCGCGTTGCGCACCTCCAGGCGCAGGAGCTTGCGACCCTGCGGAGCTGTTGCCGGGGATCCGGATGCCGCAGCCGGCGCCGCGCACGAGCTCACGCTGCCACCCCCGAGAGGGAGTCGGCGTATTCGGCGACGAAGGCGGCGGCGACCGTCTCCATGATGTCCGCGGGGGAGATGTCGTCGCCGACGACCTCGCTGATCGTCGTGACCCCGGCATCCGTGATCCCGCACGGGATGATCCCGTCGAATCCCGACAGCGAGTTGTCGCAATTGACCGCGAAGCCGTGCATGGTGACGCCCTGCTGGACGCGCACGCCGATCGCGGCCACCTTGTCTTCCGAGAGCGGTCTGCGCACCCAGACACCGCTGCGACCCTCCACCTGATAGCCCTCGACGCCGTACTCGCGCAGCGCGCCGATCAGGATCCGCTCCATGCGTCGGACATGCTCGACGACGTCCACGGGCTGGCGTAGACGGACGATGGGATAGCCCACGAGCTGCCCCGGCCCGTGCCAGGTGATCTTGCCGCCGCGGTCGACGTCGATCACGGGCGTCCCGTCGGCAGGGCGCTCGTGCGCCTCGGTGCGCTTGCCCGCCGTGTAGACGGCTTCGTGCTCGAGCAGCAGCAGCGTGTCGGGCCGGATTCCCGACACGACATCGGCATGGACCCGTCGCTGCAGGTCCCACCCGTCCTGATAGGCGACGAGATCGGGAGCCAATCCCGCCAGAACGACATCGAGCATGCAGACCTCCGGGGAGCCGGTTCAGCCGTGGACATTTATGGAATGCGTCCAACAATACGCCTTCGTCGCACCTGCTCGTACGCTGAGGGCATGTCGTCAGAGTCGCGCGCAGGCAGGCCCAAGGCATCGTCACGCGAGACCCTGGCCGAGGCGGCCTGCGAGCTGTTCCTCGAGCAGGGCTACGAGCAGACCTCGATCGCCGACATCACGCGGCGTGCGGGTGTGAGCCGCTCGAGCTTCTTCAACTACTTCGCGTCCAAGGGCGAGATCCTCTGGTCGGGGCTTGACGAGCGGATCGCACGCTTCGAGTCCCAGCTCGGCCGCGCAGGTGGAGCGGATGCCACGGCAGCCGTGCGCGCGGGGTTGATCGCCCTGGGCACGGACTTCGCCCCGGACACGCTGGCGCTGGCACTGGGGAACACCCGGGCGATGGGGATCGAGGAGGAGCTCGAGCGCGAGGCGTCGCTGCGGAGGGCGCGTATCGCCCGCGCGGTGGCGGATCGCCTGACCGCCGACGGCGCCGACCGTCTGCACGCCGAGGTCGCCGCCGCGGCGTACGCCGGAGCGGTCCTGGCTGCCGTCGATGCCTGGGCACGCGAGGGCGCGGGGCGCACTTCGCTCAGTGGATTCCTGCCGCGCGCACTGGCGATCGCGGAGCGCACGGGGGTGCCGGAGGTGCAACGCGGCGATGTCCGTCAGCTCCGTGTCGTCGTGCATGCGGCGCAGTTCGAGGGTGCGCTCACCTTCTACCGCGACGTCGTCGGGATGCCGCAGCAGGCCGCCTTCGAGGCAGACGGCGGCGCTCATGTCGTGATCCTCGATGCCGGGAGAGCGACGCTCGAGCTCGCGAACACGGCGCAGGTCGCCTTCATCGACGGGGTGGAGACCGACGGCGGCACGAGCGAACGCATCAGGATCGCGCTCGAAGTCGACGACACCGCCGGTGTGGTCGAGCGTCTGGCCGCCGCGGGCGCGCAGGTCGAGGCATCCGCTCGTCTCACGCCGTGGCGGTCGATGAACGCGCGACTGCGCGCGCCGGCCGATCTGCAGCTGACCGTCTTCCAAGAGCTCGGCGACGACTGATCAGGTCGCCGGCGATCCGGAGCCTCGCCTCAGGACGCGTAAACTTGGCGGATCATGGCTACCTTCGGCACCCTTTCCGATCGGCTCACCGAGACCTTCCGCAACCTCCGCACCAAGGGCAAGCTCACGCCGGCGGACGTGGATGGGACCGTCCGCGAGATCCGGCGCGCGCTCCTCGACGCCGACGTCGCGCTCCCGGTCGTCAAGGACTTCACCGCGAAGGTGCGCGAACGCGCGCTCGGGGATGAGGTCAGCAAAGCGCTCAACCCCGCCCAGCAGGTCGTCCAGATCGTCAATGAAGAGCTGATCGCGATCCTCGGCGGCCAGCAGCGTCGCCTGCAGTTCGCGAAGAACCCGCCCACGGTCATCATGCTCGCCGGGCTCCAGGGTTCGGGGAAGACGACCTTCGCGGGCAAGCTCGCGAAGATGCTGGAGAAGGACGGTCACACACCGCTGCTGGTCGCCGCCGACCTGCAGCGGCCGAATGCCGTCAACCAGCTCCAGGTCGTCGCGGGGCAAGCCGGTGCCGCGATCTACGCCCCCCAGCCGGGCAACGGGACCGGTGACCCGGTCCAGGTCGCACGCGACGGCGTGGAGGTCGCGCGCCGCCAGCAGCATGACGTCGTCATCATCGACACGGCCGGCCGACTCGGCGTCGATGCCGAGCTGATGAAGCAGGCCTCGGACATCCGCAAGGCGACGGACCCGGACGAAGTGCTCTTCGTCATCGACGCGATGATCGGTCAGGACGCCGTCAACACCGCGAAGGCGTTCCAGGACGGCGTCGATTTCACCGGCGTCGTGCTGTCCAAGCTGGACGGCGACGCGCGCGGTGGCGCCGCACTGTCCGTCGCCTCGGTCACCGGTCGTCCGATCATCTTCGCGTCCACGGGCGAAGGCCTCGATGACCTCGAGCCGTTCCACCCGGATCGCATGGCTTCGCGCATCCTCGACCTCGGCGACATCCTGACCCTCATCGAGCAGGCCCAGCAGGCCTTCGACGAGGAAGAAGCCATGAAGATGGCCGAGAAGCTCGCGACGGAGAGCTTCACCCTCGAGGATTTCCTCGAGCAGATGCAGCAGATGAAGAAGATGGGCTCGATGAAGAAGATGCTCGGCATGCTGCCGGGCATGGGCTCGATGAAGCAGCAGCTCGAGGATTTCGACGAGAAGGAGATCGACCGCACCGAGGCGATCATCCGCTCGATGACGCTGGGGGAGCGGCGCAACCCCAAGATCCTCAACGGCTCGCGGCGCCTGCGAATCGCCCGCGGTTCGGGAATGACGGTGACCGACGTCAACGCGCTCGTGAACCGCTTCGAGCAGGCGGCGAAGATGATGAAGACCGTCGCGCGCGGCGGGGTTCCCAACATCCCCGGCATGGGGCCGGTGCCGGGTGCGGGACGCCCCGGTGCCTCGTCCAAGCGCGGCAAGCAGGTCAAGGCGAAGGGCTCCCGGTCGGGCAACCCGGCCAAGCGCGCCCAGGAGAACGCCGGCATCGCGGCATCCGCTCCGGCGCAGCCGACCGGGTCCGGGTTCGGACTCGGCAGCGCGGGCGCCGGCGGCGCAGGCGCGCCGAGTGCCGCCGACCTGGCGGAGCTGCAGAAGCTCCTCGGCAAGGGCTGACCTCGCGGAGCCGTCCTTCCACGGCGGCCAGATCAGGCGATCTCGCCGGGGCAGGACGATTCGGCGCGCTGCGTCCTGTGCCGGTGAGATCCTGATCCGGTGGCACGGATCTCGCGTCAGTGGCCCAGCGCCGCGAGATGCTCGCGCAGTGTGGGGCCGGCGCGGAACTCGCGGATGAGGTGCTGCACGACCTCGCGCAGATCGCCCTCCGCGGCATCGGCCACCAGCGTCTGGCGCGCATAGCTGGCGCCCTGCTCGAGGATGGTGTCCAGACCGGCGAACTCCCGCGCGCACTTGAGGTCGACCGCGACGTCCGCGAGCTCGGCCATCGTCTCGCGCAGGTGCTCCCGTACGGGGCGCTGGGTGCCGTCACTGTCGACGATGACGCGGGCATCGAGGCCGTACCGCGCCGCTCGCCACTTGTTCTCCCGGACGAACCACGGCTGGACGACAGTCAGCTCGCGGCCTTCGTCGAGCAGCCGAGAGAAGTGCTCCACGAGCGCCTGCACGAGCGATGCGACCGCCGCGAGCTCGGGGAGTGTCGACATCCCGTCGCAGGCGCGCACCTCGATGGTGCCCCAGCGGGGGGCGGGGCGGATGTCCCAGCGCACCTCCGACGCGTCCGCCATCACGCCGGTGCGCACCATGTCGTCGAGGTAGCCCTCGAACTCGGACCAATCCTGCAGCGGCCATGGGAGCCCCGCCGTCGGCAGCTGCTGGAACACGAGCGATCGATTGGAGGCGTAGCCGGTCCGCTCACCCGCCCAGAAGGGACTGGATGCCGAGAGCGCCTGCAGATGCGGCAGGTAGACGGACAGGGCGTTGATGATCGGGAAGACCTTGTTCACGTCCTCCACGCCGACGTGGATGTGGATTCCCCAGATCATCATGTTGCGACCCCACCACTGGGTGCGCTCGATGAGCTTGTGGTACCGCGTCTTGTCGGTGACGGACTGCTCGTACCACTGGGCGAAGGGGTGGCTGCCGGCGCAGAGCAGCTCGACATCCATCGGATTGGTGACCGTGCGCACCGCGGCGATCGCGTCGGCGATGTCATCCACGGCCGCGGCGACCGTGTCGCCGATGCCGCTTGTCACCTCGACCGTATTGGTCAGCAGCTCACCGGTGACGGTGTACCGCTCGAGAGCCGTCGCGTCCTCGAGGACGTCGATCACCTCGGGTGCGCGCGGCACCAGGTCTCCAGTGATCCCGTCGGCGAGCATGAGTTCCCACTCCAGACCCACGGATGAGCGGGCGGATGTCGCGAAGGGCACCGTCATGGGGTCAGTTTCGCACGCGGACGGCGCAACGCCGGTGATTCGTCATGGTTCGCAACGACGAGTCCGATGTGCGAGAATTGTGGGTCGGACCACTCGCTCGACCCTCTATCCAGCGTTCAGGTCCTCCTTTTGAGCTTCCGCCGGGTGTGCACCCCACTCTCCAGGCGATCGGTTCGTTCACTTCACACATTTCTGGAGAAATCGTGGCTGTCAAGATTCGTCTCAAGCGCCTGGGCAAGATCCGTGCGCCCTACTACCGCATCGTCGTGGCCGATTCGCGCACCAAGCGCGACGGTCGTGTCATCGAAGAGATCGGCAAGTACCACCCGACCGAGGAGCCCTCGTTCATCGAGGTCGACTCCGAGCGGGCCCAGTACTGGCTCTCCGTCGGCGCTCAGCCGACCGAGCAGGTCGCCGCGCTGCTGAAGCTCACCGGTGACTGGGGCAAGTTCAAGGGCGACGCGAACGCCGTCTCGACCGTCAAGGTCAAAGAGCCCAAGGCCCCCTTCGAGGCCGACACGACCAAGAAGGTCGTCATCAAGCCGAAGGCTGAGAAGAAGACCGAAGAGCCCGCAGCTGAGGCGCCGGCAGAGGCTGACGCCGACGCCGCGACCGACGCCGAATAATCGTGGTGCTGGCCGCCGCGCTCGAACACGTCGTCAAGGGGATCGTCGATCACCCCGATGACGTGTCCATCCACTCGTCGACGTCACCCCGCGGTGACGTCCTCGAGGTGCACGTCCACCCGGACGACCGGGGTCGCGTGATCGGGCGCGGCGGCCGCACGGCGAAAGCCCTGCGAACGCTGATCTCTGCGCTTGCCGACGGCCGGCGCGTGCGCGTCGACGTCGCGGACGACTGACGTGAGCGACGAGAGCACCTCGCCCCGCCCGCAGAAGTCCGCCAAGACCCAGCTTCGAGTCGGGCGCCTTGTGAAGGCCCACGGCCTCAAAGGCGCTCTGAAGCTGGAGTTGTACACCGATGACCCCGAGGGTCGTTTCACGCCTGGTGCCGCTTTCACGCTCCAGGTGCCCGAGTCCTCGCCATGGCACGGCAAGACGCTGACCGTACGCGAGTTCCGGTGGATGAACTCCCACCCGGTCGCCTTCTTCGACGGCGTCGATGACCGCTCCGGCGCCGAAGAGCTCATCCGCGCGATCCTCTGGGTCGACCAGGACGACGAGACCGCGCCGGTCGAGGACGACGCCTGGTACGACCATCAGCTCGTCGGTCTCGACGTCGTGCGCGACGGCGACATCGTCGGCCGCGTCATCCGCGTCGAGCACCTCCCGGCGCAGGATCTGCTCATCGTGCGCACCGGTCCCGACGCCGAGGTGCTGGTCCCGTTCGTCAAGGCGATCGTGCCCGAGGTCGACATGGCCGCTGGGCGCGTGCTGGTCACGCCGCCGCCGGGACTCTTCGAAGAACTTCCCGCCGACGACGACGCTCCCGGGCCGACGACGGAGCCTGACGAGGCCGAAGACCCCTCGGACGACTGACGTGCGCATCGACGTCGTCTCGATCTTCCCGGCGTTCTTCGACGTGCTCGAGGTCTCGCTGCTGGGGAAGGCCCGCGGCAACGGCATCCTCGACGTCCGTATCCACGACCTGCGCGACGCCACGTACGACCGTCATCGCACCGTCGATGACACGCCGTACGGCGGCGGCGCCGGCATGGTGATGAAGGCGGACCCGTGGGGGCAGGCGCTGGACGGGATCGCGGCGGATGCTGCGGAGAATCCGGCGATCCCTGACCGGCCCGTCTTCATCTTCCCCTCTCCCGCCGGAGCGCGGTTCACCCAGGCGACAGCCCGGGAGCTGGCCACCGCGCCGCACCTCGTCTTCGGCTGCGGTCGCTACGAGGGCATCGACGAGCGGGTGTTCGACTATGCCGCGACACTGGGCGATGTCCGGCTGATCAGTCTCGGCGACTATGTGCTCAACGGCGGCGAGGTGGCCGCCATGGCGATGATCGAGGCGATCGGTCGCCTGATCCCGGGCGTCGTCGGCAACCCGGAGAGCCTGGTCGAGGAGTCCCACGAAGACGGCCTCCTGGAGTACCCGTCGTACACGAAGCCAGCAGTGTGGCGCGACCGCGAGGTCCCGGCGATCCTGCTGAGCGGCAATCACGGGGCCATCGCCGCGTGGCGACGCGAGCAGCAGGTGGTCCGCACGCGTGAGCGGCGACCGGATCTCCTTCCCGAGTAGCGCCGGATCCTACCGGCAACCTGCCGGCTCCCCGGACGTCGATTCCGGCAACTAGCCTGGAGGCCGGCGTCAATCCGCCGGGACAGGGGCACTTCGTGGAGGCATGGCCGGGATCGACCTACCCGCTCGGGGCGACGTTCGACGGAAACGGGACGAACTTCGCGATCTTCAGCGAGGGAGCCACGCGGGTGCAGCTCTGCCTGTTCGGAGAGCGGGGCAAGGAGACGCGGGTCGACCTCGTCGACGTCGACGCGTTCGTCTGGCACGCGTATCTGCCCAACGTGCGCCCCGGTCAGCGGTACGGCTTTCGGATCGACGGGCCCAACGATCCGTCGGAGGGTCAGCGGTTCAACCCGAACAAGCTCCTGCTCGACCCGTACGCCAAAGCCGTCGACGGTCAGATCAAGTGGGGACAGCCGGTGTTCGGCTACGACTTCGGCGACCCGGATTCACGCAACGACGAAGACTCTGCGACGAGCATGATGAAGGGCGTCGTCGTCAGCCCCTTCTTCGACTGGACCGGTGACCGGCAGCCGAAGACGCCGTACGCGGAATCCTTCATCTACGAAGCGCACGTGAAGGGACTCACCGAGCTGCATCCGGAGGTGCCGGAGGAACTCCGTGGCACCTACAGCGGCGTCGCGCATCCGGCAGTGATCGACCACCTGGTCAAACTCGGCGTCACGGCGATCGAGCTGATGCCGGTTCACCAGTTCGTGGATGATTCGACGCTGCAGGAGAAGGGACTGTCGAACTACTGGGGCTACAACACGATCGCCTTCTTCGCACCCCAGAACACGTACTCGTCCACCGGCCAGCTCGGCCAGCAGGTGCAGGAGTTCAAGGGCATGGTGCGCGCCCTGCACACCGCGGGGATCGAAGTCATCCTCGATGTGGTCTACAACCACACGGCCGAGGGGAACCACATGGGCCCGACGTTGTCGATGCGTGGCATCGACAACGCCGCCTACTACCACCTGGAAGACGACGACAAGCGGTACTACACCGACTACACCGGTACCGGCAACAGCATGAACGTGCGGCATCCGCACACCCTGCAGCTCATCATGGACTCGCTGCGGTACTGGGTGCTCGAGATGCACGTCGACGGCTTCCGCTTCGACCTGGCCTCGACGCTCGCGCGCGAGTTCTACGAGGTGGACCGACTGGCGACCTTCTTCGAACTCGTCCAGCAGGATCCGGTGGTCTCGCAGGTCAAGCTCATCGCCGAGCCGTGGGACGTCGGACCCGGGGGCTACCAGGTGGGGAACTTCCCGCCGCAGTGGACCGAGTGGAACGGGAAGTACCGCGACACGGTCCGCGACTTCTGGCGGGGCGAGCCGCAGGCCCTCGGCGAATTCGCGTCGCGCCTGACCGGCTCGGCCGACCTGTACGAGCATTCGGGGCGGCGGCCGGTGGCATCCATCAACTTCGTCACCGCGCACGACGGCTTCACCCTTCGCGACCTGGTCTCCTACAACGAGAAGCACAACGAGGACAACGGCGAAGACAACAACGACGGCGAGTCCCACAACCGCTCGAGCAACTTCGGTGTCGAAGGCCCTACGGACGACCCGGAGATCAACACACTGCGCGCCCGGCAGCAGCGCAACTTCATCGCCACGCTGATGCTGTCGCAGGGCGTGCCGATGCTCCTGCACGGCGACGAGCTCGGACGCACCCAGGGCGGCAACAACAACGGCTACGCCCAGGACAATGAGATCACGTGGATCGACTGGGATTCCGTCGACCAGCCGCTCTCGGAGTTCACCGCCGCGCTGGCACGCCTGCGCCGCGAGCACCCGACGTTCCGGCGCAGCCGCTTCTTCGACGGTCGCCCGGTCAAGATGGAGGAGGGCGCGCCGATCCCCGACATCGTGTGGCTGCGCCCCGACGGATCCGTCATGCAGCCGGAGGACTGGGACTCCGGCTTCGGACGCGCGATCGGCGTGTTCCTCAATGGCGGCGGGATCCGAGAACGCGATCGTCGTGGCGAGCAGATCCTCGATCAGCACTTCATCGTCCTGTTCAACGCGGGCGACGAATCGACGGACTTCCAGCTGCCGGCGCCGCACTTCAGCCCCGAGTGGGACGTCCTGATCGACACCGCGGGAAGCCGCGCGAACACCCAGCCCGTCAGCCCTGGCGAGACGATCACCCTCGAGGCGAAATCGCTCATGGTGCTGTGCGAGCACGACCTGCCCGAGCCCGAGGTCGACCATTCCGTCTCGGCGTCGCTGACGTCGCAGGCCAATCCGCTGCATCCGGACGATCTGCCCGGCAAGGCACCCAAACCCGAACTGTAGGAGAGCGCACATGACGCGTCGCCCGATCTCGACCTACCGCCTGCAGATCCGATCGGGTTTCGATCTGGATGCTGCGGCGGCAGTGACCGGCTACCTGAGCGATCTCGGCGTCGACTGGGCGTATCTGTCGCCGCTGCTGAAGGCGTCGGACGGTTCTGATCACGGCTACGACGTGGTCGACTCCACACTGGTTGATCCGGCGCGCGGCGGTCGCGAAGGCCTCGATCGCTTCGCTGCCGCAGCTCGCGCCGCCGGCCTGGGCATCCTGATCGACATCGTCCCGAACCACATGGGCGTCGCAGTGCCCGCGCAGAACCCGTGGTGGTGGGACGTGCTCACATTCGGACGCGAGTCACGATACGCCGCGGCGTTCGACATCGACTGGGACTTCGGCAGTGGCAAGGTCCGGCTGCCGATCCTGGGCGGCACCGTGGATGAGGCTCTGGAGGACGTCGAGGTGGTCCTCCAGCAGTCGCAGCAGACCGGTCCTGGCGAGGCACAGCCCAGTCCAGGCGTCGTGAAGTACTTCGACCACGTGCTTCCCCTGGCACCCGGGTCCGTTCCTTCGGGTGTCGATCTGACCGATCCGGCCGTGATCCGCGACGTGCTGGACGGGCAGCACTGGGAGCTGCTCTTCTGGCGCAGGGAGGCCGCGGAGCTGAACTACCGGCGGTTCTTCGCCGTGACCACGCTGGCCGGTGTCCGCGTGGAGACCCCCTGGGTGTTCGACGAATCGCATGCCGAGGTGCTGCGGTGGGTGCGCGAGGGGCTGGCCGACGGCCTGCGGGTGGACCACCCGGACGGCCTGCTGGATCCCGGCGGCTACCTGGCGCGGCTCGCGGATGCGACGGGCGGGGCGTATGTGCTCGTGGAGAAGATCCTCGAGCACGGTGAGGACCTGCCGGCGTGGTGGGAGACCGACGGCACGACCGGCTACGACGCGCTCGCCGAATTCGACCGACTGCTGATCGACCCTGCGGGGGAGGGCGTGCTGAACGAGCTGGATGCCGTCGTGCGGCCTTCGGGCCCCCGCGACTACTCCGACGTCATCCACGACACGAAGCGGATGATCGCCGACACCATCCAGGGCGCCGAGATCGCCCGGCTCGTGCGTGAGCTGCCGGACCTCGGCGCCGCACCGGAATCCGAGGCCGGCGGGGCGGGGTTCACGCGGCTCGACCCCGCGGTCGCGCGCGACGCACTGGCCGAGCTGCTCACATGCTTCCCCGTGTACCGCTCCTACCTGCCCGCAGGGCGCGAACAGCTCGACCGCGCCGCGGCCGAGGCATCCGATCGTCGCCCCGACCTCGCCGCGGCCATCGCGTCACTCGTACCGGTGCTGGCCGACCCCGCCCACGCCGTCGCGCGGCGGTTCCAGCAGACGACGGGGCCGGTGATGGCCAAGGGCGTCGAGGACACCGCCTTCTACCGCTACAACCGGTTGGGCTCGCTCACCGAGGTGGGAGGCGACCCGTCGGTCTTCGCCCTGACCGTGGACGATTTCCATCTCGCCCAGTCGCGCCGGCAGGCGCAGTGGCCGGCGGCGATGACGACGCTGTCCACCCATGACACCAAGCGCGGCGAGGACGTGCGTGCGCGGCTGGACGTCCTCTCCGAGATCCCCGAGCGCTGGGCCGACCTCCTCGCCGACCTGCGTGCAGGGTCCACCAGCGGGCACGCCGGCTTCGACGACCTGCTCTACCAGGCCGCCATCGGGGCCTGGCCGATCACACGCGAACGACTGCACGCCTACGCGGAGAAGGCCTCCCGGGAAGCGGCGGAGGCGACGGGATGGTGGGATCCCGACGCCGCGTTCGAGGAGCGGATGCACGCGACGATCGACGCGATCTTCGACGATGCGCAGCTGAACCGGCGGCTCACCGCGTTCGTCAACGAGATCGCGCTCGCAGGCTGGTCCAATGCGCTGTCCGCCAAGCTCCTCCAACTGACGGGCCCGGGTGTTCCAGACGTCTATCAGGGATCCGAGCTGTGGGAGACGTCGCTGGTCGACCCGGACAATCGCAGGGAAGTCGACTTCGATCTGCGCCGGCGCATGCTCTCCGCCATCGATTCGGCTCCGGCGGGCGAACAGCTCCCGTCGATCGATGCGAGCGGAGCAGCGAAGCTGCTTGTGACCTCCCGTGCCCTGCGTCTGCGTCGCGATCGCCCCGACCTGTTCACCCGCTACACGCCGATGAGCGTCGTGGGAGAGGCGTCCGCGCATGCGGTGGCCTTCGACCGCGGCGGCACGCTCACCGTCGCCACGCGCCTCCCGGTCGGTCTTGCCTCGCGCGGCGGATGGGGTGAGACGGTCCTGCTGCGGCACGGCGGTCCGACGCGCGACGCACTGACCGGCCGTCGATTCACCGACTCGATGATCCCGCTGACCGAGCTGCTGGGGACCTACCCGGTGGCGCTGCTGGTATCCGACGAACCCGACAGCGAGGCAGGAGCAGACTCATGAGCATCGAGGTGTGGGCGCCGAGGACGTCACGGGTCCGGATGCGTCGTCCCGACGTGCCCGACGTCGAACTGACAGCGACGGCCGACGGCTGGTGGACGAGCAACATCGTCCTCGGCGACGGCGATGAATACGGGTTCGTCCTCGGCGACGGCGACGACCTGCGGCCCGACCCGCGGTCCAGGCGGCAGCCGCGCGGCGTGCACGAGGCCTCGGCGTGGTTCGACCCGCAGAGCTTCTCGTGGAGCGATGACTCGTGGACCGGTCGTCCCCTGGCGGGAGGGGTCGTCTACGAGCTCCACATCGGAACCTTCACTCCGGGAGGCACGCTCGATTCCGCGATCGAGCGTCTCGATCACCTCGTCGACCTCGGCGTCTCGTTCGTGGAGGTGCTGCCGGTCAACGACTTCAACGGCGTCCACAACTGGGGGTACGACGGCGTCCTCTGGTACGCGGTACACGAGGTGTACGGCGGGCCGGCGGCCTATCAGCGGTTCGTCGACGCCTGCCATGCGCGAGGGCTCGCCGTCATCCAGGACGTCGTCTACAACCACCTCGGCCCCAGCGGCAACTACCTGCCCGAGTTCGGTCCGTACCTGCGGGATGCCGAGCGCAACACCTGGGGCTCCTCGGTGAACCTGGACGAAGCCGCCGTGCGGCGGTACATCATCGACAACGCCCTGATGTGGATGAACGACTATCACGTCGACGGGCTCCGCCTCGATGCCGTGCACGCCCTGAAGGACTCCGCGCCGGTGCACATCCTGCAGGAGATCGCGGAGGAAACGGACAGCCTCGCGGCGCACGTGGGCCGCCCGCTGACCTTGATCGCCGAGTCGGACCTCAACGACGCGAAGCTGATCTCAGCACGCGAGGCGGACGGCTACGGCCTGACCGCGCAGTGGAGCGATGACTACCACCACGCGCTGCACGTCGCCGCGACGGGGGAGACGACCGGCTACTACGCCGACTTCGCCCCGCTCTCTGCACTGGTGAAGGTGGCGACGAAGGGCTTCTTCCACGACGGGACCTGGTCCTCGTTCCGGGGCGCTGTGCACGGGCATCCGATCGATCCGCGCATCCCCACCTCGCGCCTGGTCACCTTCGGCCAGGATCACGATCAGATCGGCAACCGCGCCGCGGGCGACCGCCTGTCGCAAACCCTCGACGAGGGCGGGCTGGCGATCGTGGCTGTCCTGACGCTGCTCAGCCCCTACACGCCGATGCTGTTCATGGGCGAGGAGTGGGCGGCATCCACCCCCTGGCAGTTCTTCACCTCGCATCCGGAGCCCGAGCTGGGTCGTGCCACGGCGGAAGGGCGCCTGGCCGAATTCACAGCCATGGGCTGGGACGAATCCGTGGTGCCGGACCCGCAGGATCCGGAGACGTTCCTGCGCTCCAAGCTGCGCTGGGAGGAGATCCATGACGACCGTCACGGACGGATGCTGGAGCTCTATCGCCGGCTGGTGCGGCTACGGCGCACGACCCCCGAGTTCACCGATCCGCGCTTCGGATCGGTGAGCGCCGAGGCGGACGAGGACGCGCGGTGGTTCCGGATGCAGCGGGGTGACGTCCAGGTTCTGGTGAACTTCGCCGAGGCACATGTGCAGCTGCCGGTTCCCGCCGGTGCAGTCGCGCTGCTCACGACGGACGTGTCGGCGCGGGTCGACGAGCGGACGGCGCTCCTACCCGGCCGCTCGGCCGTCGTCCTGCGCGCCCCTGACGCCGTGCGATAGGTCTGGTCAGCGCACGCCGAGGAAGGACCGGTCGGTCAAGACGATCGGTCCGTCCTCGGTGATGGCGATGGTGTGCTCGGAATGCGCACCGCGCGAGCCGTCGGCGCTGCGCAGGGTCCACCCGTCCGGGTCGGTGATCAGTTCGTCCGTGGTCTCCAGCAGCCAGGGCTCCAGGGCGAGCACGAGTCCAGCCTTCAGCGGGTAGCCGCGATTGGGCTTGCCGTCGTTGGGGACATGGGGGTCGCCGTGCATCGTGCGTCCGACACCGTGTCCGCCGAAGTCGGTGTTGATGTCGTATCCGTCTCCGTGAGCGATCTCGGCGATGGCGGCGGAGATGTCGCCGATCCTCGATCCCACCGTCGAGGCCGCGATCGCGGCATCCAGCGCCCGCTCGGTCGTGTCGATCAGGGCCAGGTCCTCATCGCGGGCGGTGCCCACGACGAAGGAGACCGCGGAGTCGGCGACCCATCCGTCGACCGAGACGGCGAAGTCGAGGGTGACCAGGTCGCCGTCCCGCAGGGCGTAGTCGAAGGGGAGGCCGTGCAGGACGGCGTCGTTCACGGAGATGCAGATGACCTTGCCGAACGGGCTCGCCCCGAACGACGGGTGATAGTCGATGTAGCACGATTCCGCTCCGGCCCGACGGATCAGATCGTGTGCCCGACGGTCGATCGCGAGCAGGTTCGTCCCGACCTTCGTCTCGTCGCGCAGGGTCGCCAGGGTCTCGGCCACGAAGCGTCCGGCGGGCCGCATCGCCTCAAGCTCGGCGGGCGTGCGCAACTCGATCATGGGGGTCCTTTCGTCGCCCTCCATTCTCGCCTAACGCCAAGCTGACCGGCGTACCATCGAGGCATGTGGGTGCGTCGTGCGTTCTTCGTCTGGCTGATTCCGGCCGCCTTCCTGCTGCCGTTGTGGCTGCTGGTGGGCTGGGGCGTCTTCAACGCTGGCGGCTGGGCGTTCCTGTGGGTGCTGTTGATCGCCATCCCGTCCGTGTTCATCGGACAGCTCGTACTCACCCTCCTCGTTCGCGCACGGGGGACAGTCCGTGCCGAGCGCGCGGTCTCGTGGTGGGATGTCCTGGGCTTCTCGGTCTGGCACCTGCTGACCATCTCGCTCGGCTTCTTCAACCAGGCGTGGTGGGCACCGGCGATGGTCGTCACGGTGATCGTCGGACTCGCCCTGTTCTGGCTGGAGCTGTGGCAGCTGTGGCGTGAGGCGCGACCGTCGGCTCTCCTCCTGCGCACCACCCAGGGGCTGGGCTACATTCCCGCGCCCGCTGAGGGTCCGGCGCCCGAGGCGGCGCAGTCCGAGCGCGACGTCATCGTCATCACCGAGCGACCGCCGGCCGGCTGAGCCCGGTTTGGGCGGGCGCGGCATCCATGGCAGAATGGATGTTTGTGCCCTGAAAGGCTCTGCCTCAGGGGAGCCCGCCGTCGGACGTTCCGGCCGCGGCCTCGGGCGCACATCACTTTCCTTCCTCAACCCGCGGTCGACCTGTGGCGGCCGCAGAGAGCATGATCATGCAGATCCTCGACTCCGTCGACGCGGCATCGCTGCGTTCGGACATCCCCGTCTTCCACCCCGGTGACACCGTCAAGGTGCACGTGAACATCACCGAGGGCAACCGCTCGCGTATCCAGGTGTTCCAGGGCGTCGTCATCGGTCGCTCCGGCGACGGCGTGCGCGAGACCTTCACGGTCCGCAAGATCAGCTTCCAGGTGGGCGTGGAGCGCACGTTCCCCGTTCACAGCCCGGTGATCGACCACATCGAGGTCGTCACGCGCGGTGACGTCCGTCGCGCCAAGCTCTACTACCTGCGCAACCTCCGCGGCAAGAAGGCCAAGATCAAGGAGAAGCGCGACAACTGACGCGCTTCTGCGTCGAACCCCGGACCGAATGGTCCGGGGTTTCGTCGTTTTCGCAGGAAGGGATGTGCGAACCTTGATGCGACGGCACACCGACTTCCGGAGAGCCCGGTGAAGGACCCCCATGACGACCGAGCAGACGGCCTCCGCTGAGCCGGTGCCCACACCGCGGTCCAGGGCGGAGCGGCCGCGCGAGCGGCGCCGCGGCTGGCTGAGCTTCCTGCGCGACGTGCTCGTGATCATCCTCATCGCGGTGCTGGTGTCGTTCCTGGTCAAGACCTTCCTGGTGCGCTCGTTCTACATCCCGTCGGGGTCGATGCAGAACACTCTGCACATCGACGACCGCATCCTCGTGGACGAGATCACGCCGCGCTTCGGCGGATACGGACGAGGCGACATCGTCGTCTTCCGCGATCCCGGCGGATGGCTGCCGCCCAGCACCGCGCCCGCCCGCTCCCCGCTGGTGGAGGGGGTGGACTGGCTGCTGTCACTGGTCGGGCTGTCTGCACCGGACAGCGACGATCATCTCGTCAAGCGCCTCATCGGGATGCCGGGCGATCATGTCGTCTGCTGCAACGACCTCGGCCAGATCACCGTCAACGACGTGGCGATCGACGAGAGCGACTACCTCGCACTGCCCGCGCCGGGAAGCCCCGCCTCCGCCGACGCCTTCGATGTCGTCGTCCCGGAGGGCAGTCTCTGGGTGCTCGGCGACAACCGCTACCACTCGAAGGACTCCCGGTACAACCAGGAGCAGCCCGGGAAGGGGTTCGTCCCGATCGACAACGTCGTGGGCCGCGCATTCCTGATCACGTGGCCGTTCAGCAGGTTCGGGATGCTCGATTTCCATCACGAGGCGTTCGGGGGCGTGCCCGACGTGGAGCCGGCTCCGAGATGACGGTCGCCGAGCCGCGTCTGACGCTCGAGCGGCGGCTGCTGCGCGAGCACACGACCCTCATCGCCTGCGACGAGGTGGGGCGGGGTTCGTTGGCCGGACCCGTCGCCGTCGGCGCGGTGATGATCGATGCCCCGCGTTCGCGCAAGCGGGTTCCGCAGGGCCTGCGCGATTCCAAGCTGGTCCCCGAGATGCGCAGAGCGGATGTCGCGGCGCGCGCGGTCTCGTGGGTCGCCGCCAGTGCGGTCGGGTGGGCGAGCTCCGTGGAGATCGACGAGATCGGCATCATGCGGGCGCTGGGCCTTGCCACCATCCGGGCGCTCGCGGACCTGCGCGCCCACGGCGTCGTGCCGGAAGAGGCGATCGTGGTCCTCGACGGGAACTACGACTACATCACGCCCGCCGGCGCGACCGGACTCACGGTCCGCCCCGTGATCAAGGCCGATCGCGATTGCGCGAGCGCCGCCGCGGCATCGGTCATCGCGAAAGTCGCGCGTGACGCGCTGATGACGGATCTTCACGACGAACTGCCCGCATACCAATGGGCCAGGAACAAGGGCTACGCGAGTCCGGAGCATCGCGACGCCATCCGCGAGCACGGGATCAGCCCGCACCACCGGGCATCGTGGTCGCTCACCGGACCGTCGACGCTGTTCTGAACGGCGCGCACCGATCAGGAGTCGAGCGACAGTTCCTCGGGCAGGTGGAAGTCCCGGCGTGACAGTTCCTCCACGTTGACGTCCTTGAAGGTCAGCACGCGGACGGACTTCACGAAGCGATCCGCGCGATAGATGTCCCACACCCAGACATCGGTCATCGTCAGTTCGAAGTAGAAGTCGTGCTCGGTGTCGCGGCGCACCACGTTGACCTCGTTCGCGAGGTAGAAGCGGCGCTCGGTCTCGATCACGTACTGGAACTGAGAAACGACGTCGCGGTACTCGCGGTAGAGGGCGAGCTCGAGCTCGCGGTCGTAGTCCTCGAAGACTTCGTCATCCATGGTGCTCTCATCTTAGGACGGGCGCGGTGCCCGGTCGCATCGCGACCGACGGGGCAGGGCTTCCTCCACAATCGGGTCGGAACCCGCGCGCTCCACGGTTCTCGTCCGCCGGACATCGGCGGCGAGCCGCGCGGGCGAGCATTCAGGCATGGCTGCGAAGGACGTTCTGGGCAAAGCGGGAGAGGACCGCGCCGCGCGGCACCTCGAGTCGAGCGGGTACCTGATCCTCGACCGCAACTGGCGCGTGCATGCAGGAGAGATCGACATCGTCGCCGTCGACGGGTCGACGTTGGTGATCGTGGAGGTCAAGACGCGAGCCGGTGACGGCTTCGGGCATCCGTTCGAGGCTGTCGATGCCCGCAAACGGAGCCGGCTCTGGCGCCTGGCGTTCGCCTGGATCGCCGCCCACCCCGACGAGGCGCAGGGGCGACGCCTGCGCCTGGACGTGATCGCCATCACGGGCCCGCAGCCGGAACGAGCCCGCCTCGAGCACATCCAGGACATCCGATGACGCTGGCGCGGACGTGGGCGGTCGCCCTCACCGGCCTGGAGGGCGACCTCGTGGAGGTCGAGGCGGACCTGTCGAATCAGACGCCGGACTTCCACATCATCGGACTGCCGGACAAGTCGCTGGGCGAGGCGGTGCAGCGGATCCACAATGCGAGCGCGAACTGCGGGCTGGAACTGCCGCGCAGACGTCTGACCGTGAACCTCTCGCCCGCCAGCCTGCCCAAGCACGGCTCGTCGTTCGACGTCGCGATCGCGATCGCAGCCCTCGCGACTCAGAACGCACTCGACCTGGTCTCGATCGCCGAGACGGTGCACATCGGCGAACTCGGACTCGACGGTCGTCTGCGACCGGTACCCGGCGTGCTCCCGGCGGTTCTGGCCGCGGCGCGGATGGGCATGCGCAGGGTCGTGGTGCCGCACGCGAACGAGGCGGAGGCGCGACTCGTGGAGGGCATCGAGGTGATCGGGGCGGTCGCTCTGGGCGATGTCGCGCGCCGTCACGGCGCACGGATCGATGACCGAGACCTCGACCCGGTTCCGCTCCCGCGCGGTGTCGAGGTGGTCGTGCCGATACCGGAGCTCGCCGAGGTCATCGGGCAGCGCGACGCCGTCGAGGCGCTGATCGCCGCTGCCGCAGGCGGTCACCACCTGCTCATGAGCGGCCCGCCGGGCGCCGGGAAGACGATGCTCGCCGCGCGTCTGCCGGGCATCCTCCCGCCGCTGGATGACGCGGCGGCGCTCGAGGTCGCCTCGATCCGGTCGCTGTGCGGAGATCCGGTCGACACCCTCACCCGGCGCCCGCCGCTGGAATCGCCTCATCACAGCGCGAGCATCGCCGCGTTGGTCGGCGGCGGATCCCGGGTGGTCCGCCCAGGCGCCATCGCCCGGGCCACGCACGGCGTGCTCTTCCTCGACGAGGTCGGCGAGTTCGCGCCCAGCGTGCTCGATGCGCTCCGCCAGCCGCTGGAGAAGGGCCGGATCGCGATCCACCGAGCCGGTGTCACCGCCAGCTTCCCGGCCAGCTTCCAGTTGATCCTCGCGACCAATCCCTGCCCCTGCGGGAACTACGGCGTGCGGGCGGCGTCGTGCGTGTGTCCGCCCATGGCGATCCGGCGGTACCTCGGCCGTCTCTCCGGGCCGCTGCTGGACCGCGTCGACATCGAGCTCGGTCTGACGCGGGTCTCGGTCGCCCACGCCGCGTCGATCGGGGCGGACGCGGTGACGACGGATGCTGCGGCGGCGCGCGTCGCGGACGCACGCGCTCGCGCCGCATTCCGCCTGCGGGAGACCGAGTGGTCGGTCAACGCCAGGGTGTCCGGCCCCTGGCTGCGCGAGGGCCCGCTCGCACTGGCCCCCGTCGTCCGCCGGCCGATCGACGTGGCCCTGCATCGCGGTGCGCTGACGCTCCGCGGCTACGACCGCGTGCTGCGCGTCGCGTGGACGCTCTGCGACCTGGCCGGGCGGGTCTCGCCGACCGTGCACGACATCGGCAGAGCGCTGTTCATGAAGAAGGGAATCACGACATGACCGACATCCTCCCCGCGCCGGATATCGCCCGCACGGCGCTGGCGCCCCTCGTCGCGCACGCTCTGAATGACGAACTCGCCCTGCACGTGTTCGCGACGGCCGCCTGGAGCCACCTCGCGGAACCGGGCGACGGGGTGGCCGGTCGGATCGTGGGCGCGCTCGGACCCGCCACGGCGTTGCACGAGGTCGTCACCGGTGGCCGGGACGGAGCCGCCCGCAACGCGGCCGAGCTGACCGCGCAGCAGTGGAAGGACGCCGTCGCCCGGTGGAGGCCGCGGTGGAACCAACGAGCCGTCCTCGACAATCTCGATGTCGCCAGGATCGCCCGGATCCGTCTGCTCACACCCGAGGACGATCGGTGGCCCGCCGCCCTGGCCGACCTCGGCGTGCATGCGCCGTTGTGCCTGTGGGTGCGCGGCGATCCTGGCGCCCTCTCGCTCCCGTCACCGCGCGCAGCCATCGTCGGAGCGCGCGCGGCGACGGCGTACGGCGAGCACGTGGCCGCGGAGCTGGCGGGGGAGCTGGTGGCCCGCGGAGTGATCGTGGTCTCGGGGGCCGCGTACGGCATCGACGGTGTCGCTCACCGCGTCGCCCTGGCGGCGGGCGGTGTCACCGCCGCGTTGCTGGCCGGAGGCGTGGAGCGCCCGTACCCGACCGGTCACGCCGACCTGATCGGCCGGATCGCGGCCACGGGAGCCGTCGCCAGCGAGGTTCCGCCCGGCTCGGCGCCGACGCGATGGCGCTTCCTGCAGCGGAACAGGCTGATCGCGGCGCTCTCCGAGGCCACCGTCGTCGTGGAGGCGGGCTGGCGGAGCGGCTCGCTCAACACCGCCGGGCACGCGGCCGCCCTCGGACGCCCGATCGGGGCTGTACCGGGTCCGGTGACCAGCGCCGCATCGGCAGGATGCCACCGACTTCTCCGCGAGTTCGACGCGCGGTGCATCACGAGCGCGGATGATGTCCTGGAGCTGCTCGGCGTCCCGACCGGATCGACGTCCTGGCTCCCGCAGACCCTCTTCGACATGCCGGACAGCACCGGACGCACCGACGACAGCACCAGGATCTCCGACGCCATGAGCGTGCAGTCGTGGCGACGGACGGAAGACATCGCCCGACGTGCGGGGATGTCCGCGGACGATACGAGCGCCATCCTGGGACTCCTGGAGATCGAAGGTGTCGTCCACCGAGGCGAAGCCGGTTGGCGGAGGGCTCCGGCTCCTCGACGCCCCTGACCGTTTCACCGGAACGCCGTGGGTCAGCGACCGGCCGGGTGGACGGTCGGTGCATGCTGGGACGATGCAGATCGATGAGGCGGCCGCGGCGTATGCCGACGAGATCGCCCGTGTTCGCCGGCTCTCTCCCGCCACCGTCCGCGCTTACGCGGCGGATCTCCGCGACCTCGCTCTGGCCGTGGCCCCGATCACGAGGCTGGAGGACATCGATCTGGAGGCGCTGCGGCAGTGGCTGTGGGTGGCCACCCAGCGCGGTGATGCGCGCTCGACCCTGGCTCGGCGAACTGCTGCCGCCCGGGGCTTCTTCGCCTGGGCCACCGAGTCCGGCCTCGTCCCGACCGATCCCAGTCTGAGGCTGGTGGCGCCCAAACGGGGCCGCTCGCTGCCTCAGGTCGCCACCGCGGACGGCGTCCGGGAGGTGCTGGACACGCTGGCGGACCGGGCACGGGACGGCGACGCGATCGTCCTGCGGGACAGCGCGATGCTCGAGACGTTCTACGGAGCAGGCATCCGCGTCTCCGAGCTGTGCGGCCTGGATCTGGACGACCTCGATCTCGAACGCGCAACCGTCCGGGTGATGGGCAAAGGGTCCAAGGAGCGCGTCGTGCCCTTCGGCGTTCCCGCCCTGCGCGCCCTCGAGGCGTACCTGACGAGGGGGCGGCCCGCCCTCGTCGCCCGCACGAGCGCCCCCGACAGCGCGGGACGGGCACTGTTCTGCGGCGCGCGCGGCGCGCGCATCGTCCCGCGTGCGGTGTACGACGTCGTCGTGCGAGCACTGGGCCCGACGATGGGAACAGCCGCCGTCGGCCCGCACGCGCTCCGGCACTCCGCGGCGACGCATCTCCTCGACGGGGGAGCAGACCTCCGCGCCGTGCAGGAGTTGCTCGGCCACGCGAGCCTGGGCACCACGCAGATCTACACCCACGTCTCCTCGGAACGACTCGCCGCTTCCTATCGGCTCGCGCACCCGCGCGCCTGAGGACTAGCGCCGTGCGCGCGGGTGCGCAACCGCTGGGCCCATCGGCACGCTCGTCCTATCGTGATTGGATGAGCAGCTTCCGACGCAGCGCCAGGTCGGTCCTCGCGACGGCCTCGTTGACCGCCACCGCCCTGGCACTGGCGGGATGCCTGACCGTCAACATCCCGGCATCCGGGCCTGCCGATGAGGCGATCTCGCCGGTGCCCTTCCCGTCCCTCACCGACGATGGTCGCACCCGGCTGCCCGATGACGCGACGCAGGACTGCGCCGGGCAGCCGGTCACGATCGCGGCCGAAGCAGGGGCGGCCGACCTGACCGGCGACTGCCCGTCCGTCACCGTGAACGGCGCCGACCGGCACGTCGACCTGTCGGGCGCCGCGGTCGGCGAACTCATCCTCCGCGGGGATCGGATCGAGGTCGACGCCGGCGTGCTGGGCACGCTCGAGATCGGCGGACAGGACAACGAGGTCACGGCGAGCACGATCGGCGGCGTGTCGATCCGCGGCGACCGCAACGAGGTCTCGGCCACCGGCCAGATCGGCTCGGTGATGATCAGTGGCAACGACAACGACGTCGACGCGCAACTGGTCGGTTCCGTCGAGGTCAGCGGCGGGGGCAACGAGGTCGGTCAGGACTGAAGGGCCTCGCAGCACGGCAGGAGGACGGCTCGAGGCACACCGCCCAGCAGCAGCATCGGGTTGATGTACCGGCCGTCCGAACGGACGCCGAAGTGCACGGCCCCTGGGGCGGCGTGCCCGCCGATCGAGCCCGTGGCCACGAGGTCACCGCGGCGCACCTCCGACCCGACGGCCGCGATCGCCTCCGCGGGTTCCAGCGTCGTCACCAGGCCCCCGCCGTGATCGATCGTGACCACGCTGCGATCGGCGACCCGACCTGCGAACGCGATGATGCCATCCGCGGGTGATCGAAGACTGACCTCGCCGTCATCCAACGGCCGGATGTCGATGCCCCGGTGACCGGGTTCGTACTGGTGAGCGGGCGCGACGAAGGGGGCGACGATCCGCATCCGATCCAGCGGCCACACCCAGCCGAGGTCGGTCAGCGCGACGGAGTCGTCGGCGCGTGCGGGCGGTCCAGCAGGCGCGAGTGCCGCCAGCAGCGCGACCAGCAGCGCGACCAGTGCGGCCCGCGCCGGAATCGGATGATCGAACATCATCCGGTCAGTGTCCCGCTCGCACGATCCGCCTGCCCGAGAACGTGCTGATCGGCGGACTGCTGCCGTCGCGCAGGCGCCTGGGGAGGAGGGCCCACCTGATACACTGGGAGGACATCTCGCTCGTCGAGGTGAATCCGCGTGCCCACAGCACACCGAGGACCCCAGGTCCTCGAACGTGCGGCATCCACTCCCACCGGTCTTTCAGGGCACAACTCTGTCAGCGGGCGTGAGCCGGGCACCAGGCTCGCCGGCCACACGGTCAGGCGATACACAACCGCAAGCGACGCACTCGTGCGTCGAGAACAGGAGTACGGCCATGGCCGTCGTCACCATTCGCCAGCTGCTGGACAGCGGCGTGCACTTCGGACACCAGACCCGCCGGTGGAACCCGAAAGTCAAGCGCTTCATCCTCACCGAGCGCAGCGGCATCCATATCATCGACCTGCAGCAGTCGCTGACGTACATCGACAAGGCGTACGAGTTCGTCAAGGAGACCGTCGCCCACGGCGGCACGATCCTCTTCGTCGGCACCAAGAAGCAGGCGCAGGAGATCCTCGCGGAGCAGGCCACGCGCGTCGGCCAGCCCTACGTCAACCAGCGCTGGCTCGGTGGTCTGCTGACCAACTTCCAGACCATCTCCAAGCGCCTCGCCCGGATGAAGGAGCTCGAGGAGCTCGACTACGAGGTCCCCGCGAACAGCGGCTTCACCAAGAAGGAGCTCCTGCTCAAGAAGCGCGAGCTCGACAAGCTGCACAAGTCGCTCGGCGGCATCCGCAACATGACCAAGACGCCGTCGGCGATCTGGGTCGTCGACGCCAAGCGCGAGCACCTGGCCGTCAACGAGGCCACGAAGCTCGGCATCCCGGTCATCGGCATCCTCGACACGAACGCCGACCCGGACGAGTTCCAGTACCCGATCCCCGGCAATGACGACGCGATCCGCTCCGTCGGCCTGCTGACGCGCATCATCGCCGACGCGGCCGCCGAGGGCCTCATCCAGCGTCACAACCCGACCGACGAGTCGGCTGAGGCAGCCGAGCCGCTGGCCGACTGGGAGCGCGAGCTTCTGGAGTCGGGTGCGCCGGCTCAGTCCTCCGCCGAGACCGAGAAGGTCGCCGACGAGGCGATCGCCGCGACCGACCTGGCCGAGGCCGTCGAGGCGGAGCAGGCCGTCGAGGGCGAGTCCGCCACCGAGACTGCGGCGGATGCCGCGGGCGCCGAACTGCACGACGAGGCCATCGCGGATGCCGCGGGCCAGGGCGTCGAGGCAGTTGAGGCCGCCGAGGCCGCTGACGCAAAGTAATCCGTCCACCAGACACACCCGAAGGATTCACCGCACAATGGCAAACTTCACGATCGCCGACATCAAGGCGCTGCGCGAGCAGCTGGGCACCGGCATGGTCGACACCAAGAAGGCACTCGAAGAGGCTGACGGAGACGTCGAGAAGGCCGTCGAGATCCTGCGCCTGAAGGGCGCGAAGGGCAACGCCAAGCGCGCCGACCGCTCCACCAGCGAGGGACTGGTCACCGCCCGCGAGGGCGAGGGCAAGGTCACGCTGATCGAGCTGGCGTGCGAGACCGACTTCGTCGCCAAGAACGACCGCTTCATCGCGCTGGCCGATAAGGTCGCCGACGCTGCGAGCGCGGCCGGCTCCGACTCGGCGGAGGCCGCACTGGCCGCTCCGGCCGGCGACCAGACGGTCGACCAGCTGATCTCCGACGAGGCGGCCATCATCGGCGAAAAGGTCGAACTGCGCCGCGTGCGCACGCTGACCGGCGACAAGTTCGAGGTGTACCTGCACAAGACCAGCAAAGACCTGCCCCCGCAGGTCGGCGTGGTTCTGGCCTACACCGGAGACGACGCCGAAACGGCGCGCTCGCTCGCCCAGCACATCTCGTTCGCGAACCCGACGTACCTGTCGCGCGACGAGGTGCCCGAGGCCGAGGTCGACAAGGAGCGTGAGATCGTCACGGAGATCTCCCGCGGCGAGGGCAAGCCCGAGGCCGCACTGCCGAAGATCGTCGAAGGCCGCGTCAACGCGTTCTTCAAGCAGGTCGCCCTGCTCGATCAGGACTACGCGCGCGACAACAAGCTTTCGGTGGCGCAGGTGGCCAAGAACGCCGGACTCACTCTGACCGGTTTCGCCCGGTTCAAGGTCGGCGCGTAATACTCGGGAAAGGCCCGCATCATCTCGATGCGGGCCTTTTCTCATGCCTTCGATAACTTTGGAAACGACGAGAGGATGACACGTGATCGATGAGGCGACAGGTACCAGACGGGTGCTCCTGAAGCTCTCCGGCGAAGCATTCGGAGGCGGTCAGCTCGGAGTGAACCCCGACATCGTCAGCCAGATCGCCCGGGAGATCGCCGAGGCGGTCGACCGGGTCGAGATCGCCGTGGTGGTCGGCGGCGGCAACTTCTTCCGCGGTGCGGAACTGAGCCAGCGGGGCATGGACCGCGGCCGCGCCGATTACATGGGCATGCTCGGCACCGTGATGAACGCCCTCGCACTCCAGGACTTCCTCGAGCAGGCCGGTGCGGCCACGCGAGTGCAGTCCGCGATCTCGATGACGCAGGTCGCCGAGCCGTACATCCCGCGGCGGGCCGAGCGGCACATGGAGAAAGGTCGCGTGGTCATCTTCGGGGCCGGCGCGGGGCTCCCGTACTTCTCCACCGACACGGTCGCCGCACAGCGTGCCCTCGAGATCGGCGCGCAGGAGGTGCTCGTCGCCAAGAACGGAGTGGACGGCGTGTACACGGCCGACCCGCACAAGGATCCGACGGCGACCAAGATCGACCGCATCACGTATCTCGACGCCCTCCAGCGCGGACTCAAAGTCGTCGACTCGACGGCGTTCAGCCTGTGCATGGACAACGCCATGGACATGCGCGTGTTCGGCATGGAGCCGGCCGGCAACGTCACGCGCGCACTGTTGGGCGAGCCCATCGGCACGCTCGTCACCGCCTGAGCGCGGCGCCGCGCGGAACCGCGTGGGAACGGGCTCGCGCCCAATAGACTGAGATCTTGCACTTACCGATGGGAGCTCCAATGATCGCGGACGTCTTGGCCGAGGCCGGAACGCGCATGGATCGAGCTGTGGAGGCGGCCAAGGACGACTTCGCCACCGTTCGCACGGGTCGCGCCAACCCGCAGCTGTTCCAGAAGACGCTCGTGGACTACTACGGGACTCCGACGCCGCTCGCGCAGCTCGCGTCGCTGGCCAACCTCGAGGCGCGGACGCTTCTGATCACGCCGTACGACAAGTCGGCGCTGAAGGCGATCGAGCAGGCCGTCCGCGACATGCCGAACCTCGGTGCCAACCCGACGAACGACGGGAACGTCGTCCGCGTGACCCTGCCAGATCTCACCGAGGAGCGCCGGCGCGAGTTCGTCAAACTCGTGCGGTCCAAGGGCGAGGACGCGAAAGTGCACGTGCGCGGAATCCGCCGCAAGTCGAAGGACGATCTCGATGAGCTCAAGAGCGAGTTCGGCGAGGACGAGCTGACTCGCGCGGAGAAAGAGCTGGACGCGATCACGCGGGCTCACGTCGACGCGATCGACGACGCGCTCAAGCGCAAAGAGGCAGAACTCCTCGAGGTCTGATCCGCCGATGACCGACTCCTCCGGCGAACAGCCGGCACACGACGCACCGTCGGACCCGCCGCTGACCCGGCGGTCCCACGTCCGTGCTGCGCGCAGTGAGTTCGAGAACCAGGTGGCGCACGCGCGCGCCGAGTTCGAGGAGGCCAACGAGCGGATCAAGGAGCGCACCGGTCGCGACCTGATCGTCGCGACCCTGCTCGGCCTTGCGCTCGGGGCGGTGCTGATCGTGTCGCTGATCTTCCTGAAGTGGCTGTTCCTCGTCTTCGCCCTCGCCGCCACAGTGCTGGGGACGTTCGAGTTCAGTCGCGCGCTGATCAGCGCGGGCCGCAAGGTCGATGTCGTCCCGCAGCTCGTGGTCGGCTCGGCGCTCGTGCTCTCCGGCTACTTCGTCGAACTGTGGCTGCACTGGGTCGCCGTGTTCGTCGCGGTTGCGGTGGTGGTGGTCTGGCGACTGATCGGCCAGATGTTCGCGAAGGACGGCCGGACGTACGGCGCCGTGCTGGGCGATGTGCTCATCGGGGGCCTCATCCAGCTCTACGTCCCGTTCCTGGCCAGCCTGTGCGTGATCCTGCTGCGTCAGGACGGCGGCGAATGGTGGGTCCTCGCGTTCATCGTGATCGTCGTCGCCGCCGACACGGGTGCGTACGCGGCTGGGCTCACCTTCGGCAAGCACCCGATGGCGCCTCGCATCAGTCCCAAGAAGACCTGGGAGGGTTTCGCCGGCGCAGCGCTGGCCGCCCTCACCGCCGGTGTCCTGCTGGCGCTGTTCATGCTGGAGCTGCCCTGGTGGACCGGACTGGTCCTCGGCGCGGTGATCCTCGGCACGGCCACCGCGGGCGATCTGGGTGAATCCATGATCAAGCGCGACCTCGGCATCAAGGACATGAGCTCGTGGCTGCCTGGACACGGCGGCGTGCTGGACCGCCTCGATTCCATCCTCCCCTCTGCAATGGCGGCGCTCGCGCTGTACTACCTCTTCCACCCTCTGGCGGCATGATGACGACGGACACGACGCACACCCCCGATACCCCCGCGATCACCTTCGCCGAGACCCGCGGCGCCGTGAAGGGATACGAGAAGAAGGCGGTGGACGCCTTCCTGGCCCGTGCGCGCGGCGCCTTCGAGTACGGGGGAGAGCCGATGACCTCCGCGGAGGTGCGCCAAGTGGCCTTCCCGCTGGTCCGACGCGGATACAGCATCGGTGCAGTGGATGCTGCGCTGGGGCGCATCGAGGATGCCTTCGCAGCGCGCGAGCGGGAACTCGCGGTGACCTCGGGCGGCGTGCACGCGTGGGTCGGACAGACCCGTGAGACGGCACAGGCCGTGCTGGATCGGCTGTCGCGCCCCAAAGGCCAGCGGTTCGACGTGGTCAGCGCACTGCGCTACGGCTATCGCATCGACGAGGTCGACATGGTCTCGGACAAGCTGGCGCGCTACCTCGAGACGGGCGAGTCCATCTCGGTGGAGCAGGTGCGCTCGGTCGCGTTCCGGATGCAGCGCGGCGGCTATCGCGAGTCCCAGGTCGACGCAGTGCTGGACGCCGTGATCGAGGTCATGCTCGCAGTCAAGTGATCGACCGGTGCCGGTCGTCGCGCGGATGGCGGCTCTGCGCGAGCCTGGGTAGACTCGCCTCACTGTGACTTCCGGCAACGAGATGACACCCGCCCCGTGGACACCACGGACGGATCTCGCGATCCCGGCGAAGACCGCCCCCCGCCCGGTCGCACCCGCCCCTCGTTGGTCGCGCCGGCGCCACGTGCTCGGCGTCTTCGCGGCCGTTGCGGCCGTGGGGTTCGTTGCGGCCTACATCGGACCGACCGGCGTCGCGCTCTCCCAAGCGCAGGCTCAGGAGCGGCCGGCGATCTCGCTGTACACGAGCACGCTCAGGGACACGCAGAGCTTCGTCTCGGCCGAGACAGCGGGCGAGGTCGCCGCCCTCCAGCTGGATCGCGGCACCTACGAGGTGTACGTCACCCCGACTCCGACCCCCACGCCGACTCCGACGCTCGCCCAGACGGAGGAGTCGGGTTCCGAATCCTCGTCCTGGGCTCCGCCGTTCATCACACCCGATCCGGGCACCGCGCAGGCGATCGCCTACGAGATGGTCCTCGCGCGCGGGTGGGGAGACGGCGAGTTCGCGTGCCTCGTTGCGCTCTGGAACCGCGAGTCCGGCTGGCGCGTGAACGCGTACAACGCCGGCAGCGGCGCGTACGGCATCCCCCAGGCTCTCCCCGGAAACAAGATGGCGTCGGCCGGGGGCGACTGGGAGACCAACCCGGCGACCCAGATCTCCTGGGGCCTGGGCTACATCGGCGGTCGCTACGGCAGCCCGTGCGGCGCGTGGGGGCATTCCGAGAGCGTCGGCTGGTACTGAGCAGATGCCGCGGTCCAATCGCCGCCGGTCCGAGGATGCGGACGACGGCTCGCTCGAGCGGCTGATCGCCGGTTGGAAGCGCACCGAGACCCGGCGTGGCGGGGAGTGGATCGTGCAGCCGGTGGGCGTGGCGCAGGCCACCAAGTCCTATCTCTGCCCCGGCTGCGGCCGCGCGGTCGAGCCCGGCGTCGCGCACCTGGTCGCCTGGCGCGCCGACGGCGTGCTCGGAGACCACGCCGACCTGGCGGCGCGGCGACATTGGCACACGCACTGCTGGAGGATCGGCTGACATGGAGATTCGCGGACCCCTGCTGCTGCCGGCTCATCGTGAGGACATCGAGCTCACCACGCTCGATGACCTGACGCTCGTGGGCGAGCTGGCGACCCCCGAGGACCGCGACCCGGTCGCGACGCTCGTGACGCTGCATCCGCTTCCCACCGCCGGCGGCTTCATGGACTCGCACATCCTCCGCAAGGCCGCCGCCCGACTGCCGGCTCTGGCTGACCTGGCCGTCCTGCGGTTCAACACGCGGGGCACCTCGTCGCAGCGCGGGACGAGCGAGGGGGCCTTCGACGGCGGTCGCAACGAGGCCTTCGATCTGGCGGCCGCGATGGATTTCGTGCACGAGCGACAGCTTCCGCGCCCGTGGCTGGTGGGATGGTCCTTCGGCACCGAGATCGCCCTCAAGTACGGACGGGATCACGACGTGGAGGGGGTGATCCTCCTGTCTCCGCCCCTGCACCGCGCGACACCCGAGGAGGTCGCCGCGTGGGCCGGCGACGGCCGATCGTTGATCGCCCTCATCCCCGAATTCGACGACTATCTCCGGCCGGATGCTGCGGTCGAGCGCTTCTCGAGTGTGCCAGGAGCCGTGCTGATCCCGGTCGAAGGCGGCAAGCACCTGTGGGTGGGTGAGACGCAGACGCGCCGTGTGCTGACCGAGATCGTGGCAGCCGTCAACCCGGACGCCCTCCCGCTCCCCGTCGAGTGGAACGGGACGCTGCCCGGCTGAGGGTCACCGCTCGTTCTGGCGCGGGATCACGACCTGGCGGTAGATGATGAGGACCGACGCTGCCACGGGGATGGCGATCAGCGCACCCAGCAGGCCGAGGAGCGAGCCGCCGGCGAGGGCGGCGATGACCACGACTGCACCAGGGACGGACACAGCGCGGTTCATGATCCTGGGCGAGATCACGTACGCCTCGATCTGCATGTAGATCAGGTAGTAGATGGCGGCGATGATCGCGGTGGTGGGCGACCCGAGGCCCGGGATCAGACACGTCAGGACGATGATCGCCGACCCGGTCAGGGTTCCCACCAGCGGGATCAGCGAGAAGAAGAATGCGACGACGGCGAGCACCGCGGGGAACGGCGCCCCGATGATCGAGAGGAAGATCGCACTGAGGACGCCGTTGATCACGCCCATGCTCACCTGGCCCATCACGTAGTAGCCGACGGAGTCGGTGATCTGCTCGGAGAGGTCGATGAAGCGGGTGCGCTTGGATGCCGGAACGAGCTGGTAGACGGCCTTCTTCAGGTTAGGGGTGGACGCCGTGAAATAGATCGTCAGGATCAGGATGATGAAGGCGCCGCCGATGCCGGACAGGACGGTCGCGCCGACCGCGATCACACCGCCGCCGATCGAGGCGAAATCGAGGGTGCCGAGCCAGGTCTCGATGTAGGTGAAGACGGCTTCGACGTCGAGGTTGGGGAAGACGCCCTGCAACCACGCCTTGACATCGTCGATCGACGTGCCGCTGGTGATCAGCTTCTCGATCTGACCGACGAGCTGACCGATCTGCGAGGTGATGATCGGCAGCACCAGGAGGATGATGCCTGCAAAGATCGCCAGGACCGCGACGATCGTGATCAGCACGGCCAGCCATCGCTTGAGCTTCCGGCGCTCCAGGAAGGAGACGACGGGCTCAAGGCCCAGGGACAGGAACAGCGCCGTCCCCACGTACAGCAGGATGGTGGACAGCGTCTGCACGCTGCCGATCAGCAGCAGGCCGACGCCGACGCCGAGCGTCGCCACGAGGGCGACGCGGAATGGGTTGTGCACCTTCACGGTGTCTCCTGACTGTCCCGGCGAGGGCGAGTACGGCTGCTTCGTCAGGATACGCATAGGTGGCCTCCAGATCGTGCAAGCGCACCTCCCGGGCGACATTCAGGCAGGTTTCGCTAGTCTGAAATGTCGAGTCGACGGCCCGCAGTCCACATTCGCGGGTCCAGGAGAGGTGTATTCGTGCGTTTCGTATGGGCTGTAGCGGCATTCGTGCTCGCCGCGCTGATGATCGGAGCCGGGATCGCCCAGCGCACCGTCTTCCAGGGGCCCACGACCGAGACGGCGGATCTGTCGGTCTCCGAGGACGCGCCCTACCTGCTGATCGACGGCGCGGTCCTCAACAGCGTCGCCGGAGCCCAGACGCTGCGCGCGCAGGCAGAGGGCGAGATCTTCGCCGCCTACGGACGCACCGCCGACATGAGGGCATGGCTCTCAGACACGACCTATAACGAGATCTCCCTCGGCTCCGACGGTCAGATCGACTCGGCATCCGTTGAGCCCACCGCGGAACCGGAGACCGAAGGCACCGATGCGACGGCAGACGATGCGACGGCCGACTCGCCGGCTGCCGAGGCCGACCCCGCGACGACCGACGCCGAGGCGGCACGCAGCCCGATCGGCTCGGACCTGTGGCTCGACGAGTTCCAGCAGACGGACCTGCTGATCGCCCCGCTCCAGTTGCCCGAGGAGATGAGCGTCCTGGTCGCCACCGACGGCGTCGCTGCCGCGCCGAGCGATGTGACGGTCTCCTGGCCGATCGCCAACTCGACCCCGTGGGCCGGACCGCTGATC
Source organism: Microbacterium pygmaeum (assembly GCF_900100885.1). Taxonomy (NCBI): domain Bacteria; kingdom Bacillati; phylum Actinomycetota; class Actinomycetes; order Micrococcales; family Microbacteriaceae; genus Microbacterium; species Microbacterium pygmaeum. Next base: position 2,378,461 of record NZ_LT629692.1, read on the forward strand.
GTCGGCGGCAGCATCCTCATGGCCATCGGCCTCCTGCTCTACGTCCTCGGCATCCGCCACGTGCGCCGCTCGAAGGGGCCGCGCCGAAAGGGGCTGCCGCTGCCGGTGACCGAGCCGATCGATCTGTCCGTCGAGAGCGCGGACAAGGGCGTGATCAGCTCAGGCGCCCCGACCAGGCGGTCCGTGACCGGCGGCCGACGGGCATTCGCGGTGGTGCCCGCCGTGGCCGTCTCCGCACTCCTGTTCACCGGATGCTCCGCCGACGCATGGCCGCAGCTGGCACCCACCGCGACGCCGAGCCCCTCGGCGAGCGTGATCGTGCCGGAGGGGCAGCAGGCGCCCGCAGTCACCGAGGCCCAGGCCGAGCGCATCATCGATCGGATCGCGAGCACGGCCGCCGATGCCGATGCCGCGCTGGATCCCGCTCTGGCAGGTTCCCGGCTGGACGGCGCAGTCCTGGCCGAGCGCACCACGAACTACACGCTGCGCGGCACGATCGCCGACTACAAGGCTCCGTTGGAGATCCCGACGCAGCCGATCGAGATCGTGCTGCCCCAGGCGTACGACGGCTGGCCGCGGTCGGTCATGGCGGTCGTCAATGACACGGCCGACAAGACCGCCAGCATCATGCTGCTCACGCAGCAGGACGCGTGGTCGCCCTACAAGCTCTCGTACCTGTCGAGCCTGGAGGCATCCACCGAGATGCCCGACCTTGCGCCCGCCTACGTCGGGGCGACCCAGGTGCCGCCCGATTCGTCGTTCCTCGTCATGGCGCCGGACCAGGTCGCGACCGCATACGCCGACATCCTCAACAACGGCGAGAACAGCGCGTACTTCGGTCAGTTCGACACCGAGGGCGACCAGTTCCGCGTGGGCATCGCCGCCGACCGGCAGAAACGCCTGGACCAGTTCAACACCACCGCGGCCTCCACCGGCAGCCTGTCGTTCGACTCGGTCGCGGGGGCGTACGATCCTCTGGCACTTGCCACGCTGGAAAGCGGCGCGATCGTGGCCGTCAGCGTCGACGAGGTCGACACCGTCAAGCCGACCAACGCCGATGCCGTGATCAAGCTCGAGACCAATCAGACCGTCAAGACGCTGGCGGGTGTCGAGCAATCCGCGACCGGCTTCACGACGACGTTCAGCGACCAGCTCTTCTTCTATGTGCCGGGTCAGGGCTCGACGGAGAAGATCCGTCTCCTCGGCTACAGTTCCAACATCCTCGACGCGAAGGTGATCCCGTGACCGATGCCCTCCCCGGTGCCGCCCTCCGCGGCGCTGTCGACCTTTCCGCGCTGCGAAATCGTCCGCAGCCCGGCGAAGGGCACCCCGCCGGTGCGGCGGGCCCCGGTGGCCCCGCAGGTGCCCACACCCCGGTGAGCTCGCTGGTCATCGACGTCACCGATGAGACCTTCCCGCAGGTGCTCGAACTCTCGCGCACGGTCCCGGTCGTCATCGACCTGTGGGCCGAGTGGTGCGGCCCGTGCAAGCAGCTGAGCCCCATCCTGGAACGGGTCGTCCTGGAACTCGGGGGCCGCGTCCTGCTGGCCAAGGTCGATGTCGACGCCAACCCACAGCTCTCGCAGGCCTTCCGCGCGCAGTCGATCCCCATGGTCCTCGCCCTGTTGGGCGGTCAGCCCGTGCCGCTGTTCACCGGTGCCGTTCCCGAGCAGCAGGTGCGAGAGGTGTTCGCGCAGCTGCTGCAGCTGGCGGCGCAGAACGGCGTCACCGGGACGCTGGCGCTGGAGGCGGGCGACGAGGGTGAGGATGCCTCGGTGCCCGCCGAGCCCGAGATCCCCCCGCTGCACGCCGAAGCATTCGATGCGATCGAAGCCGGCGACTACGCGCGGGCCATCTCGGCGTACGAGCGGGCGATCGCGGAGAACCCGCGGGACGCCGACGCGCACGCCGGCCTCGGCCAGGTGCGCCTGCTCCAGCGCGTTCAGGGGCTCGATCCGCAGGAGGCTCGCGCAGCGGCCGCCGCCGACCCCACCGGTGTCGAGGCGCAGTTCGCCGTCGCCGACCTGGACCTGGCGGGAGGACACGTCGAAGACGCGTTCGGCCGCCTCCTGGATCTGTTCTCGGTCCTGCCCGGCGACGAGCGCGGCGCGGTGCGGACCAGGCTCCTCGAACTGTTCGCGCTGATCGGCGACTCCGACCCGCGCGTCCTGCGCGCGCGCGGCCGTCTGACGTCGCTGCTGTTCTAGCCCCTGGTGGGCGAGGGGATGTGCGCCTGCGGGTCGTGACGCAGCCACAGCACGCCCAGCGGCGGCAGAACCATCGTCGTACGCCCGGAGTCATCCGCGTGGACGACGCCCATGTTGCCCACGCCTGACCCGCCGTAGGCCTCGGCGTCGCTGTTGAGGATCTCGTGCCAGACTCCCGGCTCGGGAAGGTCGATCGCGAAGTTGTGCACGGGCTCGCCCGAGAAGTTGCAGATGACCACCACGGTGTTGCCGTGCCAGTCACGACGCGAGAAGGCGATGACGTTCGGATTCCACGAGGGCGCACCCAGACGCGAGAACGCCGCCCCGTCGGAGTCGCGCGCCCACAGGGCGGAGTGATCGCGGTAGGTGCGGTTGAGGTTTCCGACGAACTCCTGGAGCTGTGCATGCGAGGGCTGGTCGAGGATCCACCAGTCCAGGCCGCGGCCTTCGGCCCATTCCGAGAGCTGGCCGAACTCCTGACCCATGAACAGCAGCTGCTTGCCGGGATGGCCCCACATGTAGGCGAGGAAGGCACGCATGTTGGCCAGCTTCTGCCAGTGATCACCGGGCATCCTGGTGAACAGGCTGCCTTTGCCGTGCACGACCTCGTCGTGGCTGATCGGAAGGATGAAGTTCTCGCTGAACGCGTAGACGAACGAGAACGAGAGCTCTCCTTCGTGGTGCGAGCGGTACATCGGGTCACGCGCGATGTACTGCAGCGTGTCGTTCATCCATCCCATGTTCCACTTGAACCCGAAGCCCAGACCCGCCTGGCTCGTGGGCGCGGTCACACCGGGGAAGCTCGTCGATTCCTCGGCGATCATCGCGATGCCGGGGTAGCGCTTGTAGGCGGTCGCGGTGACCTCCTGGAGGAACCGGATCGCCTCCAGGTTCTCCCGCCCGCCGTGGATGTTCGGCAGCCAGTCGCCGGCTTCCCGGGAATAGTCCAGGTAGAGCATCGAGGCGACCGCATCCACGCGGAGCCCGTCGACGTGGAACTCCTGGTACCAGTAGAGCGCGTTGGCGACCAGGAAGTTGCGCACCTCGTTGCGGCCGTAATCGAAGATGTACGTGCCCCAGTCGCGGTGCTCACCGCGCCGGGGATCCGGGTGCTCGTAGAGCGGATCGCCGTCGAAACGGGCCAGGGCGAAGGCATCCTTCGGGAAGTGGCCGGGAACCCAGTCCATGATGACGCCGATGCCGGCCTGGTGGAGGCGGTCGATCAGGTAGCGCAGATCATCTGGATTGCCGAACCGGCTGGTCGGGGCATAGTAGCCGGTGACCTGATACCCCCATGATCCGCCGAACGGATGCTCCGCGAGGGGGAGGAACTCGATGTGGGTGAAGGCCTGCGCACCCACGTAGTCGATGAGCTCGTCTGCCGCCTCCCGGTACGACAGTCCCGTGCGCCACGAGCCGAGGTGCACCTCGTAGATCGACATGGGCTGCGAGACCGGCGTCGACTTGGCGCGCGCCTTCATCCAGGCGTCGTCCGACCACGCGTACGACGATTCCGTCACCACGGATGCGGTCGCCGGCGGAATCTCCGCGTACCGCGCCATGGGGTCGGCTTTGACGACCCACTGCCCGTGGCGGGAGAGGATCTCGAACTTGTAGATCGCTCCCGCGCCAAGGCCCGGCACGAACAGCTCCCAGACGCCGGTGCCGCCCATCGAGCGCATCGCGTGACCGGTGCCGTCCCAGCCGTTGAAGTCGCCGACCAGCCGAACCAGACGGGCGTTGGGCGCCCAGACGGTGAACGAGGTCCCCAGCACCCCCTGGTGCGTGCGCACATGGGCGCCGAGGACGTTCCACAATTCCTCGTGCCGGCCCTCGCCGATCAGATGCAGGTCCAGCTCGCCGATGGTCGGGGTGAAGCGATAGGGGTCCTCGGCGACGTAGTCCGCGGCGTCCGGATAGCTCGCCACCAGTTCGTATCCGGCCGCCTCGCCGGAACGCGTCCCCTCCCAGATGCCCGCGCGCACATGCTCGAGCGGGACGCGGGTGCCGTCGGCGAAGACCGCCGTGACGCTCTTGGCAAGCGGCCGACGGGCGCGCACGGTCCACTCCACCGCTCCCGACGGGTCGGATCCGGGATGCATGCCGAGCACGGAGTGCGGGTCATGGTGCGAGCCTGCCGCGACGGCATCCAGCACTTCGTCCGGAACCGGGGCGATTCGTGTGCCGGTCTGGTCTGTCATGGTGTTTCCTTCACGTGCAGGATGTGGACGGGTTCGTGGAACGCGTCGAGTCGGACGAAGTTGTGGTCGGCCCACGTCCACTGCTCCCCGGTGATGAGATCCTCCACCTGGTAGGCCTCACCGAGCGGGACGTTCCACAGGCGCGTGTCGAGGTGCACCATGCTCTGACGGACCGAATGCGGGTCGACGTTCGCGACGACGATGATCGTGTCGGCCACCCCGGTGGGGGACAGCTCCGCATCGATGCGCTTGGCGAACACGAGGATCGCATCGTCGTCGCTCCACTGCACGTGGAAGTTCCGCAGCTGACGCAATGCCGGGTGTGCGCGGCGGATCTCGTTCAGGCGCGTCAGGTACGGGGCCAGCGAATCGCCGGCTGCTTCTGAAGCCGTCCAGTCGCGCAGTTTCAGCTCGTACTTCTCGTTGTCGAGGTTCTCCTCCGAGCCGGGGCGTGCGACGTTCTCGAACAACTCGTAGCCCGCGTACACGCCGTAGGTCGGCGCGCCGGTTGCGGCGATCGCGGCGCGGATCTTGTATCCCGGCCGACCACCGTACTGGAGGTATTCGGTCAGGATGTCCGGCGTGTTCACGAAAAGGTTCGGCCGCATGAAGTCCGCCGTCTCGGATGACACCGACGTCAGGAACTCCTCAAGTTCCTCCTTCGTGTTGCGCCAGGTGAAGTAGCTGTAGCTCTGCTGGAATCCGGCAGCGGCCAGGCCCCGCATGACGGCGGGGCGTGTGAACGCCTCGGCGAGGAAGATGACATCGGGCTCTTGCGCGTTGACGGTCGAGATCAGCCACTCCCAGAATTCCAGGGGCTTGGTATGCGGGTTGTCGACGCGGAAGATCTTCACCCCCTGCGCGATCCAGTGGCGGATCACGCGCAGCGCCTCAGCGTAGATGCCCTCCGGGTCGTTGTCGAAGTTGATCGGGTAGATGTCCTGATACTTCTTCGGCGGGTTCTCCGCGAAGGCGATCGAACCGTCCGGGAGGGTCGTGAACCACTCCGGATGCTCCGTCACCCAGGGATGGTCGGGCGCAGCCTGCAGTGCGAAATCGAGCGCCACCTCCAGGCCCTCCGCCGCGGCGGCGCGCACGAAGGCACGGAAGTCCGCGAGCGTGCCGAGGTCCGGATGCACGGCGTCGTGTCCGCCCGCCGCGCCGCCGATCGCCCACGGCGAGCCCGGGTCGCTGGGGCCCGGGTCCAGGGTGTTGTTGCGACCTTTGCGGTTCGTCGCTCCGATCGGGTGGATCGGAGGCAGATACAGGACGTCGAAGCCCATCGCCGCCACCGCCGGCAGACGCTTGGTGGCGGTTCGGAGCGTCCCGCTCTTTATCGAACCGTCCTTCTGGAGCTTCGCACCCTCGGACCGCGGGAAGAACTCGTACCAGGCGCCGACACCTGCCCGCTCGCGCTCGACGAGCAGCTGCTGATCGGGTCCCACGCTGGCCAGGCTCCGCAGCGGTCGGGTCTGGAAGAAGCGTGCCAGCTCGGGATCGCGCACGATCGTCAGGGCGGCCTCGTCGGCGATCTGGGGGTCTCGAAGGGCCGCGGCGGCGCCTTCGAGCCGCTTCCGGTCGGGTCCGGGCGTGCCCTTCTCCGCGGCGGCGCGCTCGAAGAGCCGGGCGCCCATCTCGCGCATGAGCGGCGCGTCGACCCCCGCCTCGATCTTGAGGTCGGCCGCGTGCTCCCACGTGGCGAATTCGTCGGCGAACGCTTCGAAGCGGAATGTCCACACACCCTGCTCGAGCGGCACGACGGAGACCTCCCAATGGTCGAAGCCGTCATGGAGTGGATGCAGACGGTGCAGCGACTCGTCGCCCGACGGAGACGTGAGGCGCACGTGCACCCCGATCAGGTCGTGCCCCTCACGGAATGCCGTGACGCGGAACGGGACAACTTCGCCGACGACCGCCTTGGGACGGAACGCGCCGTCCGGAACGGATGGGAACGGCTGCGCCAGCGGGATGCGGCCGGTCCGGGTCGGGTGGGCTCCGGCTGAGGCGGCGATCGGTCGGACCGGGAGGGGCGCCGCACTGCGCCAGAGCGCGGGCCCGGAGGCATCCGCCTTCGTCTTCACGGTCTTGGCGGATCCGGATTTCTTCGTCGACGCAGGCGACGTGGGCGCGGGGGGTGTCTTCGGCTCAACCACGCTCTGAACCTACCGCTCCCGCGGAACCCGATACAGGCGGTGGCGCGATCGCGGGAAGTGACCTACTCTGCCGCTTCCACCTCTATCGCACGCCGAACAGCCGCATCGAGGTGCCGGCGAGCGGGACGACCTGGCCCGCATCGAAGACGTCGCCACGCTCACCCGGCCGTTCGTCCTCGCTCGACCACAGCGAGACGAACTGCGTCGCCGCATCCAAGGCGGGCAGCGTCACATCGACCGGCTGCTCGTTGCCATGGACCATCAGCAGAACGCGGTTGACGTCCTCATGCTCCGGCGTCGAGGTGGCCACGTACTGCAGGGTGCGGTTGGCCGGGTTGGTCCAGCGATCGATGGACATCGTCTCGCCGTGCGCGTCGTACCACTCCATGACGGAGGCCGAGGGCGTGTGCTCGTCCAGCTTCGCGAAGTGGCTCGGCCGCAGCGCGGGGTTCTCGCGGCGCAGGAAGAGCAGGCGCTGCACATGCGCGAACAGGTCTTCCTGCCAAGGCGCATGCTCCCAGGAGAGCCAGGTGAGCGGCGAATCGTGGCAATAGGCGTTGTTGTTGCCGCGCTGCGTGCGACCGAACTCGTCGCCGGCGGTGAGCATCGGCACTCCCGCCGACAGCAGCAGGGTGCCCAGGATGTTCCGCATCGCCTTTCGGCGCGTCGCGAGGATCCCCTCGTCGCTGGTCGGGCCCTCGGCGCCGTGATTGAAGGACCGGTTCGTATCCGCCCCGTCGCGGTTCTGCTCTGCGTTGCCCATGTTGTGCTTGACGTCGTAGGAGACCAGATCGCGCAGGGTGAACCCGTCGTGCGCGGTGACGAAGTTGACGCTCGCCAGCGGCCCGCGCTCGGCGCTGAAGGTGTTGGCGGAGCCGGCCAGCCGCGTCGCGAACCCGCCGATGCCGACGGGCGGGGCCGACGCGCGCCTGGCGTAGTCGACGTCGCTGAGCCAGAAGTTGCGGACGCGGTCGCGGTAGCGATCGTTCCACTCCTGCCACCCCGGGCCGAAGTTGCCGGTCTGCCACCCGCCCATGCCGACGTCCCACGGCTCGGCGATCTTCTTCACGTCCGCAAGCGCCGGATCGTCCACGATCGCACGCAGCAGCGGGTGATCCGGGTCGAAGGTGTGCGCCGCATCGCGACCGAGCGTCGCTGCCAGGTCGAATCGGAAGCCGTCGATCTGCATCTCCTGCGACCAGTACCGCAGCGAATCCAGCACGAGTCGGGCGGCGGCATCGTGCGCCGTGTTCACCGAGTTGCCGCACCCCGTCACGTCGATGTAGACCCCGTCGTCCTGCTGCCGGTAGTACGCGCCGTTGTCGATCCCGCGCAGGCTCGTGCGGGGGCCGCCGATGCCCTCTTCGGCCGTGTGGTTGTAGACGACGTCGAGGATCACCTCCAGCCCAGCCGCGTGCAGCAGCTTCACCATGCCCTTGAACTCGCGCAGGATCGCCTCAGGCCCCTGACGCCTGCTCTCCTCGGTCGCATAGGGCGCGTGGGGGGTGAAGAAGTTCACCGAGTTGTAGCCCCAGTAGTTCGCCAGACCGTGCTGGAGGAGCCGGGGCTCGCTCGCGAAGGCATGGATGGGAAGCAGCTGGATGCTGGTGACGCCCAGGCTCAGGAAGTGCTCGATCATCGCCGGATGCGCGAGGCCGGCATACGTCCCGTGCAGTGCCGGCGGAACCTGCGGGTGCCGTTTGGAGAGGCCTTTGAGGTGTCCCTCGTAGATCACGGTCCGATCCATCCGGATCCCGGGCTTGGCCACACCGCCCCAGTCGAATGCGTCCTCGACCACCACTGATCGCCAGTCGTCGAACCCGCGGCTGATCAGTCCGCGCGAGTACGGCTCGACCAGCAGCGTGCCGGGGTTGAAGGTGTTGCGCTCAGCATGGGGTCCGTCGACGCGCACGGCGTATCGGGTGCCGGGACGCAGAAGCGGTGTGCTCACGCTCCACACGCCTCCCGCGACCGGTTCGAGAGGGAGCGTGTGGGTGATCCAGTCCAGATCGGTGTCGTCGAACACGACCAGCTCGACCGTGGTCGCCTCTCCCGACCACACGCGGAGTGTGCCGCCGTCGTCGTGCAGTCGGATGCCGAGGTCGTCCAGGTCGCGGCTGAGCAGCCCCGGCGCGGACGCGAGATCGGCGAGGGTCTCGGTCGGAATCATGCGATCTACAGTAGTAAGGCTGGGAGTCGGTACCATCACACGGGAAGGGCGCGAGTGGTCATCTACCTCGATCACGCCGCGACGACTCCGCTGCGCGTCGAGGCTCGCGAAGCGTGGCTGCGGGCCAGCGCGACCTCGGGGAACGCCTCATCCATCCACAGCGCGGGTCAGTCCGCACGTCGGCTGCTCGAGGAATCGCGTGAGCGCCTCGCCGCCGTCGTGGACTGCGACCCGGTCGAAGTGGTCTTCACCTCAGGGGGTACCGAATCGGTGAACCTCGCGATCACCGGCCTGTACCGCTCCCGACGCGAGGCCGACGATCGCACCACGATCGTCCTGCCCCGCGCCGAGCACCACGCCACGCTGGACACGGTGGGGTGGCTGGCGGCGCACGAGGGTGCCAGAGTCGGTTCCGTGGGCGTGGACGCGACGGCGCGCCTGGACCTGGACACCTGGCGCGCGGCGCTGGCGGATCCGGATGCCGCGGTCGCGACGCTCCTGGCCGCGAACAATGAAGTTGGCACCGTGCAGCCGGTCCGTGACGCCGCGGCCGCCTCTGCGACCGCTGCAGTGCCGATGCACCTGGACGCTGTGGGCGCGTTCGGTCACGTGCCGCTCTCGTTCCGGCGGCTCCGGGAGAGGTCGGGATCCTCGTCGGCGGGCCTGGTCGCGATGAGCATCGCCGCGCACAAGCTCGGCGGGCCGGCCGGGGTCGGCGCGCTGATCGTCGCGCGGTCGGCGACGATGCAGCCGCTGCTGCACGGCGGGGGTCAGCAGCGCGGGCTGCGCTCCGGAACGCAGGACGCCGCGGGCGCGGCGGCCTTCGCCGTGGCTGCCGAACTCGCGTTCGACGAACTGAACGCCGAGTCCGCACGACTGGCGGCACTCCGCGGGCGGCTCGAAGCAGGCGTACGCCGGCTGATCCCCGACGTGCGCGTCTCTGCGGGAGACGCCGAGCGCCTGCCGGGTCACCTGCACCTCATCTTCCCCGGCGCCCAGGGCGACTCGCTCCTGCTGCTGCTGGACATGGCGGGCATCGCGGTCTCCACGGGCTCGGCCTGCCAGGCGGGCGTTCCCGAACCGTCCCATGTCGTCGCGGCGATGGGGCTCGGGGACGAGGCGGCGCGAAGCGCGCTGCGCCTCACCCTCGGGGCGACCACGACCGACGAGGACGTCGATGCGGTGCTCCGCGCGCTCCCGGCAGCATACGAGCGCGCTCGGACCGCGGGCATGTCTTCGCGCAAGGTCGGTCACCGCCCTCCCAGGCTCGCCCCCGGCATCCGCTCGTAGAATCGGATCATGCGTGTTCTTGCAGCCATGAGCGGGGGAGTGGACTCCGCCGTCGCCGCGGCACGCGCGGTGGATGCCGGGCACGACGTGACGGGCGTGCACCTCGCGCTGTCCCGTGCCGGCGGCACGCTGCGTGCCGGCAGCCGCGGGTGCTGCACGATCGAGGATGCGATGGACGCCCGGCGCGCGGCGGACCGCCTCGGGATCCCGTTCTACGTCTGGGACTTCTCCGAGCGTTTCCGCGACGACGTCATCGAGGACTTCATCGCCGAGTACTCCGCCGGCCGCACACCGAACCCGTGTATGCGATGCAACGAGAAGATCAAGTTCGCGGCGGTCCTGGAGAAGGCACTCGACCTCGGCTTCGATGCGGTCTGCACAGGTCACTACGCGGTCGTGCGGGACGGGGCATCGGGGGGCCTCGAGCTGCACCGGGCCAGCGATGCGGCGAAGGATCAGTCGTACGTGCTCGGGGTGCTCACCGAGGCCCAGCTCGCGCATACGATGTTCCCGCTCGGGAACACCCCCACCAAGGCGCTCGTGCGCGCCGAGGCCGAGGCCCGCGGACTCACCGTCGCCCAGAAGCCGGACAGCCACGACATCTGCTTCATCCCGGACGGCGACACCCGCGGTTGGCTCGCCGATCGAGTGGGCACGCGGACCGGCGAGATCGTGGACCGCGCCGGAGCCGTCGTCGGATCCCACGAGGGTGCGCACGCGTTCACCGTCGGACAGCGGCGAGGGCTGTCACTGGGTGTTCCCGCTGCCGACGGCAAGCCGCGATTCGTCCTCGAGGTGCGACCGATCACCAACACCGTCGTGGTCGGCCCGAAGGACGCCCTGGCGATCGCCGAGATCGCCGGATCCCGCTTCACCTGGGCCGGAAGAGCACCGCAGGAGTCCGTCTTCACCTGCCATGTGCAGATCCGCGCGCACGCGGATCCGGTGCCTGCGCGCGCGGCCGTCTCGTCCGAGATGGTGACCGTCGTGCCGGACGTCGCTCTGGACGGCGTCGCGCCCGGGCAGACCGCGGTGCTCTACGAGGGGACGCGGGTGCTCGGCCAGTTCACGATCGACACCACCCGCTCCGCGGTGCCCGTTCCCGCCTGACGGCTGTCGGACCCGGCTTCTAGACTGACCGGGTGAGCGATGCCGGCGCTGTGGACGAGAACCTTCCCGACCTGACCCTCGAGGACGCGCGGGCCGAGGCCACCGGACTCGTCGAGAAGATCATCGGTGCCAGGGACGCCTACTACGGCGCCGACGCCGAACTCGTCGACGATGCGACGTACGACCGATGGATGCGGCGGCTCGAGGGGCTGGAGCGCTCGCACCCCGAGCTGCAGAGCCAGGATTCGCCCACGCAGACGGTGGGCGCCGCGCAGGCGTCGATGTTCGCCCCCATCACGCATGCCGAGCGGATGCTGAGTCTGGACAACGTGTTCACGCCGGAAGAGCTGGCGGAATGGTGCGCGAAGGCGCAGGCGGGCGCCGGGCGGGCAGTGCGCTGGCTCACCGAACTCAAGATCGACGGCCTGGCGATCAGTCTCCGTTACGAGCACGGTGTGCTGACATCGGCCGCGACCCGCGGAGACGGGCGAGTCGGCGAGGACGTGACGGTCAACGCCGTGCGGGTGACGGGCATACCCGAGCGCCTGTCGGGATCGGGGCATCCCGCCCTCGTCGAAGTCCGCGGAGAGGTCTTCATCCCGGTGGCCGAGTTCGACGCGCTCAACGAGCTGCAGGCGCGCATGCGCGGACGCGCCGTCGAGGAGACTCGCGCACGCGCGCGTGCGTTCGACGAGGACAAGGCGCGGCTCAGCGCCGAGCGGCGATTCCCGTCCTTCGCCAATCCGCGCAACGCGGCCAGCGGCGGATTGCGTCAGCAGCTCGACAAGAAGGACGGCCTCGAGCGCGAAGCCGGGCGGGCCCGGCTGGACTCGCTGCGGCTGTTCGTCCACGGGATCGGCGCGTGGGAGGACCCGCCGGTGTCGTCGCAGAGCGAGGTCTACGCGCTGCTGGCCGATTGGGGACTCCCAGCCAGCCCGTACTACCGCACCTCGATGGATATCGACGGCGTGCTGGATTTCGTCGCGCACTACGGCGAGCACCGACATGACGTCGAGCACGAGATCGACGGCGTCGTGGTCAAAGTCGACGAGCTCGCGCTCCACGACGAGCTCGGCGCCACCAGCCGCGCGCCGCGCTGGGCGATCGCATACAAGTACCCGCCCGAGCAGGTGAACACGAAGCTGCTGGACATCGTGGTCTCGGTGGGGCGCACCGGGCGGGCCACTCCGTTCGCGGTGATGGCGCCCGCGCGCGTCGCCGGCAGCGTCGTCCGGCAGGCCACCCTCCACAATCAGGACGTGGTGCGCGCCAAGGGGGTGCTCATCGGCGACACCGTCGTGCTGCGCAAAGCGGGCGACGTGATCCCGGAGGTCCTGGGTCCGGTGGTCGAGCTTCGCGACGGGAGCGAGCGCGAGTTCGTGATGCCCGCCGAGTGTCCCGAGTGCGGGTTCGCACTGGCTCCCGCCAAGGAGGGCGACATCGATCTGCGGTGCCCGAATTCGAGATCGTGCCCTGCGCAGGTGCGCGGCCGGGTCGAGCACATCGGATCGCGCGGTGCGCTCGACATCGAGGCGCTCGGCGAGGTGACCGCCGCCGCGCTGACCCAGCCGTCGGTGCCGCAGACCCCGCCGCTTCAGACCGAGGCCGGGTTGTTCGATCTGACCCTGGACCAGCTCATCCCGATCGAGGTCGTGGTGCGCGATGCCGAGACCGGAGAACCGCGCATCGACGAGCGCACCGGGAACCCTGTGCGCCGTGCGCCCTTCCGCCGAAACCCGTCGTCCGAAGAGAAGAAGGCCGGACTCACCGGTGTGCAGCCTTCGGCGCAGGCGACGCGGCTGCTCGAAGAGCTGCAGAAGGCCAAGGAGAAGGAGCTCTGGCGATTCCTGGTCGCCCTGAACATCCGTCACGTCGGACCCGTCGCCGCGCGCGCCTTGGCGCAGTGGTTCGGATCCGTCGCCGCGATCCGCGCCGCCTCGCGCGACGAGCTGGCCGGGGTGGAGGGCGTCGGCGGGATCATCGCGGACTCCCTCACCGACTGGTTCGGGGTGGACTGGCACCGCGAGATCGTCCAGCGGTGGGAGGCCTCCGGCGCTCGGCTGGCGACGCCCGGCCATCCCGGCCCGGGAGCCGCGTCCGTCACCGGCGGAGTGCTCGAGGGCCTCACCGTCGTCGCGACGGGGTCGCTCGAAGGCTACTCGCGCGAGGGCGCTCAGCAGGCGATCCTCGAGGCCGGCGGGAAAGCGGCGAGCAGCGTGTCGAAGAAGACCGACTTCGTCGCCGCCGGACCGGGCGCAGGCTCGAAACTGGGCAAAGCCGAGGAGCTCGGCGTCCGCATCATCGACGCGGCACAGTTCCGCATCCTCGTCACCGAGGGGCCAGCTGCGCTGGAGGCCCTCTCCCCGGATGCGGGGTGACCCTGTGGCGCAATGGATCTATCGCATCGAGCCGACCAGGCCCGAGATGGTGGCCGCGGCCACCGATGAGGAGATGGCCGTCATCGAAGAGCATTTCGGGTTCCTGCAGGCGCTCAAAACCGCGGGGATCCTGATTCTCGCCGGCCGCACGCAGGTGGACGAAGGGGCCTGGGGGATCACGATCTTCGAGGCGCCCGACGAGGAATCCGCTCGGGCCGTGATGCAGACCGACCCCGCTGTGGCCAGCGGAGTCCTGCGGGCGACGCTCTACCCCTACGCCGTCGCGATCGCTCGCGACGGGCTTGAGGACTGAGGCGCGGCGGAGTCAACACCCGGTCGTCAGCTGGAGCAGCGAATCGCGGACCTGACGTCGCAGCACCTTGCCGATGAGCGACTTCGGAAGTTCGTCGACGACGAAGATCCTGCGCGGCACCTTGTACGGAGTGAGGATGCCCCGGGCGAACTCCCGGATGGCCTCGACATCCACCCCGGCGCCTGACGCCACCACGATGGCGGCGACGACCTCCTCGCCGGAGTGATCGCTCGGCAGGCCGACCACCGCTGCGTCCTCGACCTGCGGATGCTGCCGCAGCGCGATCTCGACCTCGGTGGGCGCGACGTTGAAGCCACCGGTGATGATCAGCTCCTTGATGCGGTCGACGATCCGCACGAAGCCGTCCTCGTCCACCGTCACGATGTCGCCGGTGCGGAACCACCCGTCGGCGAACACCTTGTCGGTCTCTTCGGGCTTCCCGTAGTAGCCCTGGAAGACCTGCGGGCCGCGCACCACGAGCTCGCCCCGCTCACCGGCGGGGACATCCCTCGACGGGTCATCCGGATCGACCACGCGCAGTTCGGTGCCGGGCAGCGGGAGCCCGACGGTGCCGGGGACGCGATTGTCGGCGACGGGATTCGCCATGAGCACCGGGGAGCATTCACTGAGCCCGTATCCCTCGACGAGGTAGCCGCCCGAGGCCGCCTCGAAGGGCACCACCAGTTCGTGCGGGAGCGCCATCGCTCCGGAGATGGCCACCTGCGTGCCCCGCAGCAAGACCCCCTTCTCGCGAGCCGCCCTCAACAGCCGGTCGGCGATGGGCGGAACCAGCGGCAGGAACGTCGGCGGGCGCTTCTGCAGGACCTCGAGCACCAGGTCCGGTTCGAACCGGGGGAACAGGACCAGACGAGCACCCATCGACATCGCGAAGGTGAGGCACAGCGTGAGGCCGTATGCGTGGAACATCGGCAGCACGGCGTAGACGACGCAGCCCGGACCCCTGGTGATCTGCGGGACCCAGGCACGCGCCTGCGCGGCATTGGCGAGCAGGTTGCGATGCGTCAGGGCGGCGCCCTTGGGGGCTCCCGTCGTGCCGCTGGTGTACTGGATGATCGCGAGATCCTCAGTCGTCGGCAGCGGGACTCCCGCGGGAAGGGCCGTCGCGGCGCTGAGGCGCTCCCACTCGACTGCGCCGCTCACCGGCGCGGTGAGGGCGTCGCGCGCCTGGCGTGCCCGCGCGATGGGGAGACGGAGCTTGACCCGCATGCTGAACGGCATCGCTCGCGTCACGTCCACGGCGACGAGCGTCGTCACCGCGAGATCGGCCGGGAACGCTTGAACGGTGGCGACGACCTTCGACCACACGATCGCGGTCTTCGCGCCGTGGTCCTCGAACTGCTTGCGCAGCTCCCGGGGGGTGTACAGGGGATTGTGCTCCACCACGACCGCGCCCAGGCGCAGGATCGCGTAGAACGCGACGATGTGCTGCGGGCAGTTGGGCAGCACGATCGCCACCGGGTCGCCGGGACCGACGCCTCTCGCGCGGAGGCCGGCCGCCGCCCGCTCCACCTGCGCGAGCAGCTCGCGATAGGTCGTCTCCGCCCCGAAGAACTCCAGCGCCACGGCGTCGGGGAACTCCGCCGCCGAGGTCTGCAGGATGTCGACGAGGCTGCCGGTGACCGGTGGCAGATCCTCCGGCACCCCCTCGGCATAGCTGGCGATCCACGGGCGAGGCGGGTCGTACATCGTCACCCGCACAGCCTACGCCCGCCCCTCCCCGGCCCCGGCGAGCGGCCGCGGGGGAGGAGAGCCGCACCGCCTAGACTTGTGTGGTGTCTGAAATCACCCCTGATCTCGTGCGCCATCTCGGTGTGCTCGCCCGGATCCAGCTGAGCGACGAAGAGGTCGAGCGCCTCACCGGCCAGCTCGATGTCATCGTCGACAACATCGCCAAGGTCTCCTCCGTCGCCACCCCCGACGTGTCTGCGACGAGCCACCCGATCCCGTTGCAGAACGTGTTCCGCGCGGATGAGGTCGGCGAGGTGCTGACGGTCGCGCAGGCACTGCAGAACGCTCCGGATGCCGCGGATGACCGCTTCCGCGTCACCGCCATCCTCGGAGAAGAGCAGTGAGCGGCGAGCTGATCCGTCTTCCCGCGGCGGAACTGGCGGGCAAGCTCGCCTCGCGCGAGATCTCCAGCGTCGAGGCGACCCAGGCGCACCTGGACCGCATCGCCGCCGTGGACGGTGACATCCACGCCTTCCTGCACGTGAGCGATTCCGCCCTGTCCGCGGCAGCGCAGATCGACCGTCGCCGCGCCGCCGGGGAAGACCTGGGGCCTGTCGCCGGCGTGCCGCTGGCCGTCAAGGACGTGCTGGTCACGACCGACATGCCCTCCACGAGCGGATCCCGCATCCTCGAGGGCTACCTCTCGCCGTACGACGCGACGGTGGTCGCCCGTGCCAGGGCCGCGGGCCTCATTCCGCTCGGCAAGACCAACATGGACGAGTTCGCGATGGGCTCCTCCACAGAGCATTCCGCGTACGGGCCCACCCACAACCCGTGGGACCTGGAGCGGATCCCCGGCGGCTCGGGCGGCGGATCGGCTGCAGCCGTGGCCGCATTCGAGGCACCCCTGGCGCTCGGATCCGACACCGGAGGATCCATCCGTCAGCCGGCGCACGTCACCGGTACGGTCGGGCTGAAGCCGACCTACGGCGGAGTCAGCCGGTACGGGGCGATCGCCCTTGCCTCCAGCCTCGACCAGGTCGGGCCGGTCACCCGGAGCGTCCTGGACGCCGGTCTCCTGCACGACGTGATCGGCGGCCACGACCCGCACGATTCGACATCGCTCGACCAGTCCTGGCCCTCCTTCGCCGAGGCCGCCCGCGAGGGTGCCCGCGGCGACGTGCTGAAGGGCCTCAAGGTGGGCGTGATCCGCGAGCTGCCCGACGCAGGCTTCCAGGCCGGCGTGTCCGCATCCTTCCGAGCGGCCCTCGCCGTCTTGGAGTCCCAGGGCGCCGAGATCGTCGAGATCAGCGCGCCGCACTTCGAGTACGGAGTCGCCGCGTACTACCTGATCCTGCCGGCCGAAGCATCCAGCAACCTCGCCAAATTCGACAGCGTGCGCTTCGGCATGCGGCTGGAAGTTCCGGGTGGAACCGTCGAGGACGTCATGGCGCGCACGCGCGACGCGGGCTTCGGCGACGAAGTGAAGCGGCGCATCATCCTCGGCACGTACGCGCTGAGCGCAGGGTACTACGACGCGTACTACGGATCGGCCCAGAAGGTCCGGACCCTCATCCAGCGCGACTTCGACGACGCGTTCGCCCAGGTCGACGTGATCGCTACGCCGTCGGCGCCGACCACCGCGTTCAAGCTTGGTGAGAAGATCGACGATCCGATGCAGATGTACCTCAACGATGTGACCACCATCCCGGCGAACCTCGCCGGCGTGCCGGGTATCTCGATCCCGTCCGGCCTCGCAGAGGAAGACGGCCTGCCGGTCGGCATCCAGTTCCTCGCTCCCGCACGCCAGGACGCCCGCCTGTACCGCGTCGGCGCCGCCCTGGAGGCGCTGCTGGTCGATCGCTGGGGTGGACCTCTGCTGGACCGGGCACCGATTCTCGGAGAGGCACGCTGATGGCCAAGGCAGCACTGATGGACTTCGATGAAGCGCTCGAGCTGTTCGAGCCGGTGCTCGGCTTCGAGGTGCACGTCGAGCTGAACACGAAGACCAAGATGTTCTCGGCGGCGCCCAACCCGGCGCACTCCGACAACCATGACGCGACGCCCAACTCGCTCGTGGCCCCCGTGGACATGGGCCTGCCCGGCTCGCTGCCGGTGGTCAACGCCGAAGCGGTCCGGTATTCGATCAGCCTCGGCCTCGCGCTCGGCTGCTCGATCGCCCCGTCGAGCCGATTCGCCCGCAAGAACTACTTCTATCCCGACCTCGGCAAGAACTACCAGATCTCCCAGTACGACGAGCCGATCGCCTTCGAGGGCTCGATCGAGGTCGAACTCGAGGACGGCACGCTCGTGACCGTGCCGATCGAGCGGGCGCACATGGAGGAGGATGCCGGCAAGCTCACGCACGTCGGAGGCTCCACCGGCCGCATCCAGGGCGCCGAGTACTCCCTGGTGGACTACAACCGCGCCGGTGTCCCGCTCGTGGAGATCGTCACCAAGCCGATCTACGGTGCGGAGCACCGCGCTCCGGAGATCGCGAAGGCCTACGTGCAGACGATCCGCGACATCGTTCTGGGCCTGGGCATCTCCGAGGCTCGGATGGAGCGCGGAAACCTCCGCTGCGACGCGAACGTATCCCTGCGCCCGCGGGCGGCAGCCGGTGAGCCGGCTGCGCCGCTCGGCACACGGACCGAGACCAAGAACGTGAACTCGATGCGCTCCGTCGAGCGCGCCGTGCGCTACGAGATCCAGCGGCAGGCGGCGATCCTCGCCGCCGGGGGCACGATCATCCAGGAGACCCGCCATTGGCACGAGGACACCGGGAGGACCTCGCCCGGTCGCCCGAAGTCCGACGCGGACGACTACCGGTACTTCCCGGAGCCGGATCTGCTTCCGGTGGTGCCGGCGCCGGAGCTGATCGAGCAGCTCAGGGCCGCCCTCCCCGAAGCGCCGGCCGAGCTGCGTCGCCGGCTCAAGACGGAGTGGGGGTTCACCGATCTGGAATTCCAGGACGTCGCCAACAGCGGACTCCTGAGCGAGGTGGCCGCCACGGTCGCCGCCGGCGCGACACCGGCTGCCGCCCGCAAGTGGTGGACCGGCGAGATCGCCCGCGTGGCCAACGTCGAGGGGCGTGAGGCGGGTGCGCTGGTGACACCCTCCGACGTCGCGGCGCTGCAGGGACTCGTCGACGCCGGGACGCTCACCGACAAGCTCGCTCGACAGGTGCTGGAGGGCGTGATCGCGGGCGAGGGCACCCCTCAGCAGGTCATCGACGCGCGAGGACTGGCGGTCGTCTCAGACGACGGTGCGCTGATCGCGGCGATCGATGACGCACTCGCGGCGCAGCCGGACGTCCTGGAGAAGATCCGCGACGGCAAAGTGCAGGCGGCGGGCGCGGTGATCGGTGCGGTCATGAAGGCCATGCGTGGGCAGGCGGATGCCGCGCGGGTTCGGGAACTCGTTCTGGAGCGCGCGACGCAGTAGCGCCGGGTGTCGGCGGCACCGGGAAGAATCGACTCATGGGACGTGGCGACGGAACGGGGCGACTCGTCTCCGCCGACGGTGCCGACGACACCGGCACCGGCATCCTGCACGTGGACATGGATGCCTTCTACGCGGCCGTCGAAGTGCTCGATGATCCGTCGCTGAAAGGCAAGCCCATCATCATCGGCGCGCCCGAAAGCAGATCGGTGGTCTCCAGCGCATCGTACGAAGCGCGCCGATTCGGGGTCCGCTCGGCCATGCCGGTGGGCCAGGCACTGCGACTGTGCCCCACGGCCATCGTCGTCCCGCCCCACTTCGATCGATATCTCGCGCTGTCGGCCGAGGTGATGCGCATCTTCTCCGAGGTCACGCCGCTGGTCGAACCGCTGTCCATCGATGAGGCGTTCCTGGATGTGCGGGGTGCCCGGCGCCTGTGGGGGAGTCCGGGCGAGATCGCACGGACGCTCCGGGCCCGCGTCCTCGAGCAGACCGGACTCACCTGCAGCATCGGCGTGGCCGCGACCAAGCACGTCGCGAAGATGGCCTCAACGATCAGCAAACCCGACGGGCTGCTCATCGTCGCAGAGGCCGACACCGCCGCCTTCCTCGCCCCCCGCTCCGTCCGCGCGCTCTGGGGTGTCGGTCCCAAGTCCGCCGAGGCACTGGAGCGGCGCGGCATCCGCACCATCGCCGACGTTCTGGACACTCCGCGTTCCACGCTCGAGCGCGCCCTCGGTGCCGCGATGGGCGAGCGCATCTGGCATCTCTCTCGCGGCATCGACCCGCGAGAGGTGGATACGACACGCATCGAGAAGAGCATCGGTCACGAGGAGACCTTCGACGAGGACATCGGGGACGGCGGCATCCTGCGCACCGAGTTCCGCCGGCTCGCCGACCGCGTCGGCGCACGCCTGCGCGCGAACGGCTGGGAGGCGAGGACGATCGCCATCAAGGTGCGATTCTCGGACTTCAGCACCGTCGGTCGCTCGCAGACCCTCGCCGAACCCTCCGCAGTCGGGCAGCGAATCGGTGAAGCTGCGATCGAGCTCTTCGCAGGGCTGGAAAGGCTTCTGCCGGTGCGCCTGATCGGCGTGCGCGCCGAGAAGCTGCAGCCGAGCGGAGACGGTGCACTGGCGCTGTGGGACGACGATGAGGAATGGCGTCGGGTCGAAGGCGCGCTCGACGACGCGACGGCGCGGTTCGGCCGGGGAGCGGTCACGCGGGCGACGCTGATCGGCGGATCCCGCGGCGGCTCCGCACCTCCATCCCATCCGCGCCCCGAGCGGCCGGTGACCGGAGGCTGATCCGGACATCGCCCGCAGGCGGAATCGGCGGTACCGTGGGGACATGCCCAACATCGCACTCGAGCTCGGAAAACAGTCCGCGACATTCGGCGTGAAGAGCGCCTACGGCGAACAGCAGGACGTCGACGGCGTCCGCATCGTCCCGGTCGCCATCACGTGGTCCGGATTCGGCGGCGGTTCGGACGACGCGGGCAACGGCGGTGGCGGCGGCGGTGGGTACTCGATCCCGCTCGGAGCGTATGTCCGCCGCGGCGACGGTCTGCAGTTCGAGCCGAACGTCGTCTCCTTCCTCGCAGTGGCGATCCCGTTCGTGTGGGTCGCCGGCCGCGCGCTCAGCCGTGTCATCCGCGCGCTCAAGCGCTAGTCCCGATCCGGTCTCGGCGGCTCTGGAGCGGGCCGCATCGCACGTCGAGCAGGCGGTCCTGGCCGTCGCGGCAAGCAACCCCGTCGTGCTGATCGATGGCCGCAGCGGGTCAGGCAAGACCTCCCTCGCCAGGCGGTTGGTGGCGCACTGGCCGTTGCGCGGACCCGTCCAGCTCGTCGCGCTCGATGCCGTCTATCCCGGCTGGGACGGACTGGCCGACGGCGTGGAGACCGCACGAGAACTGGTCCTCAACCCGCATGCCCGGGGTCTGGTCGGCATCTGGCGACGATGGGACTGGGACGAGTCCGAGTACGCAGAGGCCCACGCCGTGGACCCCTCGCTGCCGTTGATCGTCGAGGGATCGGGGATCCTGACTCCGGTGACCGCGCGACTGAGCGATGTGCGGGTGTGGCTGGAGTCACCCGTGCAGTCGCGCAAGCGCCGCGCTCTGGACCGCGACGGAGACACGTATCGTCCGCACTGGTCGAACTGGGCCGAGCAGGAGGAGCGGCATCTGGATCGCGATGACCCCGAACGTCATGCGACCCTGGTCTTCGCCATCCCCTGAGATCTCACTCGTCGGGCGATGCCGCCTGGACGAGTCCGTCCAGGCGGTAGCCCAGCCACTCGTAGATCCCGAACCGTGGGTCATCCTGCGACCCGTCGGTCTCGTCGCGTATCCCCAGTCGAACGGCCAGGACGAGGCGGAGCGCGGCCAGGCAGCGCAGCCACGCCTGCAGGTCGTCTGCGGCGAGAGGAATCTCCACGACGTCCTGCGCAAGGACGTCCCGGTCAGCGACGTCGTCAAGAGCGGCATCGGCGCCTTCAGGCAGCACCGGCGCCAGCGTACGCAGCACCGTTCCCGCGTCGTCTCCACGTCGTTCGAGGAGTTCGCGCTCGGTGACCTCGCGGAATTCGCGCGCGGCGTCCTCGTCGTCCGGGTACGCGTCGGGGACCAGGCGCCCGATCGCCGGGTCAGCGGATGCCTGCCCGTCGGCGAGCAGGTCGGCGAATTGGCCGACGAGCCCGGCAAGATGCGCGGCCTCAATCCGTGAGAGTTCGAGGACGATGATGCGGTCGGTCATTCGGGTGCCTTTCGGACGGTCGCCCACAGTCCGTAGTCGTGCATGGCTTGCGCGTGCAGTTCCATCTGCTCCCTGGCGCCCTCCGCCACGACGGCGTGTCCGTCGTGGTGCACGGCCATCATGAGGCGTTCTGCCTTCGCGCGGGGGTAGCCGAAGTACTCGCGGAAGACGTGGGTGACGTAGCTCATCAGATTGACCGGATCGTTCCAGACGACGGTCTGCCACGGGCGCGCGCGCTGCTCCGACTGACGCAGCTCGATGCGCTCGTCGACGCCCGGTTCGGCGGTGGCGATGTTCACGCCCACCCCAGTTCGTGCAGGCGATCATCGTCGATGCCGTAGAAGTGCGCGATCTCATGGACGAGAGTGGTGTGGATCTCATCGCGCAGCTCGCGTTCGTCCTCGCAGACGGCGAGGTGGGGCTCGCGGTAGACGATGATGCGGTCGGGCAGCTCGCCGACGCCGTAGCGATCCCGTTCGGTCAGCGCCCACCCGTCGTACAGTCCGAGCAGGTCGAGGCTGCCGTCCTCCGGGCGGTCTTCGACGACGAAGACGACGTTCTCCAGGCCGTCGATCATGTCATCCGGCAGCCGGTCGAGTTCATCGACGACGAGCTCCTCGAATGCGGCCGCAGCCATCTCAAACATTGGGGTGAGTAACGGGGCTCGAACCCGCGACATCGGCCACCACAAGGCCGCGCTCTACCAACTGAGCTATACCCACCATGTCTCCCGAACGCGCGGGCAACCCGAAGATTCTCTCACACTTCGGGCGCGAACGACGAAACGGCCGCCACCGCCGCCGTCTTCGCATCGTCACTGGTCGGGCCGGGCTCGGGGATGAAAACCGCCTGACGGTAGTAGGCCAGTTCGACGATGGATTCGCGGATGTCAGCGAGTGCACGGTGGCCGCCGCCTTTGGCCGGAGCGTGGATGTAGGCGCGCGGGTACCAGCGGCGGCTGAGCTCTTTGACGCTGGAGACGTCGACGTTGCGATAGTGCAGCCAGCGGTCCACGCGAGGCATGTACTTCGCGAGGAACATCCGGTCGGTGCCGATCGTGTTGCCCGCGAGCGGCGCCTTGCCCTCGAGCGGCACGAAGCGCTGGATGTACTCCAGCACATCGAATTCGGCCTCGGCGACGCTCACGCCGTTCGGGATCTCGTCGATCAGACCGGACTTCTCGTGCATCTTGGTGACGAAATCGTTCATGTGCGCGAGAGCCGTGTCGTCGGGCTTGATCACGACCTGGAACCCCGGGTCGAGCGGGCGCAGCTCGAAGTCGGTCACGATGACGGCGATCTCGACGAGTTCGTCGACATCGAGATCGAGACCGGTCATCTCGCAGTCGATCCACACCAGCCGGTCGTTCTCAGAAGCCCCCACCATGCCGACCATCCTACTGACGCGCTCGGACAGGGCGTCGCCGAGGTGACGCGATAGCCTTGATGCGCACGCCTCCGTAGCTCAATGGATAGAGCATCGGCCTTCTAATCCGACGGTTGCTGGTTCGAGTCCAGCCGGGGGCACGGCCCCGATGAAACGCGGCGAAACCCCTGGCATCCCCCTCGATGCGGGCGTACCGTCGAGGTGTCGGAAGGAGTTTCCATGAGCGAGACGACGACGCATCACGCGCTGTGGGTCGCGTACGGCACCAACGGCGTGGTCGGCACGATCCGCAAGGACGACGACGGCTACACGGTCACGATCGCAGGGGCCGATCAGCATCTCGGGGTGTACCCGTCGATGCAGATCGCGAAGGACGCGCTCCACGCGAACCTGCGTCCGGGCTCGGACTGGCCCGAATTCCGCGAGCACTGATCGCGAGGCCTCGGCGCGACCCGGCTGCGGTGTCCAGCAGCGGAAGCGCGAGGTGCACCAGGGGGCCGATGAGCGCCGCGAACAGCACGGTGCCGACGCCGACGGTGCCCCCCAGCAGCCACCCGATCAGCAGAACGGTCACCTCGACGGTCGCTCTGCTCACCCAGATGGGCCAGCCCAGGCGCGCATGCAGGCCGGTCATGAGCCCGTCGCGGGGTCCGGGCCCGAATCGCGCGCCGATGTAGAGTCCGGAGGCGATCGCGACGAGCAGGATGCCGCCGAGCAGCACGGCGATCTGCGCGGCGAGGCCATGCACCGGCGCCATCAGCCACAGCACCGCTTGCATGCTCGTCCCGACCAGCAGGATGTTGGCGATCGTCCCGACGCCCGGCTTCTGACGCAGCGGGATCCACAGCAGCAGGACGAGGAAGCCGACGATGTTGGTCACCCAGCCGACGCCGATCCCGGTGTGCACCGAGATGCCCTGCGCGAACACCGTCCAGGGGTCGACGCCGAGTCCCGCCTCCACCGTCAGCGCGCAGCCGGCGCCGTAGAGCACCAGGCCGATGAGCAGCTGAGTCACCCGTCGTGTCATTGGACCATCCAATCTCATAATTGGCACTTAGGCACCAGTCCAATCCGGCTATTCTGGCCGCATGGACTCTCGTATCTCCGCCCGCGCCCTCGAGGCGGTGCTCGGTGGGTGGCGCACCCGCGAACCCGTCTACGAGGCCCTCGCCGACGGGATCCGGCTGCTCTGTCTGGACAACCGGCTCGCCCCGGGTACCGCCCTGCCTGCGGAGCGCGAGCTCTCGCACGCACTTGGCGTGAGTCGCAGCACCGTGGCCGCCTCCTACCGCAGCCTGCGCGACAGCGGACACATCTCCAGCCTGCGCGGCAGCGGCAGTGTCACACTGCCCTTGCGCAGGCGCGACCCCGGTGGCGCCGAGTCGACGGACGGGTCGATCGACCTGCAGCAGGCGAGCCCTCCGGCGTGGCCGGGACTGGCCGGAGTGTTCCTGGAGGTCGCGCAGTCCTCGGCAGCACTCGTGGCTCGTAGCGGCTACGACATGTTCGGCAGGATCGAACTGCGCCGGGCGATCGCGGCACACTACGACAGACGCGGCATCCCCACGACGCCGGCTCAGATCCTGGTGACCACCGGTGCGCAGAGCGCGATCCACCTCATCGCGTCGGTGATGCTCAGCCGGGGCGATCGCGTGCTGATCGAGACGCCGACGTACCCGCACGCGGCGGACGCGCTGCGTCGCTCCGGGGCTCGGCTGGTCGGCGTGCCCGTCACCACTGCCGACGGATGGGATCTGGATCGCGCCGAGCAGGCCTTCGCCCGGACACTGCCGGTCCTGGCCTATCTGATGCCGGACTTTCAGAATCCGACCGGACGCTCGATGGATCCGCAGGAGCGCTCGGCATTCCTGCGGGCCGCGGAGCGGGCCGGAACGACACTGGTGCTGGATGAGACCACGGCGGATCTGGACATCGACCGACCGCCCATCCCCGCCGGCTTCGTCGACGCCGACCCGGCGGGAATCGTGCGCATCGGCTCGCTCGGCAAGACGGTGTGGGGCGGTCTGCGCGTCGGGTGGGTTCGTGCGGAAACGGATCTGGTCCGTCGGCTCGTCGCGGCGCGTCCCGCTCACGACCTGGGTACGCCCGAATTCGAGCAGGCGGTCGGTGCGGAGATCTTCCCGCGATTCGCGGAGGTGGCAGCCCAGCGATCGCACCTGCTTCGCGCAGGACGGGATGCCGCGGTCCGCGCGGTCCGCGCAGTGCTGCCGTCATGGTCGGTCCCCGACGTTCACGGAGGAGTGTCGCTGTGGATCGAACTCGACGCGCCACTCAGTGCCGCGCTGGTGATGGATGTCCGACCCCGCGGACTGCTGCTGTCGGCGGGCCCGCGGTTCTCGGTCGATGGCGGCCATGACCGCCATCTGCGGATTCCGTTCACCGCGACCCCCGACGAGGTCGAACGGGCCGTCGGGATCCTCGCGGAGGCGTGGCCACGTGTTCGCGCGGGAGCCCCGGTCTCGGCGATGACGCTTCTCGACTCGGTCATCTGAGCGCAGACGCGCAACGCGACGAGTCACGCAGCCCGGGCAGCTCAGCGCGCGAAGAGGAGGGACTGCACGGCGTCGTCGGCAGACCAGAACTCGCCGAGCTCGCGGAACGCGCGGCTCGCGACGTGGAAGCGCTTGGCCACCCACCTGACGCTCGGCCCGTCGCCGAGCGCCTGCAGGTGTCCGATCACACGCCCGTCCGGCGCGACCACGCGCCACAGCCGCGCTGCGGCCGGCGCCAGTCGCACGCGGTGGACGGGCGAGACGCGGGGACTATCGGCGTTCGCGCCGGAAAGCCAAGTGGTTCCATTCATACGGGATCCTTTCCGCTTCGAAGATATCTTCGACCTCCGACATCCGCGCTCTCCTCCCCAGCGGTGCCTTCGGACTCGTTCTCCACGGCATCCACTCGGCCAGGCCGGCAGCCATCGGCACGCCGACATGCTGGTCGGGCGCCGGTGTCCGACGGGCACACGGGCACCGGCGCAGACCGAGGACCGCCCTCGGCCTCAGAAAGGAAGCGACATGTCTGACACCATCACTCTCATCGGCAACATCGCGACACCGCCGGAGCGCAAGATCACCGCGACCGGCCTGGTGATCACATCGTTCCGCCTCGCCACGAACGACCGCAGATTCGACAAGCGCACCGAGTCCTGGATCGATGGGGAGCCGAACTACTTCTCGGTCTCGGCGTTCCGTGCGCTGGCCGAGAACGCGTTCTACTCCCTGCACAAGGGAGAACGCGTCATCGTGACCGGCAGGCTGCGCCTGAAGGAGTGGGAGACCGCGACCAGCAAGGGCTGGGCCGCCGAGATCGAGGCCGACTCGCTCGGTCCGGACCTGCAGTTCGGCACCACTCGATTCGAGAAGTATCGCAAACCTGCCGAACCAGCTCAGGACGAGCAGCGCGACGACTGGGCTGTCGCAGCCATCGGGGCGGATCAGTCGGAGATCGCCGCGTCCGAGGCGGAGGCCTCGACCGAGGAGGAGCTGGTCCTCTCCGGCACCGAGACGCCGTTCTGACCGTGCGGCAGGCCGCCGCGGCGGCGCGCCATAGACTCGATCCGTGTCCCGCCGCCCCGAATTCCGCAGTGCCTCAGCGCTCGCGCGGGGCGTCGCGGTCTGCTTCCTGATCGGCACGCTGGCGGTGACCGGGTGCACCTCGACACCCGATCCCGCGCCCTCGGCATCGGCATCGGCCGCCAGCGCACCCGAAACCCGGACACCGTCCGCCACGCCCTCGGTTCCGGCCGAACCGGTTCTCGTCCCGGCCGGCTCCGCAGCGGACAACCTTCCGCTCTTCACCGCCGTCACGAACGCAGTGTGGGCCGGGCCAGAAAACGTCAGCGGTCGCGCGTACATCGATGCACTGGCGGCGGCAGGGTTCGACAAAACTGCGATGCAGGTCACCTATGACGAGACCACGGTCGGAAACCCAGCCGAGAGCATCCAGTTCTCGGTGCAGTGGCAGCAGGAGTGCCTCGTCGGGCAGGTCGGCCCCGCGACTGGAGCGCCCGTGGCCGTCGTGGTTCCGGAGCTTGCCGGCGGAGCCTGCCTGGTGGGATCCACACGCCCGATCGACTGGTGAGCCGCGTCCGCCCGGCGCGAGCGGGAACGACCCGCCCGTAGACTGGAGCGGATATGGCTGATTACATCTACTCGATGGTTCGCGCCCGCAAAGCGGTCGGCGACAAGGTGATCCTGGACGACGTCACGATGGCGTTCCTCCCCGGCGCGAAGATCGGCGTGGTGGGACCCAACGGTGCGGGGAAGTCCACGATCCTGAAGATCATGGCGGGGCTGGACACGCCCAGCAACGGCGAGGCGAAGCTGAGCCCGGGCTACAGCGTCGGCATCCTGATGCAGGAACCCGAGCTGGACGAGGACAAGACCGTCCTGGAGAACGTCGAGCAGGGCGTCGGGCCCATCAAGCAGAAGCTCGATCGCTTCAACGAGATCTCCGGCCTGATGGCCGACCCGGACGCCGATTTCGATGCGCTGCTGGCCGAGATGGGCGTGCTGCAGGAGGCCATCGACGCCGCAGATGCCTGGGATCTCGACTCGCAGCTCGAGCAGGCCATGGACGCGCTGCGCACCCCGCCTTCCGAAGCGATCGTCTCCAACCTGTCCGGTGGGGAGAAGCGCCGTGTGGCGCTGTGCAAGCTGCTCCTGCAGAAGCCGGACCTGCTGCTGCTGGACGAGCCGACCAACCACCTGGATGCCGAAAGCGTGCAGTGGCTGGAGCAGCATCTCGCGAAGTACCCCGGCGCGGTTCTGGCCGTCACCCACGACCGCTACTTCCTCGACCACGTCGCGGAGTGGATCTGCGAGGTCGACCGCGGTCGCCTGTACCCCTACGAGGGCAACTACTCGACCTATCTCGAGAAGAAGCAGGAGCGCCTGCAGGTGCAGGGCAAGAAGGACGCGAAGCTCGCGAAGCGTCTGGCCAGTGAGTTGGAGTGGGTCCGCAGCAACGCCAAGGGCCGCCAGACCAAGTCGAAGTCGCGCCTCGCGCGATACGAGGAGATGGCTGCAGAGGCGGATCGGACCAGGAAGCTGGACTTCGACGAGATCGTGATCCCGCCGGGGCCGCGTCTGGGCTCGCTCGTCCTGGAGGCCAAGAAGCTGCAGAAGGGCTTCGACGGACGCAGCCTCATCGACGGGCTGACCTTCTCGCTCCCGCGCAACGGGATCGTGGGCATCATCGGCCCGAACGGCGTCGGAAAGACGACGCTGTTCAAGACGATCGTCGGCCTCGAGCCCCTTGACGGCGGCGACCTCAAGGTCGGCGAAACGGTCGAGATCTCCTACGTGGACCAGTCCCGTGGCGGCATCGACCCGAACAAGACACTGTGGGAGGTCGTCAGTGACGGCCTGGATTGGATCCAGGTCGGCAAGGTCGAGATCCCCTCGCGGGCCTACGTCTCGCAGTTCGGCTTCAAGGGACCGGACCAGCAGAAGAAGGCCGGCGTGCTCTCCGGCGGTGAGCGCAACCGCCTGAACCTCGCGCTCACGCTCAAGCAGGGCGGCAACCTGCTCCTGCTCGATGAGCCGACCAACGACCTCGACGTCGAGACACTCGGAAGCCTCGAGAACGCACTGCTGGAATTCCCCGGCTGCGCCGTGGTCATCACCCACGATCGGTGGTTCCTCGACCGCATCGCGACGCACATCCTCGCCTACGAGGGCACCGAAGAGGATCCGGACAAGTGGTACTGGTTCGAGGGCAACTTCGAAGCGTACGAGGAGAACAAGATCGAGCGGCTCGGGCCCGATGCCGCCAAGCCGCACAGCTCCACGTATCGCAAGCTCACCCGTGACTGACCAGCCCGTCCGGCGCGTTCACGTGCCGATCCATCTGCGGTGGGGCGACCTGGACGCGTTGGGTCACGTCAACAACACGTCGATGCTGAAACTGCTGGAAGAAGCGCGGCTGCGAGCCTTCTGGCGCCCTGATGACGGCAGCGATGCCGCACCCACGGCGGTGTTCGACATGTCCGTGCTCGAGGGAGGCGGGACCCGGGCGACCCTCGTCGCCCGCCAGGAGATCGAATACCTGCGGCCGGTGCCGTACGGTCAGCGTCCGCTGGACGTGCAGCTGTGGGTCGGACGGATCGGCGGTTCCAGCGTCGAGGTCTGCTACGACGTGTTCAGCCCCGCCGACGCCGGAGAGCAGGTGCGCTACGCCCGCGCATCGGCTGTCGTGGTCCTGGTCGACACCGCGACCGGCCGACCGACCCGCTGGGGCCAGGAGGAACGCGCCGCGTGGACGCCGTTCCTCGACGACCCGATCGCGTTCGCGAAGCGACGCTGATCCGGCGTCAGCGCCCCGATTCGTCGGGCACGCGCACCATGATCTCCTGAGCGACGCTCGCCAGCAGCAACCCGTCCCGCGAGTAGATGCGTCCCGTCGCGAGACCGCGCCCGCCTCGGGCGCTGGGGGACTCCTGCACGTAGAGGAACCACTCATCCACCCGGCCGAACCGATGCCACCACATCGCGTGATCCAGGCTCGCCACCTTCAGCCCCGGTCGCGCCCATGCGATCCCGTGCGCGCGCAGGATCGACTCCTGGATGGTGAGATCGCTCAGATAGGCCAGCGCGGCGCGATGCACGGCGGGATCATCGGGTAGCTCACGGCGGGTACGCATCCACACGGCCTGGTGCGGCTGCGCCGCCCCGTCCACGCTCAGGTAGATCGGCGAGGGCACATGGCGCAGATCGACCGGGCGTTCCAGGAACATCCGCTTGGTCATCGGATGCAGACCCTCCAGACGGGCCTCGAAGTCGGGCAGGGTCTCCGGATCGGGAATCCCGTCGGGCATGGCGGCCTGGTGCTCGATGCCCGGATCCTCATCCTGGAAGGAGGCGATCATCGAGAAGATCGGAACCCCCTCCTGGAAGGCCTGGGTACGCCGCGTCGAGAAGGATCGGCCGTCGTGGATCCGATCCACCGAGAACGTGATGCCTTTGGCCGCGTCGCCCGGACGCAGGAAGTAGCCGTGCATCGAGTGGGGCACGCGATCGGCCGGCAGCGTCCGCGACGCGGCGACGATCGACTGGGCCAGCACCTGGCCGCCGTACACGCGGCCGAGGGGCATCGCCTGCGATACTCCGGTGAAGATGTCCTCCGAGGTGCGCGCATCCGAGGCGGCGAGATCCAGCACCGCGAGCATTGCGGCGACGGCGTCGATCGCCCCAGCGTCGTCGTCGGTCGGAATCGGATCGGCGCCGGTCACAGGGTCTCCTCGCGTCGGCCGCGGCGGTCGTCACGGCATCGATTGGTAGTTTAGGCGGATGCCCGAGCGCCTCCTTTTCGCCGACGCGCACGCCGCGGCGGACGTCCTCACCTTCGCCGGCCGTGCTGCGCGCCTCGGCGACGGGGCCGTCCGGCTGCAGGGCTCCGCCGGCACGCTCGCGATCACGGCAGCGCCCCTCGCGCCTCGAGGGCTGCTGGATTCGACGCCGACGGTCCTGGTGATGCGGGCCCACGCCATCGACCCTGAACTGGTGTGCGACATCGTGGTCGAGGCATCCGCCCTCGCACGAGATCCCGAGGACCCGACCGCGCTCGTGCTGCCGGCGACCGCGCTCTCACCCGCGTGGGCGGGAATCGCACCGCCTCGGTCGAACTGGGCGCCGGGGGAGACGATCGCAGCCGCGCAGCTGGCGGGCAGTGCGCAGTGGGGTATCGCGGCCGTCGCGGAGGTCGTCCCCATCGATGCCGGCGAGGATGCCGTGCGCGCGGTGCGGGCAAGCGTCTGGGGAGCATCGGATGCCGGTCTGGGCGGGCTGCCGCGCGGCGCGGCGTTCGCCGCCTTCGCGATGGGATTCATCGCAGGGGAGGAGTCGGCGAGGTGCTTCACGTCGGGTGCCTGGACACGCCTGACGCTGGACCGCGGCCACGTGCTCGTGCGCGGACCGGTCCGCAGCGGTCTGACCGACGTCCGCGCCACCGGCTCGACGGCCGCCTCGTCGTAGGTCAGACCGCGGCCGCCGCCGATCGTCCGGCGATGCGCCCGGAGAACAGGCATCCGCCGAGGAATGTGCCCTCCAGCGCCCGGTAGCCGTGCACGCCTCCGCCACCGAATCCGCTCGCCTCACCGGCGGCGTACAGGCCCGGCACCGGCGCACCGCCCGGGGCGAGCGCACGGGCATCCAGATCGGTCTCGATGCCACCGAGCGACTTGCGCGTCAGCACGTGCAGCTTGACGGCGATCAGCGGCCCGGCTTTCGGGTCCAGGATCCGGTGCGGGGCTGCCGTGCGGATCAGCCGGTCGCCGCGGAACGCGCGGGCCGAGCGCAGCATCGCGATCTGCGCGTCCTTGGTGAAGTCGTTGTCGATCTCGCGGTCACGGGCTTCGACCTCGCGGCGCACGCGCTCCGCATCCAAGACGTCTCCGCCCGGCAGCGCCCGCATGCCGGCGATGAGGTCGTCAATGCTGTCGCGGACCACGAAATCAGCGCCACGATCCATGAACGCCTGCACGGGGCCCGCCGCACCTTTGCCGAGCCGCGACTTCAGCAGCAGCTGCACGTCCTTGCCGGTCAGGTCCGGGTTCTGTTCGCTGCCGGAGAGGGTGAACTCCTTCTCGATGATCTGGCGTGAGAGCACGAACCATGAGTGGTCGTACCCTGTCGCCCGCAGGTGTGCCAGCGTGCCGAGCGTGTCGTAGCCCGGGAACAGCGGCACGGGCAGGCGTTTGCCGGTTGCGTCGAGCCAGATCGACGAGGGGCCGGGGAGGATCCGGATGCCGTGATCGGGCCACACCGGATCCCAGTTCTGAATGCCCTCGACGTAGTGCCACATCCGGTCGCCGTTGATCAGCCGTGCCCCGCCGTGCTCGGTCACCTCCAGCATCGAGCCGTCGACGTATGCGGGGACGCCGCTGATCATCGTCTCAGGGGGAGTGCCCAGACGCGCCGGCCACTGCCGGCGGACCAGCTCGTGGTTTCCGCCGATCCCTCCGGAGGAGACGATCGTCGCTGCGGCGGAGATCTCGAAGGCGCCGACGATCTCGCGCGAGGTCGCCACACCGCGGGCAGCTCCCGACGGCGCGAGGACGTCGCCGGCCGCTCCGACGACGGCACCGTCCTGCACCAGCAGCCGGGTGACCCGGCGGCGCGGCAGGATCGTGACCAGTCCGCGCGCTTCCGCATCCTCCACTGCGCGGCGGAACGACGCCACGATGCCGGGACCGGTCCCCCAGGTGATGTGGAATCGTGGGACGGAGTTCCCAGGCCCCAACGCCGTGTAGCCCCCGCGCTCGGCCCAACCGACGACCGGGAAGAACCCGACGCCCTTCTCACGGAGCCATGCCCGCTTCTCGCGGTGCGCGAACTGCAGATACGCCTCGGCCCACCGCCTCGGCCAGGTGTCCTCTTCGCGGTCGAATCCGGCGTTGCCGAACCAGTCCTGATGCGCGAGCTCGAACGAGTCGTGGATGCCGAGACGGCGCTGCTCCGGGGAGTCGATGAAGAACAGGCCGCCGAAGGACCACCACGCCTGCCCGCCGAGGTTGGTGCGCGGCTCTTGATCGACGATCGTCACGCGCTTGCCGGCGGCGGCCGCCTCCCCGGCGGCGACGAGGCCGGCCAGGCCCCATCCGACGATCAGGACGTCGGTGGTCAGGCGGGCAGGATCCGGGGACATGGGCGACTCCTTCGTCGGCGGGTGAACGGGGTTACGAGCGGGGTCAGTCGCCGGGCGGTGCAGGGTGGACGGGGAAGGATGCCGCGTCCCGGCCGTCTGCTGCGGGGCCGATCCCCGTCGGCTCGAATGTGTTCACCATGGCATGTGCCGCGCGCTGCAGGTAGTCCCACAGGGTGGCCTCCTGCAGCGGTGGAAGATCGAGCTCGTCGACGGCGGTGCGCATGTGCGCGAGCCAGCGGTCGCGGGCATCCGGGTTGACGTGGAACGCGTTGTGGCGCATCCGCAGTCGTGGGTGTCCGCGCGTGTCGCTGTACGTGGTCGGCCCGCCCCAGTACTGCTCGAGGAACAGCGTGAGGCGCTCCCTGGCGGGGCCGAGGTGCTCCTCGGGGTACATGGGCCGGAGCACCTCGTCCTCGGCGACGCCGCGGTAGAAGGCGTCGACCAGGCGGACGAACGTGTCGTGGCCGCCGATCTCGTCGTAGAAGGTCACGGTTCGCTCGATCCCTTCGGCGTCTCCGCCTCGTCGGGCGCCGGATCCACTCCCGCGGTCTTCTTGGGCTTCCACACCGGCCGGTCCGCAGCCGGGGCCTTCCCGGCACGGCCCGTGCGTGCGGGGTCGACGGCAGCAGGAGTGACCGGTGTCGGCTTGGTCTTCGGCGGATTCGCACCCTTCACCCGCTGGGCCCCCTCGAGCCCCGACAGGGTGATGGAGGACAGTTGCGGGAGCGTCAGGCCGAGTTCGTCGATCGCATGCTTGAGGCGCATGCGGAGCTCGCGTGCGACGTCGTCCTTCGCTCCGGCGCGCGTCTTCATGACGAGCCGGATCACCAGCGCGTCGCCGGAGACCGATTCCAGTCCCCAGACCTCGGGCTTCTCGATCACCCGGGTTCGCCACTTCTTGTCCTCGGCCAGGTCCTTCGCCGCGTGCAGCATCGTCTGCTCGACCTCGGCGATGTCGGCGTCGACCGGGACGGCGAGGTCGATGATCACGCGCGACCACCCCATCGACATGTTGCCGATGCGCGTGATCTCGCCGTTGCGCACGTACCAGAGGGTGCCGTTCACGTCGCGCACGTGGGTGATGCGCACGCTCACGTATTCCACGATGCCCGTCGCCAGTCCCAGGTCGACGACATCGCCGATGCCGACCTGGTCCTCGGCGACGATGAAGATGCCGTTGAGCACGTCCTTGACGATGTTCTGCGCACCGAACCCCAGACCTGCGCCGATCGCCGCGGTCAGGAGGGTGAGCGAGGCGAGCGCGTTCGGGGCGAGGACATTGATGACCAACAGCAGCGACACGATCACGATCGTGACGTTGACGATGTTCTGCATGATGGAGCCGAGCGTCCGCGTCCGCTGCACGAGCCGCACGGACGCGAGCGGCGAACGATCCAGCGCCTGCGTGTCATCGACGTTCGCCTTGTTCTTGGCCCCGTTGACGATGCGGCGCACAACCCTGCGGATGACGAGCTTCAGCACCCAGCCGATGAGGATCGCGCCCAACACGATGCCGAGCACCGTCAGCAGGTTCCATCCCGCCTGGGCGAAGAATGCGCCGACTGAAGCCCAGAATGCGGGGTCCAGGAACGCGGGCGGTGCGGTGTCCGAGGGTGTCCGAATCATCGTTCCGATCCTACTGACGCGCGCCTCTGCGACACCTGAGTGCATCGCCGGGGCTCAGCACGCGAGTGCGTGGTGGTGCGCGCGATCGCGGCGTGGACGCGATCCCGCGCGAGAAGACCCTCCGCCGGCGCAGCAGCCGGGGGAGGGTCTTCTCAGCGGGCGGGTCGTGGCGCCGCTACTGGGCGTCGCGATCCTGAACGGCCAGCGCGCGCTCCACACCGGCGAGGTTCTCATCGACCAGACGGCGAAGCGCCGGCGCCGCATCCCGGTTGGCAGCGAGCCACGCGCGCGTGGCATCGCGCAGCTCGAGGTTGGCCAGTGCAGCCGGGTAGAGCCCGACGATCAGGTACTGGGCGATCTGGTAGGTCCGCGACTCCCAGATCGGCAGCAGCATGTCGAAGTACGGGGCGACGAACGCCGACAGCTGGGCGACGCCGGCCGGGTGCTGGAACCCGAGGGCAGTCGAGCGGACGATCGTGTTCGGCTGGTCGTCGTTCTGGATTAGCGAGTCCCACGCGGTGCGCTTGGCCGCGGCATCCGGAATCGACGCCTTCGCCTGCGCAGCGAACTCGCCGCCCTTGGCCGTGTTGTCCGCCGCAAGGGCCTCATCGATCGCTGCCGCGTCGGCGACGCCACCCGCGGCGAGCGAGACCAGCAGCTGCCAGGACAGGTCGGTGTCGATGTCGAGACCGTCCAGCACGACCTTCCCGTCACGGATGCCGCGGACGCTCTCCCAGTGGGCGGGAGTCGAGGCGGAGGTGGCGAAGGCCGTGACGAACTGCAGCTGCGAGTCGCTGCCGGGCTCGGCTGCCTGCGCCAAGGCCCACAGACCGTCGGCGACCTTCTGCCTCGTCGCCTCGCGCTTCTCCGGCGCGACATAGGAGTTCGCTGCCAGCTGCAGCTGCGCGAGCGTGGTGCGGACCGTGGTCGATTCGCTCTCGCTGCCGATGTTGCGCAGCACCAGGTCGACGTAATCGCTGGGGGATGCCTCGGCGTCGCGCGTCTGGTCCCATGCAGCGCCCCACACGAGCGAGCGTGCCAGCGGATCGGCGATGCCGCCGAGGTGCTCGATCGCGGTCAGCAGCGACCGCTCGTCGAGACGGATCTTCGCGTAAGCGAGATCCTCGTCGTTGAGCAGGACCAGGTCGGGGCGCGTGTGGCCCTTCAACTCCGGCACCTCGGTCAGGTCGCCGTCGACGTCGAGCTCGACCGAGTGCACTCGCTCGAGACGGCCGTCGGTCACGTTGTAGAAGCCGACGCCCAGACGGTGCGGCCGGATCGTGGGATAGTCCGCCGGTGCGGTCTGGGTGATCGCGAACCGGCTGATGATCCCGTCGGCCCCCTCGACGATCACCGGCGCAAGCGTGTTGACGCCGGCGGTCTCGAGCCACTTCTTCGACCAGGTGCCCAGCTCCCGGCCGCTGGTCTGCTCGAGCTCGGCGAGCAGGTCGCCGACCTCGGTGTTGCCCCACTCGTGCTTGGCGAAGTAGGCGGCCACACCGGCGAAGAACTGCTCGATGCCCACCCAGGCGGCCAGCTGTTTGAGAACCGAGCCGCCCTTCGCGTAGGTGATGCCGTCGAAGTTGACCTGCACGTCTTCAAGATCGTTGATCTCGGCCACGACGGGGTGGGTCGAGGGCAGCTGATCCTGGCGGTAGGCCCAGGTCTTCTCCATGGCGTTGAAGGTGGTCCACGCCTCGGTCCACTCCGTCGCCTCGGCGGTGGCGATCGTGGAGGCCCACTCTGCGAACGACTCGTTCAGCCACAGGTCGTTCCACCACTTCATGGTCACCAGATCGCCGAACCACATGTGCGCCAGCTCGTGCAGGATCGTCACGACCCGGCGTTCCTTGACCGCATCGGTGACCTTGCTTCGGAAGACGTAGGTCTCCGTGAAGGTCACTGCTCCGGCGTTCTCCATCGCGCCCGCGTTGAACTCGGGCACGAACAGCTGGTCGTACTTGGCGAAGGGATAGGGGTAGTCGAACTTCTCCTCGTAGTAGGCGAACCCCTCGCGCGTCTTGTCGAAGATGTAATCGGCATCGAGGTGCTGCCACAGGCTCTTGCGGCCGTAGACCCCCAGCGGGATCACGCGTCCTGAGGCACTGGTCAGCTCGGAGAAGGTCTCTTCGTATGGGCCGGCGATGATCGCCGTGATGTACGACGAGATCGGGGGCGTCGGCTCGAAACGCCACGTCGCGCTGCCGTCTCCGTGCTTCTTCGGCTCGGGCGTGGGGGAGTTGGAGATGACCTTCCACGGCTCCGGGGCGGTCACCGTGAACTGGAACGTCGCCTTCAGATCCGGCTGCTCGAAGACGGCGAACACACGACGCGAGTCGGGCACCTCGAACTGCGAGTAGAGGTAGACCTCGCCGTCGACGGGGTCGACGAAGCGGTGCAGACCCTCGCCCGTGTTCGTGTACAGGCAGTCCGCCTCGACGATGAGCTCGTTCTCGCGCTCGAGCCCGCGCAGAGTGATGCGGGAGTCGGCGAAGTCCGACAGCGGCACCTCCCGACCATTGAGCGTGATCTCGCGCACCTCGCGCGCGATCAGATCGATGAACGAGTCGGCGCCGTCGGTCGCGGGGAAGCGGATGACGGTGCGCGACCCGAAGACGTCCGCGCCTCGGGTCAGGTCCAGGAGGACCTCGTACGAGATCCCGGGCCCTGTGCCGGTGGACGGATCGATGATCGCGCGGCGCTGCTGCGCCTCGATTCGAGTGAGGTTCTCTCCAGGCACTGCGTTGCTCCCGTTGGTGAGGGTGGGATGTCGCGGACAGGCGCTGCTGGCGCCGGCGACAACCGTCCCAGCCTACGACAGCGCACGGACCCGCTCTCAGCCGCCCCTGAGCCCGATCGCTGATGAAAGGATGGAACGGTGAGCGAGAGCGACGTGCGGGACGCATCCATCAGTACGCAGGCGACGGATGCTGCGGCGGTGCCGTTCGCCTCGGCCGCGGCCGCATCGGGGGATCCGCACATCGAGGTGCCCGTCGCATACGATGCCATCCTGCTCGCCGGATTCGGAGGCCCAGAGGGCCAGGACGACGTCATCCCCTTCCTGCGCAATGTGACGCGCGGCCGGGGCATCCCCGACGAGCGACTCGAAGAGGTCGCGCACCACTACAGACACTTCGACGGGATCAGCCCGATCAATGCGCAGAACCGCGCGCTGAAGGCCGCACTGGAGGTCGAGCTCGCGCAGCGCGGCATCGACCTTCCGGTGTACTGGGGCAACCGGAACTGGGCCCCGTACCTGGAGGAGGCGGTATCGGATGCCGCGGCATCCGATCACACCACCCTGCTGGCACTGGCCACCAGCGCCTACTCCTCCTTCTCCAGCTGTCGCCAGTACCGCGAGGATTTCGCCCGCGTGCTGACCGACACGGGCCTGGGTGAGTCGGTCACGATCGACAAGGTGCGTCAGTTCTTCGACCATCCCGGATTCGTGCAGCCGTTCGTCGACGGGGTTCGCAGCGCGGTGGCCGGGTTCCTCTCCGACGGCATCGCTCCGTCGGCGATCCGGGTGCTCTTCTCCACGCACAGCATTCCCACCGCCGACGCCGATCGATCGGGCCCACGGGACGTCGACTTCGGCGAAGGCGGCGCCTACGCGGCTCAGCACCTCGCCGTCGCCGACGTGGTGATGGCCGCGGTCGTCGCGGATGTGCCCGCCGCAGCAGGGATCGGCTGGGAGCTGGTCTACCAGTCCCGTTCCGGCCCGCCGAGTCAGCCGTGGCTGGAGCCGGATGTGAACGACGTGATCGCACAGCTTCCCGCCCGGGGCATCGAGGCCGTCGCGATCGTGCCGCTCGGATTCATGAGCGATCACATGGAAGTGCTCTGGGACCTCGACACCGAGGCGACCGATGCCGCCGCCGAAGCGGGCATCCGTTCGGTCCGGACCCCTACTCCGGGCATCGACCCCGTCTTCGTGTCCGGTCTGATCGATCTCGTCGAGGAGCGACTGCGCGGCGCACCCGCCGCGGACCGGCCGCACGCGACCGGACTCGGGCCGTGGTTCGACGTGTGTCGTCCCGCCTGCTGCGAGAACGTCCGCGCGGGGTTCAAGCCCGCCGCCGCCGGCATCGCTCCGTAAACTGTGGCCATGCGCATCCACATCGCGACCGATCACGCCGGCCTCGAATTCTCCACCCAGCTGCAGCACCATCTCGCCGGCGCCGGCCATGAGATCGTCGATCACGGTCCGATCGACTACGAGCCGTTGGATGACTACCCGGCCTTCTGCATCCGGGCAGCTCAGGCGGTCGTTCGCGACCAGGCTGCCGGCATCGAGACGCTCGGCGTCGTCTTCGGCGGCTCGGGCAACGGCGAGCAGATCTCGGCGAACAAGGTGCCGGGCGTGCGCGCCGCGCTGGTGTGGAGCATCGCGACCGCGGAGCTCGCCCGCGAGCACAACGATGCGAACGTGATCGCCATCGGCGCCCGCCAGCACACCTTCGACGAGGCTGCCGCCTTCATCGACCGCTTCATCGCGACGCCGTTCTCGAACGAGGAGCGTCACGTCCGGCGCATCGCCCAGATCGCGGCCTTCGAGGCCGACGGATCGCTTGCACCGGATCCTCGCGCCGCAGCACCGTCCGGCGGCGAGGACGTGGACGCGTTCGACCCCGAGGCCGGCTGAGGCCCGATGCCCGAGGGCCATTCCGTCCATCGCATCGCGCGGCAGTTCGAGCGCAACTACGTGGGTCGCCGGGTCGCGGCATCCAGTCCCCAGGGCCGCTTCGCAGAAGGTGCCGCGATGCTGGACGGACGCACCGCCACGGCGGTGCGCGCGGTGGGCAAGCAGATGTTCCTCGAGTTCGACGACGACCTCTGGCTGCGCGTGCATCTGGGCATGTACGGCGCGTGGGACTTCGCGGGCGAGATCATCGCCGATCCCACGATCGCCTCGGCCAACGGCCGGATGGGTCAGACGAACCAGCGCGGCACCGATCTCGATGCGCCGATCCTGGACAGCGCCGGCGAGAACTCGCTCACCTCCATCGGCGCGCCGCGACGCGCGCGCGTCCGCGTGCGGATGTCCGAGCAGACCACCGGACTCGGAGCGGAGGACGACCAGTGGCCGCCACCGGTCGTCGGCCAGGTGCGGCTGCGCCTGCTCACCGACATCACCTGCGCCGATCTGCGCGGACCCACCGCGTGCCAGATCCAGACCCCCGATGAGGTCGCTGCGACCATCGCCAAGCTCGGCCCGGACCCGCTGGTGGACGACATCGCGGCCGGCGAGGAGCAGTTCACCGCCGTCGTCGCCCGCAAGCCGACCGCGATCGGGCAGCTGCTGATGGATCAGTCGGTCGTCAGCGGCATCGGCAACGTCTACCGGGCCGAGCTGCTGTTCCGCGCGCGTCAGAACCCGCACACACCGGGGCGCGACGTCCGCGAGGAGGTCGTCCGCGACATCTGGCGCGACTGGGTGCGTCTGCTGGCGATCGGCGTCGAGACCGGTCAGATGATGACCATGGACGACCTGGACCCGGACGCCTACCGGGCCGCCATGGCCAGTCGCGACGATCGGCACTGGGTGTATCACCGGGCGGGTCTGCCGTGCCGGATCTGCGGGACCGCGATCCTGGTCGAGGAGATGGCGACGCGCAAGCTCTACTGGTGCCCGCGCTGCCAGGCGTGACGCCCGCCGGGACCGCTCCGCCGTCGCCAACCGTCCTCACACGGCGCCGGCGCGGCCGCATGGCGACAGGGGAGCAGGCTCGGACGGCGTCTTAGGCTGAAGGCATGCGCCAGAACCCCTCGTTCGCGATGACCGATGTCGCGGAACTGCGTCGCCTGATCGACCGGCACCCGTGGATGACGCTCGTCAGCAGCACGCCCGACGGCCTCGTCGCGTCGCACTACGCAGTGCTGCTGGATGAGGATTCCGACGACCTGACGGTCGTCGGCCACGTCGGCAAGCCCGACGACCTCCTCCATGGGCTGGGGGATCGCGAGCTCCTGCTCGTGGTCCAAGGACCGCACGGCTACATCTCGCCCGGCTGGTACGGCGACGTGCAGAGCGTCCCGACCTGGAACTTCGTCTCGGCCCATCTGAGCGGCATTCCCGAGGTGCTCACGCCACAGGAGAATCTGAAGGTGCTCGACCGACTCGTCGAGCGATTCGAGCGCCGGATGCCCGAGCCGCGGCGGATGTGGGAGCGGCCCAACGATCCGGCCTACGTCGAACGTCTCGAGCGCGGCACCGTCGGGTTCCGGCTGAGGCCCACCAGAGTCGTCGCCAAGCGCAAGCTCAGTCAGAACAAGACATCGGACGTGGTCGAGACCATCATCGCCGAGCTGTCCGGCGACGGTCCGTACGCCGATCCGGCGCTGGCTGCCGAGATGCGCCGCGCCGCGGACGCGCGAGTGCGCCCGTGAGTGCGCTCGGCGCGCAGATCGGCACCATCACCGGTGCGCGCATCGCCGGCGCCGGTCGCGAGCTGCTGCCCTTCGACGGCCCGATGGACGTCTTCGTCGTCGACGGGGTCATCGAGGACATCGCGCCGGCGGGGGCGATGCGAGCCCGCGGGGAGGTCCTCGATGCAGCCGGCACGTGGCTGATCCCGGGCCTGTGGGATCACCATGTCCACGTCCTCCAGTGGGCCCTCGCGGCCCAGCGCGTGCCGCTGGGTTCCGCCGAGTCGGCCGCGCACGCGGCCCGGCTCATGGGCAGCGCCCCGGTGCTCGCCGACGGCCGGCGGGTCGGCACGGGGTTCCGCGATGCGTTCTGGGCGGACCGCCCGAGCCTCGAGAGGCTGGATGCTGCCACCGGCGGCATCCCGACCTATCTGATCAACGCCGATGTGCACAGCGTCTGGTTGAACACCGCCGCGCTGCGCCGCGAAGGGCACGAGCCGGACGGCGTCGGATTCCTCCGGGAGGCGCCCGCCTTCGAGATCTCACGACGGCTCAACGAGGTGGATCCGCATTCCGGCGACCAGATGGTCGCCACGATGGCGCGGGATGCTGCGGCCCGCGGCATCGTCGGCATCGTCGACCTGGACATGGCGTGGAACGAGAGCGCCTGGCAGCGGCGGCTCGCGGACGGATTCGACACGCTGCGCGTGTCATTCGGCATCTATCCCGAGTTCCTCGACCGGGCTCTGGCGGAAGGGCTGCGAACCGGCGATCCGGTGCGCGGCGATGCTTCGGGTCTTGCCCGTGTCGGGTCGCTCAAGGTCATCACTGACGGCTCGCTCGGCACGCGCACGGCAGCGTGCTCGC
The DNA here is from genome assembly GCF_900100885.1 of Microbacterium pygmaeum. Lineage (NCBI taxonomy): Bacteria > Bacillati > Actinomycetota > Actinomycetes > Micrococcales > Microbacteriaceae > Microbacterium > Microbacterium pygmaeum. The sequence goes on from NZ_LT629692.1 coordinate 2,420,083, forward strand.
ACGCGTATCCCGGAGACCCGCACAACCACGGCCAGCTGAGCGTCGACCCCCAGACCCTGGTCGAGCTCATGACGAGGGCGACCGGCGCCGGCCTGGACTGCGCGATCCACGCGATCGGCGACACCGCGAATTCGCAGGCCCTCGATGCGTTCGCACTGAGCGGGGCTCAGGGGACGATCGAGCATGCGCAACTGGTCGCACACGCCGACATCCCGCGCTTCGCGCGGCTGGGCGTCGGGGCGAGCGTGCAGCCCGAGCACGCCGTCGATGACCGCGACCTGACCGACACGATCTGGGCTGGGCAGACCGCGCTGCCGTATCCGCTGCGCAGCCTTGCCGCGACCGGGGCGAACCTCCTGTTCGGCTCGGACGCGCCGGTCTCCCCGCTGGACCCGTGGGCGGCGATGGCCGCTGCCGTCTACCGCACCCGGGCGGGGCGTCCGGCGTGGCGGCCGGAGGAAGGAATCGAGGCCGCCGTGGCGCTCGCCGCCTCCACGCGCGGCGGGTCCGTCGATGGCGCCCGCATCGAACCGGGCGCCGTCGCCGACCTCGCGCTGTGCGCGCATGACCCGCTCACAGCCGCGGCGGACGACCTGCGCGGTATGGCCGTGATCGGCACACTGTTGGCCGGCCGCCTGACCTGGATCGCATGAGCCGACCCTGCTCGCAGCGTGCGTTCGGGGGATAACCCCCGAAACGCCGGGGGAGCGGGTCGGATGCCGCTCGCCGACGTCGCGCACGAGGCTGAGAGGGCACGATCGACAGCGAACGCAGAGGATCATCATGACCGTCACCCCGGCCCAGCGGGCGCCCGCCCGCGCCACCTACGGCCAGTCCTGGAAACAGGTACCGGGCCGAGCGCTGTACCTGCTGGTGGTGTTCGTGCTCGCGATGACCGCGGTCGGGGTCTTGGCTGGACTCTTCTGGACGGGCATCGGACTGCTGATCCTGGTCGTGGGCGTCCCGCTGGTCGTGCTGTCCCTGCTGGTGGCCCGCGGCTTCGGTGTCGCCGATCGGTTCCTCCTGCAGCTGACAGGTCTGCCCGAGATCGCCGAGCCGGAGTGGAACCGCGAACCGGCCGCTCGCGGATTCTGGGCGACGATGCTGCGACCCGTCACCAACGGGCACTACTGGACCTCGCTGGTGCACGGCATGATCGTCAGCCCCATCGTGAGCACGATCTCGTTCGCTCTGACGGTGCTCTGGCTCAGCCTGAGCCTGGGCGGGCTGACCTACTGGATCTGGGGTGGATTCCTCCCTCGGGGCGACGGTGGCCAGTGGGGTCATTTCGTCGCGGACGCGATGCCGTGGCTGTTCGGCTCCTGGTCTGCCTGGGCCGTCGAGGTGGTCCTGTACCTGGTGGCGGGCATCCTGTTCACTCTCACACTGCCGTGGGCGATGAGCGGTCTGGCACGGGTCCACCACGGCATCGCACGGGGCCTGCTCGGCCGTTGGCCGAGCGACGACCTCGCCGCCGAGGCGCGCGCCGAATCCCAAGCGCGGGCGGCGGCGGTGCAGGCTGAGAGCACCGGTCTGCGCCGACTCGAACGGGACATCCATGACGGCCCGCAGCAGCGTCTGGTGCGTCTCCAGCTGGACCTGGCAGCGTTGGAGCGCAGGGTGGACGCCGGGGACTCGGCGGCAGCGGCGGAACTCGCGCGCGAGGCGCAGGGGCACGCGAAGGCGGCACTGGACGAACTGCGTGCGCTCTCCAGCGGGGTGGCGCCGCCGCTCCTGCAGGACCGAGGGCTCGCTGCGGCTCTGGCCGGTGTGGCGGCCGGGTGCGCACTGCCGGTGGCGGTCGACATCGACCCGCGTGTGGATGCCACGACCAGCCCGGAGGTCGCCAGGGCGGTGTACTTCGTCGTGGCGGAGCTTCTCACCAACGCGGTCAGGCATTCCGGCGCGACCGCCGCGACGCTGAAGGTCGCCCTTCGCCCGGCGCCTGCTGCCCCCACTCTCGATGTGTGGGTGGTCGACAACGGTCGCGGCGGCGCCGCGCCGATGCAGGGACACGGCTTGGCGGGGCTCCAGGAGCGGCTTCGCGGACTGCGGGGCGGGCTCATCGTCAGCAGTCCGACCGACGGACCGACCACGATCGGCGCGCACGTGCCGCTCGCCTAGCCTCGCCCTATCCTGGGTCGATGGCCGACCCGCTGCGCATCGTGCTCGTCGAGGACTCCGTGCTGCTGCGCGAGGGCATCGTGCGACTGTTCGGCGAGGCCGGCTACGTCGCCGCTGCCGCGTTCGGCGACGCCGAAGACATCGTGGAACGCGTCGCCGCCGCCCGTGCCGACGTCGTCATCCTCGACGTGAGACTGCCGCCCACATTCCGCGACGAGGGGATCCGGGCTGCGCTGGAGCTTCGCACCAGGACGCCGGGTGTGGGCATCCTGGTGCTCAGTCAGTACGTGGAGGGCGTCTACGCGCGCGAACTGCTCGCGGCGGGCGAGGGCGGGGTCGGGTACCTGCTGAAGGACCGCATCACATCACTGGACGAGTTCACCGATGCGGTGCGCCGTGTGTCCGAGCGCGGGACGGTCCTGGACCCTCTGGTGGTGCGCGAGCTTCTGGCCGCCCGCTCGGACCCGCTGGCGAGCTTGACCCCACGTGAGAGGGACGTGCTCGAGCTGATGGCAGAGGGGCGGAGCAACGCCAGCATCGCCGCTCGACTGTTCATCGGCGTCGGGGCCGTCGAGAAGAACATCAGCGGGATCTTCGCCAAGCTCGGCCTCGAGGAGTCCGGAACGGAGCACCGACGCGTTCTGGCGGTGATCGCCTTCCTGCAGCGCGGATGAGACGACGAACGCCCCGGCGGGACCGGGGCGTTCGCGTGCGAGGTGCTACTCCGCGACGTGCGCGAAGAGGAACCAGCGGTCCTTCTCCAGGCCGCGCATGATCTCGATAGCGATGTCCTGGCTGGACTGGTCGAACTCGTCCAGGCCGTCGATGGCCGCCTTCACATCGGCGAGGATCGCATCGATGTCGGTGATGACGTCGCGCACGACGGCATCCGAGGTCACGAATCCGGCCGGCACCGACGTCGCCGGAACCTTGGCGGCGACGGTGGCCAGTCGCGCGTCGATCGGAAGACCGAGCGCGACGATCCGCTCCGCGGCGAGGTCGGCCCACTCGCCGGCGTGCGCGACCACGGTGTCCAGGAGCTCGTGGACGCCGATGAAGTTGGCGCCGCGGACGTGCCAGTGCGCCTGCTTGCCGTTGATGGTGAGGGCCTGCAGCCCCAGCACGACGGGCGAGAGGAACTGCGCGGTCGAGGTCACGGCGTCTGCGTTGCTGGCGGTCTGGGAAACTGTCTGGATCTTGCTCATGAGGTGCCTCCGTGGCTCGTCTGTACGTGACCTTGACCCCAACGCTACTCAGCCCACGGCATTCCGCAAGCAAGCTGAGGCTGGGCTTATCTCCGCGGAATCACGCGGAAATGCACGGTTGCCGGATGCCACCGGCTAGCGTCGAGGGGTGCCATCCGCCGACCACGACCTGGGCCCGCAGAATCTGAGCGAACCTGCCCGCCCGGTGCGCCGCGAACCCCGCGATCGATCCCCCGAACACGCCGAGCCGTCGCGCTTCATCCCGCACGTGCAGGGCCTGCGGGCGATCGCCGTGCTCGCGGTCGTCCTGTATCACTTCTGGCCCGCGCGCTTCTCGGGCGGCTATGTCGGCGTCGACGTCTTCTTCGTGATCTCCGGCTTCCTCATCACCGCGCACCTGATGCGCGAAGTCACCGCGACCGGCACCGTCAGCCTCGGTCAGTTCTGGGCGCGACGGGCTCGGCGCCTGCTGCCGGCATCCCTCCTGGTCCTGCTGTTCTGCGCGCTGGTGGCGATGTCGCCGTATCTGACGCCGACATCGGCGCTGCCCAACGAGATCCGCGAGATCGTCGCCTCGACCTTCTACGTGGAGAACTGGTATCTCGCGCTGAACTCCGCCGACTACCTGAACCACTCCGGCGACCCCACCACGGTTCAGCACTACTGGTCGCTGTCGCTGGAAGAGCAGTTCTACCTCATGTGGCCGCTGATCATGCTGCTGGCGGCATGGATCGGCGTGAAGTACTTCCGGGGGTCGCGTCGCCGAGCGATCATCCTCGCGCTGGGCGTGGTCAGCGCGGCATCCTTCGTGTTCTGCGTCATCTTCACGATGACCGACCCCGCCCCGGCCTACTTCGTCACGTTCGGGCGCATGTGGCAGTTCGGCGTGGGAGCGATGGTCGCCTTGATCCCGGCGCTGCGGATTCGCCACGCCGTCGGCAGCCTCCTCCTCGGCTGGGGCGGGATCCTGATCCTGCTGTTCGTGATCTTCACCTTCGACGCGCAGACGTCGTTCCCCGGATACGCCGCCGCCCTGCCCACCCTCGGCGCGGCGGCCATCATCGCCGCCTCGAACACGCAGCGCTGGTGGTACCCCACCCGGATCCTCGCGATCCGGCCCGCGCAGTTCGTGGGGAACATCTCCTACTCCCTGTACCTGTGGCACTGGCCGCTGATCATCATCGCCCCGTCGGTTCCCTTCTGGGGCCTGACGATCTACCACCGCGTCGCACTGCTGGGCATCTGCTTCGTCCTCGCCTGGCTCACGAAGCGATTCGTAGAGGATCCGGCACGCGGATGGAAGGTGCTCACCTCGCGGCCGGCCCGTGTGACGCTGTGGAGCTCGCTGGCGGCCATGCTGGTCGTGGCCGGGACGGCCGGCGCAGCGTGGGCGGTCAACGCCACGGCCTACAACGACGGTGTGAAGGCGATCGCCGCGCTGCGCGAGGACCCGCCCGAGTGCTTCGGCGCCGCGTTCGTGCTGGATGCCGGCTGCGGCAGCGCCGAGTGGGGCGACACGATCCTGCCCGCCCCCGGCTTCGCCGGTGCCGACCGACCCCTCGATGCGCAGTGCTTCGTGCAGTTGAACGACGCACGTCCGGTCTCGTGCGAGTTCGGATCCGAGGACGGAGATGCCCCGGTCGTCGCCCTCATCGGCGACAGTCATGCGTACCAATTGCTGCCGACGTTCCAGGCTATGGCCGACGCGAACGGCTGGCAGCTGATCACCTACTTCAAGGGCGCATGCCCGTGGAACACGACACCGCTCTCCACACCAGGCGCATTCGGCGCCGCGTGCACGCAGTGGCGGGACGGGGTTCGTGCGCAGCTGGCCGAGCGCGACATCGACGCGGTGTTCACCTCTGCCATCGCGACCACGCCGTACGACTCCGCGGGTTACGACTCGGTGCAGGACGCCGCCGTGGCAGGGTACCGGGAGGCGTGGGGTGAGGTGCTGGATCGCGGCATCCCGGTGATCACGGTCGTGGACAACCCGGTCTGGGAGACCGATCCGAACAAGTGTCTGCGCACACGCGACCTGACCGAATGCGACGGGCAGCGCACCGACCTGCTCGTCGAGGACGACCCGCTGCGCGCGGCGGCGACCGGCCTCGACGGCGTCACCCTCCTCGATTTCACCGAGGTCTTCTGCGGGCAGAAGACGTGTTCACCGGTGGTGGGCGGGGCGAACCTCTACCGTGATCAAGACCACCTGACCGTGACGTTCGTCGACACGCTCGCACCGCGATACACGGCGGCGATCCAAGCCGCGCTCGACGCACGATGAGGAGAACCGGATCATGACGATCGCACCCGAGGCCACAGTCCTCGCCCTGGCGGGAGCTGAGCCCGCTCTGGCGCCGGACGCCTTCGTCGCCGCCGGCGCTCGCATCATCGGCGCCGTGACCCTGAGCGAGGGCACCAGCATCTGGTACAACGCCGTGCTGCGCGCGGACAGCGACCGGATCGTGATCGGGGCCGGCAGCAACGTCCAGGACAACGTGTCGGTGCACGTCGATGCGGGGCATCCGACCCTCATCGGCGCCGACGTGTCCGTCGGCCACAACGCCGTCGTGCACGGCTGCACGATCGGCGACGGCACCCTGATCGGGATGGGCAGCGTGATCCTCTCCGGCGCGGTCATCGGCGCCGGATGCCTCGTGGCCGGCGGCGCGGTGGTGCTGGAGGGCACCGTCATCCCGGATGGTTCACTCGTGGCAGGCGTCCCTGCGAAGGTGCGTCGCGAGCTGAGCGACCAAGAGCGCCGCGGGATCCGCGGCAATGCGCAGCTCTACCGCGCCCACACGCAGCGTCACCTCGACGCGGCGCACGCGCAGCCTGCAGAACCCGGGGAGTGAGCCGGTGATCAGCAGGATCGCGTCCATCGTGTTCCGACTGTTCTTCGCCGCGCTGTCGCTGGGTGCGGTCGGCTGGCAGCTGTTCGCGATCCACCTCCCCGGCGGCCAGAGCGTCGTGGACTTCTTCAGCTACTTCACCAACCTCGGCAACGTCCTGCTGGGCGTGGTCTTCCTGATCGGCGCGGTCCGTCTGGCCCGCGGGCGGACGGAGGCGAGCACGGCGGATGCGGCGGTCCGAGGCGCGGCGGTGGTGTACATCGTCTTCATCGGCATCGTGTACAGCGCGCTGCTCGGTGATGCGCAGCTGGGCGGTCTGACCCCGTGGGTCAACGTCGTCTGCCACTTCGTCATGCCCATCGCCGGTGTCGTGGATTGGCTCGTCTGGCCGCCTCTTCGGCGCATCGCGCTGTCCACCGCGCTGTGGTGGCTGGTCTTCCCGGCGGTGTACACCGTCGGGAGCCTGGTGCGCGGAGCGGTGACCGGCTTCTATCCCTACCCGTTCTTCCACCCCGGTGTCGTCGGCGGCTACCCGAGGGTGGCCCTCTATTGCATCGCGATGCTTGTCGGGCTGCTGGCGCTGGCCCTTCTCGTGCGCTGGGCGGGCAATGCGCTGGGCGCACGGAGCGAGCGCCGCCTCGAGGCCGTGCCGCAGTGCTAGTCGCGCGCGGGCGGCTCCGTCGGGGACGCATCCGCGGCGGGGTGGAACACGCCCCGATGGATCTCGAACACGCTCGCCGTGCCGGGGGAGTCGGGATCGTCCACGATGGGCCGGTCGTCCATGAACAGGCGTATCGCGTGGGCGAGCTCGCCGGGGTGGCTGAAGTTGATCGCGTGCGCGGCGCCCTGGATGAGCACCAGGAGCACGTGCGAGTCGGTCTGACTCGCGACCTCCTTGATGCGGTCGGGGCCGGGCAGGAGAGGATCGCGGTCGCCGATCACGACGAGCGTGGGGATCTTCAGCGCCAGGAGCCGCTCGAGTGAGGGGTACTGCGTGAGCGCCTTGAACATGCGGAACGTGCTGGGCACGCCGAAGCGCAGGTAGTCGGGCGTGGCCACCGTGATCATCTTGCGCGGCTCGCGCCCGCCGTCTCTGGCGAGCTGGCCGACCGCGCGACGCAGCGGCTGGTTGATCACGCCTCCGGCTGGTGAGACCAGGACGGCCCGTTCAAGGCGCTCCGGGTAGTGATAGGCGAACTCGCAGATGACCGGGCATCCCATGGAGTTGCCGACGAGCGTCGTCCTGTCCACACCCCGGTCCTCGAGGAATCGTGCTGCGGCATGCGCCAGGTCGGGGACATCGAGCGGGTCCTTCGGCTTCCCGCTGCGACCGAAGCCGGGCAGGTCGGGGACGAAGGTGTGGAACTCGTCGGCGAGCAGCTCGGCGGTGGGCAGCAGGTACCGGCCGGACAGGCCGAATCCGTGGAGGTGCGTCATCACGCGCGCATCGGCCGGCGCGTCGGGCGACTCGCGATAGAAGACGTCCACGCCGTCGATCGAGGTCCATTTGTCGGTCAGCGTCGAGGCGGGCCGGCGGGGATGCCGCCGGCCGCGGTGCTGGTAGGAGGCCTTCTGCGCATTCGTCGGCATGCGCCTCAAGCTACTCCGTGCGCCGCAGGCCGGCATCCACCTCAGAGGGTGATCGCGTGGTACTTTCCGAGCACCATGCAACGCCGTGCACCAGCAGGAGAGGGCCCCTCGCATGAGCCTCGCACGCACTGAATCCGGCTCCGACACGAGCCTCGGACGACTCGCTCTCCTGGCGATCCCGACCATCGTGATCGGCGCGCTCGCGGCACTGGTCCTGTGGGGACTGGAGCGTGCCGCCGATGCGCTCAGCGGCGTGCTGTGGGACATCGTTCCGGACGCGCTGGGCATCGATCCGTCCGGATGGTGGATCATCGTCGTCCTCACCGTGACCGGCCTGGCGGTCGGCGTCGCCCTCCAACTTCTTCCCGGGCACGGCGGACCGGACTCTGCGACAACCGAGCTCGTGGCCGAGCCCCTGCCGCTCCGGGTCCTGCCAGGACTTGCCCTGGTCACGCTGCTGAGCCTCGCGGGCGGTGTGAGCCTGGGACCCGAGAATCCGATCATCGCGATCAACTCCGCGCTGGTGGTCGCGGTCTTCGCGCGGTTCATTCCGCGGGTGCCCGCGCAGGTCGCCCTCATGCTCGGAGCCTCGGCGACCATCGGCGCGCTGTTCGGGACGCCGGTGGCGGCCGCCCTGGTCTTCACCGGCATCGTCGCCGCCGTCAAGACCGGCGGCTCGCTGTGGGACAAGCTGTTCCTGCCGCTCGCTGCGGCCGGGTCCGCGTCGATCACCATGCATCTGCTGGGCGCACCGCCGTTCGCCTTCACGATGCCCGCCTACGGTCCGCCGCAGGCGATCGACCTGCTGACCGGCGCGCTCATCACCTGCTCCGTGATCGGGATCGGGCTGGTCGCCCTGGTGCTGTTCCCGGTCGTGTACCGCGCCCTGCACGCGCTGCGCCACCCGATCCTCATCACCACGGCGGGTGGTCTGCTCCTCGGCATCCTCGGCTTCATCGGCGGCCCGATCACGATGTTCAAGGGTCTGGAGCAGATAGGCGAGCTGCTGAAGGACCCGACGCAGTACGACGCCGGGCAACTCGCCATCATGGCGGGCATCAAGATCCTCGCGCTGCTGATCTCGGCATCCGCCCTCTTCCGCGGTGGTCGCGTCTTCCCCGCGGTCTTCATCGGCGTCGCGCTCGGACTGGCCGTCAGCGCGCTGTTCCCGTCACTGCCCATGAGCCTCGTCGTCGCCTCGGCCGTCCTTGGGATGATGCTCGTGGTCGCCCGCGACGGGTGGCTCGCACTCTTCGTGGCCGTCGCGGTGCCGGGCGAGATCGCCCTGCTGCCGATCCTGTGCATCATCATGCTGCCGGCGTGGCTGCTGGTCTCGCGGGTACCCGAATTCCGCATCATCCCCGCGGCCGACGACACGACGGCGCCGCGGACGTTCGCGAGGAAGTGAACAGAGGAGGGGTGGAGGGGCTGACGAGAATCGAACTCGCATCATCTGTTTGGAAGACAGAGGCTTTACCACTAAGCTACAGCCCCGAATCACGAGCCTTCCGGACTCGCACGCGTCGGTGGTCCGATTCTATGGCATATCCGCACCGGGACTGTGCCGGGCGGGCCGTCGGCTAGACTTCTCGGGGCCGATCAGCACGTTCACGCGTGCGCACCCGCCCGGGGCGTAGCTCAGCTTGGTAGAGCGCCCGCTTTGGGAGCGGGAGGCCGCAGGTTCAAATCCTGTCGCCCCGACATTCCGGCCCCCACATACCCAGACCTTCAGCTGCCGCGCTGTTGCGCGGCCTTCACGAGGAGAACGAACAGACACATGGTCAACAGCACCGTCGAGAAGCTCACACCGACGCGGGTGAAGCTGCACATCACCGTCTCACCCGATGAGCTCAAGCCGTCCATCGCGCACGCGTACGAGCACATCGCGCAGGACGTGCAGATCCCCGGCTTCCGCAAGGGCAAGGTGCCCGCGCCCATCATCGACCAGCGCGTCGGGCGCACGGCCGTGCTCGAGCACGCGGTCAGCGAGGGCCTGGACACCTACTACCGGCAGGCCGTGGAGGCCAACGAACTGCGCGTGCTCGGTCGACCCAGCGCCGACGTCGTCGAATGGCCGAACGAGAAGGACTTCTCCGGCGACCTCAAGGTCGAGGTCGAGGTCGACGTGCGTCCCGAGTTCGACCTGCCCGAGTTCGAGGGCACCACGATCGAGGTCGACGCGGTCGAGGTCGACCAGGCGGCCATCGACGAGGAGCTGGATCGCCTCCGTGCGCGCTTCGGCACGCTCATCACGGTGGACCGCCCCGCCGCCACCGGCGACTTCGTCGAGCTCGACCTGGTCGCCACGATCGACGGTGCAGAGATCGACCGCGCGCAGGGCGTCTCGTACGAGGTCGGCTCCGGAGAGCTTCTGCAGGGCATCGACGAGGCCATCGACTCGTTGACCGCCGGCGAGGACACCACGTTCCGCTCGACCCTCATCGGCGGCGACCACGCCGGCGAGGAGGCCGAGGTGGCCGTCACCGTCACCGCCGTGAAGGAGCGCGAGCTCCCCGAGGCCGACGACGACTTCGCACAGATCGCCAGCGAGTTCGACACGATCGCCGAACTGCGCGACAGCCTCAGCGAGCGCGTGTCGCAGCAGTCCGTCTTCACGCAGGGCTCCGCCGCTCGCGACAAGCTCATCGAGCAGCTGCTCGAGAAGGTCGAGATCCCGGTTCCGCCGGCGCTCATCGAGGACGAGGTGCACACCCACCTGGAGGGCGAGGGTCGCCTCGAGGACGACGTGCACCGCGCCGAGGTCACCGAGGCCAGCCAGAAGCAGTTCCGCACCCAGATGCTGCTGGACTCGATCGCCGAGAAGCTGAACGTGCAGGTGTCGCAGGATGAGCTGACCCAGTACCTGGTGCAGTCCTCCGCCCAGTACGGCATGGCTCCGCAGGAGTTCGTCGAGGCACTGCAGCAGAACAACCAGCTGCCGGCCATCGTCGGCGAGGTCGCGCGCAACAAGGCCCTCGCGGTCGCGCTCGGCAAGGTGTCGGTCATCGACTCCGCCGGCAAGCCCGTCGACCTGACCGGGTTCGTCGCAGTAGAGGACGAGGAGACCGCTGAGGACGAGGTCGTCGAGGAGGCTCAGGAGATCGCGGATGCCGCGTCCGACGCCGACGCGATCATCGAGGCCGAGGAGGCGCCCGCCGCTGAGGCCGCTCCCGCCAAGAAGAAGGCCGCGCCGCGCAAGAAGGCTGCGCCCAAGGAGTAATCCCGTACCGGGAAGAAGGAGGGGGACGGATGCCTCGGCATCCGTCCCCCTCCTTCGTCGCCGTGACCGCCGGCGATGCACATGCACCGCCGGAGGGGGGAATCCGACGCGGCGCTCTGCCCAGGGCGAACACGGGCAGGACGGCCCGGACGCGCCGGTAGATTCGTAGCCACGACCACCGAATCAGGAGTTGACACACATGGCCGAACCCCTTGTCGCGACGAGCGTCTTCGACAGGCTGCTGAAAGACCGCATCATCTGGCTCGGGTCGGAGGTGCGTGACGACAACGCGAACGAGATCTGCGCGAAGATCCTCCTCCTCGCCGCTGAGGACCCCGAGAAGGACATCTTCCTCTACGTGAATTCCCCGGGCGGCTCGATCACCGCCGGCATGGCGATCTACGACACGATGCAGTTCGTGCCGAACGACATCGTCACCGTCGGCATCGGCATGGCCGCCTCGATGGGACAGCTGCTGCTGACCAGCGGAACGAAGGGGAAGCGCTATATCACCCCGAACGCCCGCGTCCTGCTGCACCAGCCGCACGGCGGCTTCGGCGGCACCTCGAGCGACATCCAGACGCAGGCGCAGCTCATCGTCTCGATGAAGAACCGTCTCGCCGAGATCACCGCCGCCCAGACCGGGAAGTCGGTCGAGCAGATCAACGAGGACGGCGACCGCGACCGGTGGTTCACCGCGGACGAGGCGCTCGAATACGGCTTCGTCGATCACATCCGTGCACACCTCGGCGACGTCGTCGGCGGCGGCGGAACAGACCAGGACTGACCGAAGGCGAATGAGAAGGAACGACCAGATATGAGCATCCCCACCTTCGGCGGCACGGCGAATCGCGGGCTCGCCATGCCCTCCAGCCGCTACATCCTGCCCCAGTTCGAAGAGCGCACGGCCTATGGCTACAAGCGCCAGGACCCCTACAACAAGCTCTTCGAAGACCGCGTGATCTTCCTGGGCGTGCAGGTCGATGACGCATCCGCTGACGACGTCATGGCCCAGCTGCTCGTCCTGGAGAGCCAGGACCCCGACCGCGACATCATCATGTACATCAACTCGCCCGGTGGCTCGTTCACCGCGATGACGGCGATCTACGACACGATGCAGTACATCTCCCCCCAGATCCAGACCGTGGTCCTCGGGCAGGCGGCCTCGGCCGCTGCCGTCCTGCTGGCGGCCGGCGCGCCCGGCAAGCGGCTGGCACTGCCCAACGCCCGCGTGCTCATCCACCAGCCTGCGATGGGCGAGGCCGGCCACGGCCAGGCGTCGGACATCGAGATCCAGGCGGCCGAGATCCTGCGCATGCGCACGTGGCTCGAATCCACGCTCGCCAAGCACACGAACCGCAGCATCGAAGAGGTCAACCGCGACATCGACCGCGACAAGATCCTCGACGGCACGCAGGCCGTCGAGTACGGCCTGGTGGACCAGGTACTGACCACGCGCAAGCGCGTGCCGGCAGCCCTCACCTCCTAGGAGTGTTCCCGGATGCCCCGTCGCCCTGTTCGCAGGGGGGACGGGGCATCCGTCGTTGCGGGAGGCGCGCCGTTCTGCTGACGGCGGATGACACTCCCGGCATCCACAATGGCCGTCGCAATCCCGCCGGATGTCGGCCTCAGAGGTTAGGCTCGGACGGTCGGGACACGTCCCGGCGCATCGGGGGACAACCCCACACGCAATGAGGAGAGGCCTGATGGCGCGCATCGGTGAGAGTGCCGACCTGTTCAAGTGCTCCTTCTGCGGAAAGAGTCAGAAGCAGGTGCAGCAGCTGATCGCCGGCCCCGGCGTCTACATCTGCGACGAGTGCGTCGAGCTGTGCAACGAGATCATCGAAGAGCGCATGGCCGAGTCCTCGACCGGCGTCGTCTCCGAATTCGACCTGCCCAAGCCCCGCGAGATCTTCGCCTTCCTCGAGGAGTACGTCGTCGGGCAGGAGGCGGCCAAGAAGGCGCTGTCCGTCGCGGTGTACAACCACTACAAGCGCATCCGCGCGCACGGCACGATCCAGTCCGCCGAGCAGCGCGCCGACGAGGTCGAGATCGCCAAGAGCAACATCCTCCTGATCGGCCCGACGGGCTGTGGGAAGACCTATCTCGCCCAGACACTCGCGAAGCGGCTGAACGTGCCGTTCGCCGTCGCCGATGCGACTGCGCTGACCGAGGCGGGCTACGTCGGCGAGGATGTCGAGAACATCCTCCTCAAGCTCATCCAGGCCGCCGACTTCGACACGAAGCGCGCCGAGACCGGCATCATCTACATCGACGAGGTCGACAAGATCGCGCGCAAGGCCGAGAACCCCTCGATCACGCGCGACGTCTCGGGCGAGGGCGTGCAGCAGGCGCTGCTGAAGATCCTCGAGGGGACGGTGGCGTCCGTGCCGCCGCAGGGCGGCCGCAAGCACCCGCATCAGGAGTTCATCCAGATCGACACGACGAACGTGCTGTTCATCGTCGCGGGAGCATTCGCCGGCCTGGAGGACATCATCTCCAGCCGGGTCGGCAAGCACGGCATCGGCTTCGGCGCCCCGCTGCACAACAAGGGTGACGATCTGAGCCTGTTCAGCGAGGTCCGCCCGGAGGACCTGCACAAGTTCGGGCTGATCCCCGAGTTCATCGGCCGCCTGCCCGTCGTCGCCTCGGTGACGCCGCTGGACCAGTCAGCCCTGATGGAGATCCTCACCGAGCCGAAGAACGCGCTGGTCAAGCAGTACCAGCGCATGTTCGAGCTGGACGGGGTCGCCCTCGAGTTCGAGACCGAGGCGCTGGAGGCCATCGCCGATCTCGCCGTCGAGCGCAAGACGGGCGCACGCGGTCTGCGTGCGATCCTGGAAGACGTCCTGGGTCCGATCATGTTCGACATCCCCTCCAACGACGAGGTGGAGAAGGTCATCGTGACGCGCGAGGCCGTCGACACCGGCGCGGCGCCGACGTTCGTCCAGCGCCGCACCCGCAAGAGCGCCTGACCCGTCGCATCCTGTCGGTGGGGAGTCGTACCGTTTCGGTATGACCTCCGTCCGACCGTTCACGATCGCCGTGCCCGAGGCCGTCCTCGACGACCTGCGCGACCGTCTGCGGCGCACGCGCCTGCTGCCGGATTCGCCACGCAAGCCGGCATCCGGGATGACCTCGTCCTACTTGCGGCAGCTCGTGCACGCCTGGCAGGAGTTCGACTGGCGCACGCGTGAGCGCTGGCTCAACCGGCATCCGCAGTTCCTCGCCGATGTCGAAGACACGACCGTGCATTTCGCCCACCTGCGCAGCGCCGATGACGCCGCACCGGCCCTGCTCGTGATGCACGGCTGGCCGCACACGTTCGCGCTGCAGCTCGACTTCGCCGACCTGCTGCCGGATTTCCACGTCGTGGTCGCCAGTCTCCCCGGGTTCGCCTTCTCGACGCCGTACGCCACCGGTCCGATCACCGAGCGCCGCCTGGCGGCGACGATGCACGCGCTGATGACGGACGCGCTCGGCTACGACCGGTATCTGACATACGGCGAAGACGTCTCGGCGAACGTCAACGACCTGATCGCCGCGACGTACCCGGGCTCCGTCTCCGGCATCCTCGTCACTCACTCCCACTTCCCGACTGCGCAGGAGCGCGTCGCGCTCACCGCCGCGGACGAACGCGCGTTCTTCGCCCGCCTCGCCGAGGCCCATTCCACCGACGGTGCATATGGACATGTCCAGGCGACCCGGCCCGACACCCTCGCCGCGGCACTGAACGACTCGCCGGCCGGTCTGCTGGCCTGGCTCACGGAGAAGCTGGTGGAGTGGAGCGACACCGCCTCGCACGACCCGGTGCAGCTCGAGCAGGCCATCTCCCGAGAACGCATCCTCACCGAGGCGATGATCTACTGGGTCACCCAGAGCATCGGCACCTCGTTCCGCCCCTACTACGAGGGCGCGGACACGCCGGACGCGATTGCGCCGGTCGAGGTGCCGGCAGCGGTGCACATCCAAAAGCACGAAGGCGACTACCTAGAATCGCTCGCCCGCGACTACTACCGGGACCTGCGCGTTTTCGAGCGGTTGCCTGCGGGCGGGCACTTCGCCGTCGGCGAGGTGCCCGAGCAGATGGCCGAACGCACCCGCGCGTTCGCGGATGCGCTCGGCCTGCTGTGACGTGCACTCGGCCTGCTGCGACGTGCGCTCAGCTTTCGAGGCCGCGCCGCTTCAGCAGGGGCTCGATCTCAGCGGCGCGTCCGCGGAAGTCGCGGTAGGCCTCGAGCGGATCCTTCGAACCGCCGACGCCGAGAAGCCGCTCGCGGAACCGCTGGCCGTTCTCGCGCGTGAGCCCGCCGTTCTCGCGGAACCATTCGACGGTGTCGGCATCGAGGACCTCGCTCCAGATGTAGGAGTAGTAACCGGCGCTGTAGCCGCCCGAGAACACGTGCGCGAAGTAGGTCGACGAGTACCGGGTGGGCACGACGGGGTTGTCCAGTCCGACCTCTGCCAGAGCGGATGCCTCGAACGCGACCACATCGATGTCCGCGGCAGCCTCCTCGGCGCTCAGGGAATGCCACGCCTGGTCGATCCAGGACGCGCCGAGGTACTCGCTGGTGGCGAAGCCCTGGTTGAACGCCTCCGAGGCGGACAGCTTGTCGACGACGTCGTGGGGGAGTGGCTCGCCGGTGTCGACGTGGCGCGCATACGCATCGAGGATCTCCGGCCAGAAGATCCACATCTCGTTGACCTGGCTCGGGAACTCGACGAAGTCGCGGAAGACGTTCGTCCCGGCGAAGTGCGGGTAGGTCACCGTCGCGAACAGCCCGTGCAGCGCGTGGCCGAACTCGTGGAACAGGGTCGTCACCTCATCGAGCGTCAGCAGCGTCGGTCTGCCCGCCGCGGGCTTGGGGACGTTCAGGTTGTTGACGACGATCGGCTGCGTGCCGCGCAGCCGCGACTGCAGGACGATGGAGTTCATCCATGCGCCACCCCGTTTCGCATCGCGCGTGTACAGGTCGAGCAGGAAGAGACCGAGGGAACCGCCGTCGGGGTCGTTGACCTCGAACACGCGCACATCGGGGTGATAGCCCCTCAGGTCGTGCCGCTCGGTGAAGGTGATCCCGTACAGCTCGGTGGCGGCGCGGAAGACCCCGTCCTGGAGCACCCGCTCGGCTTCGAACCAGGGCCGCAGTGCCGTGCGGTCCAGGTCGTACTCCGCTGCGCGCACCTTCTCGGTGTAGAACGCCCAGTCGTGCGCCTCGAGGGCGAAGGGCTGCGGCTCGGCGTCGATGATCGCCTGCAGCGCGGCCTGCTCGCGGGCGGCGTTGCGGGCGGCCGGAACCGCCAGTCGCCGGAGCAGTTCGTGCACCGCCTCCGGCGAACCGGCCGTCTCATCGGAGGTGATGTAGGCGGCGTGCGAGTCGTAGCCCAGGAGCGCGGCGCGTTCGGCACGCAGGCGGACGATCTCTTGAAGGACATCGCGGTTGTCGTTGGCGTTGCCCCGCGATGCGCGGGAACGCGACGCCTCGAGGATCCGGCGGCGGCTCTCGCGATCAGTGAGGGTGGACAGGTACGGGTGCCCGGTGAACAGCGTGAGCGTCACCACGAACTTCCCCTCGAGTCCGCGATCGGCGGCGGCCTGTGCGGCGGCGGAGAGTTCTCCCTCCGTCAGTCCGTCGAGTTCGGCCTCGTCCTCGAACACGATCGCCAGGTCATTGGTGTCCGCCAGCAGGTTCTTCTCGAACGTGGTCGTCAGCGTCGAGAGCCGTTGGTTGAGCGTCGTCAGGCGCTCCTTGGCGTCGTCGTCCAGACCGGCGCCCGCGTGCGTCATCTCCCGGAAGTGGCGCTCGACGAGATAGCGCTGCTCGGGCTCGAGTCCGAGATCGTCCAGCTGATCGTGCAGCGTCTTGACCCGCCAGAACAGCGCGGAATCGAGTTCGATCGAGTCGTGGTGAGCGGACATCAGCGGCGCCAGCTGCTCCTCGATCTCCTGGATCTCGGTCGTCGCGTCCGCAGACGAGACCGTGTAGAACGTCCGTGAGACGTCGCCGAGGAGCTTGCCGCTCTCCTCGAGCCTCACCATCGTGTTCTCGAACGTGGGCATCGAGCGCACGCGGGTGATGGCGGAGATCTCCGCGGCATGGGCGGCGAACGCCTGCTCGAACGCGGGCAGGTAGTGCTCCGGGTGGATGGCTGCATAGTCGGGGAGGCCGTACGGCAGCACGGTGGGCACCAGAAGAGGATTGTCGTTCACCATGTCGAAAGCCTAGTCCGCGTCGGGTCGGGTGCCGACGAACCTTTGCAAACCATTCATTGCAAAGAAATGCTTGCAAAGGCTTCTTTGCATCGCTATCGTGAGGGTATGGAGAACGAGCAGGCGGATGCCGCGGACCGCGACGCACCCGAGATCGCATCGGAGCAGCGGCACCAGAGCGACCGGGTGCTCGACACCGGGGCCCTGCGGGCGCTCGCGCACCCGCTGCGGGTGCGGATGTACGACATCCTCAGTCAATACGGCCCGCAGACGGCGAGTTCGCTCGCGGCGCTGCTCGACGAATCCAGTGGTTCCACCAGCTACCACTTGCGGGCCCTCGCCAAGCACGACCTGATCCGCGAATGCGCGGACCGGGGGACCGGCCGCGAGCGCTGGTGGGAGCGGCCTACCGGAGGTGTGTCCTTCGCCAACGAGGATGCGGTCAAGACCCCCGCTGGCCGTTCAGCCACGCAGATCGTGATGAACGAGGTGCTTCGCAACCGTCAGGAGCAGCTGATGGAGTTCGTCAACCGGGGACTGCTCACCAACGACCCGAGTCCGTGGCGTGAAGGGGCGATGATCTCCACCGCGACAGCGCGCCTCACACCGGAGCAGAGCAAAGAGCTCTCGCACAAGATCATGGCGTTGATCGATGACGCCGTCGACAGATTCCGCGATCAGACCGGCGAGGACGTCCGGCCCGTCACCATCCGGGCCGACCTGTTCCCGCTGCCCGAACTGGGAGAAGCATCATGACCACCCTGACGGCGCCCGTCGCCTCCACCACCACGAGCTTCGAGCGCGCGCTGCTGCGCACCGCTGCCACATTGGACGCGTATGTCACGATGCGCCTCACCCGCCGCGCAGGCGCGGAGCATCGACTCGCGTCGATCGCACAGCACGACGCCGTCGCGTCGCGTGCGGCCGCGCAGGCGCGTGGCGCGATCGGCATCCTTCCGCGATGAGAGGACGGGCCGTCCTGGCCGCGACGTCATCCGAGCATCCGGCTCGGAAACCGAAGACCCCGCTCGGTCGAGACTTCGCGAAGCTGTGGAGCGCCGCGACGTTCAGCAATCTGGCCGATGGGCTCGGTCGCACCGCCGTCCCGCTGATCGCGACCACGCTGACCCGCGACCCGCTCGCGATCTCCGCGATCGCCGCCCTGGCCTTCCTGCCGTGGCTGATCTTCGGGCTGCCGGCGGGCATGATCGTCGACCGGTTCGACCGTCGGTGGATCATGGCGATCGCGAACACGCTCCGCGGCGCCACCGCGCTGGCCCTCGCGATCCTGACGGTCACCGGCACCCTGAGCATCTGGAGCCTGTTCGCCGGCACGCTGGTCTTCGGCCTGGGCGAGACGCTCTTCGACAACGCCACCAACGCGGTGATTCCCGGAGTCGTCGAGCGCGCGCAGCTGGACAGGGCGAACGGGCGGATGCAGGCGGCCCAGGTGACGATCGACATGTTCATCGCGCAGCCCATCGCGGGCGTGCTGTTCGCGGTCTCACTCGCACTGCCGCTGTGGATCGGCTCGATCGGCTACCTGGTTCCGATCGTCCTTGCACTCCTGCTGCCGCTGTCCGCGGCTCGTCCGTTCCGCGCCGCCCCAGCGCCGGATCCCGATGCGCCCGCCGTGGTCGCCGGGGGTATGACAGCAGAGCCCGTCCCCGCCGGAGCGGCTCTGCACACGACGACCGCACGTGAGGCGATCAGCTATCTGTGGGGGCACCGCTATCTCCGACTCATGGTGCTGTTCGTCGCGCTCGTCGGCAGCTGCCTGTCCTTCGCCCAGGCCGCCACGATCCTGTACTTCCTCGATGATCTGGACGTTCCGGAATGGGCGATCGGGTTCGTGACGGCCGGGGTCGGCATCGGCGCGCTCGCCGGCTCTCTGGTCGCCTCGCGATTCGTGGACAGATTCGGTCGCGGTCGGGTGATGTTCGCCGCCAACCTCGGCGCCGGGGTCGGGCTCGCGCTGACCGGATTGGCTCCCGAGGTGTATTCGGCGGTGGCCGCCTACTCGCTGTCGGCCTTCTCGATCTCGCTGTGGAACGTGCCCTGGGGGGCGCTCCGCCAGCAGATCGTTCCACCGAAGCTCTTCGGCCGAGTGCTCGGCATCATCCGGATGCTCACCTGGGGAGTCTTCCCGATCGCCACCCTCCTCGGAGGATGGGTTTCCTCGGAGACCACCCTCCGGCTGCCGTTCGTCCTCGCCGGTGCGATCACGGTGCTCGCCGCGCTCGCCGGAGCGCGCCTGCTCATCACAGGTACGCGTCGGGCCGGCGCGGAAGCCGGCGCCACGAAGGACTGAGTCGCCGGCCGCAGCGATCAGGCGAACTCGTCGCCCGCGTCGTGGCGGACGACGGCCTCGCCGTCCGCGTTGAGCTCGACGATGACACCCGTGTCGAGTTCGGCAACGGGTCGCCGCTCCAGCCAGGTCAGCGTCCAGCGCGGTCGCGGCTGGCCGAGCTGATCGACCGGCATCGACTCGTCGACCGCCGCGATCGCATCGCGCAGCTCGGCGGGCACAGCCGCGGGCGGCTCGTCGCCGGAGGTCCAACGGGTTCCGAGCTGCATGTCAGGCCTCCTGTGCGGCGAGCTCGATGTCCAGCACACTGCTGGTCTCGGCATCCGCGTACGAGATCTCACCGATGCGACCGACAGCCTTCAGATCACCTTCGGCGAGCTGGATCGCCGCGCGCACGTGCGCCGGTGCGGCGATGGTGAGGTGATCGACCGCGGACTTCTGCGACGCCTTCGCCTCCGTCTTGGCACGCCGGATCGCGGTCAGCGCCTCGCTGACGGCCCCCAGCACCGCCGGGTCGCCCTCGATGCCGATCGGCTCGGGCCAGGTCGCGCTGTGCACCGATCCCTCGTTGAACCACGACCACGACTCTTCGGCGGCGAACGCCAGCACCGGAGCGAAGAGTCGCAGCAGCGTGGACAGGGCGGTGCGCAGCGCCAGCGCGGCGGATGCCTGGCCGACGTCGCCGCGGTCGTACGCGCGCTCCTTGACCAGCTCCAGGTAGTCGTCGCAGAAGGTCCAGAAGAACGACTCGGTCAGCTCCAGCGCGCGCGCGTGGTCGTACTCCTCATAGGCTCGGGTCGCATCGCGGACCACCTGATCGAGGGTGGTCAGCATCGAGGCATCCAGCGCATGCGTGACCTCCGCACCCTCGGGCACGGGGAACGAGAGCACGAACTTGGCCGCGTTGAGCACCTTGATCGCCAGACGCCGGCCGATCTTGACCTGGGTCGGATTCTGCGGGTCGAACGCGGCATCCGCGCCGAGCCGGCTTGATGCCGCCCAGTAGCGCACCGCGTCGGTGCCGTGCTGGTCGAGGATGTCGGCAGGTGTGACCACGTTGCCCTTGGACTTGGACATCTTCTTGCGGTCGGGGTCGACGATGAAGCCGGAGATCGCAGCGTCCGTCCACGGCGCCCGGTCATCCTCGAGGGCACTGCGCAGCATGGTGGAGAACAGCCAGGTGCGGATGATGTCCTGGCCCTGAGGACGCAGGTCGAACGGTGCGACGAGGCTCCACAGCTCGGTGTCGCGCTCCCAGCCGCCCGCCAGCTGCGGGGTCAGGGACGAGGTCGCCCAGGTGTCGAAGATGTCCTTCTCCGCATCGAAGCCGCCGGCGACGCCGCGCTGGGCCTCGGTGAACCCCTCCGGGAGGTCGGTCGTCGGATCGACGGGCAGGCGCGCGAGGTCGGGTGTGAGCACGCGGTCGTAGTCGCGCTCACCGTTCTCGTCGAGGCCGTACCAGACGGGGATCGGCACCCCGAAGAAGCGCTGCCGCGAAACGAGCCAGTCGCCGGTGAGGCCGTTGGTCCAGTTCTCGTACCGCACCCGCATGAAGTCCGGATGCCACGACATGCCGGCGCCGAGTGCGATGAGGGTGTCGCGCAGCTCGCCGTCGCGGGCGCCGTTTCTCAGGTACCACTGCCGCGTCGAGACGATCTCCAGCGGCCGATCGCCCTTCTCGAAGAACTTGACGGCGTGGGTGAACGGCTTCGGATCGCCGATCAGCTCGCCCGATTCGCGCAGCAGGTCGACGATCGCCTTCTTCGCGCTGAACACCGTCTTGCCGGCGAGCTCCGCGTACGCGGTCTTCCCGTCGGGCGTGCGGATCACGTCGGGAGCCTCGGCGAGGATGCGACCGTCCTTGCCCAGGATCGTGCGGTTGGGGAGGTCGAGCTCACGCCACCAGACGATGTCGGTGACATCGCCGAAGGTGCAGATCATGGCGATGCCGGAGCCCTTGTCCTTCTGGGCGAGCGGGTGCGCCAGAACGGGCACCTCGACATCGAACAGCGGCGTGCGCACAGTGGAGCCGAACAGCGGCTGATAGCGCTCGTCGTCGGGATGCGCGACCAGTGCCACGCAGGCCGGCAGCAGCTCGGGCCGGGTCGTCTCGATGAACACGTCACCCGAGCCGTCGCTCTGGTGGAAGGCGATCCGGTGGTACGCCGCGGGCTGATCGCGGTCTTCGAGCTCGGCCTGCGCGATCGCCGAGCGGAAGTCGATGTCCCACAGCGTCGGTGCCAGCGCCTGGTAGGCCTCGCCGCGCTGGAGGTTGCGCAGGAACGCGAGCTGGCTCGTGCGGATGGTCTCGTCCGAGATCGTCCGGTACGTCTGCGTCCAGTCCACACTGAGTCCGAGCTGGCGGAAGAGGGCCTCGAACTGCTTCTCGTCCTCGAGCGTGAGCGACTCGCAGAGCTGGATGAAGTTCCGTCGACTGATCGGGATCTGATCCGCGGCCTTGCTGGACTTGTTGTCGCCGCCCGAGAATGGGGGCGTGAAGTCGGGGTCGTACGGCAGCGAGGGGTCGCAGCGCACGCCGTAGTAGTTCTGCACGCGGCGCTCGGTCGGCAGGCCGTTGTCGTCCCAGCCCATCGGGTAGAACACCGACTTCCCGCGCATGCGCTCGAACCGCACCTTCAGGTCGGTGTGCGTGTAGGAGAACACGTGCCCGATGTGCAGCGAGCCGGAGGCGGTGGGCGGGGGAGTGTCCACGCTGAAGACCCCTCCGCGGCCGCGCTGGGCAGCCCCGGCGCGGTCGAACAGGTATGTCCCCTGGGCCGACCAGGCGGCATCCCACTTCGATTCGAGACCTTCGAGGGCGGGCTTGTCGGGAATGTGCGCGTCGGACATCAGGTCTCCTGGCGATATGTGCGGCACGGTGTGTACGTGCCTGAGTGTGGGATGTCCTGCGATTCTACCGCCTGCGCCCATCTCGTTCCGGTGCCCAGCGTGCGCCGCCGCCAAGCCGTGCAGGTCGCCGCGTGCGATGCACGAAGCTGAGGTCCTGGCCGGATCCGAGGTCCATACCACCCCGCGGCATCCTCACTTCCGGCCACGCCCTCAGTCCGTCCCGCACGTCCTTCCGTCCCCAGGCGCGTGTTCCGCGGATTCCTCCCCAACGAGACCTGCGACCGCCCGTGAGAGCGCACGAGGCTCCACCATCGGCGAATGCAGATTCTCGACGCGGTACGAGCGGGGGGCGGCATCGTCCGCGCACAGACCCTGCGGGAGCGCGGCTGCTCGAGTCGCGCACTCACGCAGCTCGTTCGCTCGGGCATGCTGGTTCGCCCGCGTGGCGGCTGGCTCGCTGTGCCCGACGCGGACCCGCACCTCATCGCCGCCGCCCGGGACGGCGTGGTGCTCAGCTGCGTGACACAGGCGAGAAGGCTCGGGCTCTGGGTGCTCGAACACGATCGCACGCACGTCGCCGCGGCCTCGCACGCGGGAGGTGTGCGCATCGCCCGATCCGGGGACGGTCGCGCACTGGCCACGGTCCACTGGATGAAGCCCGCCGTGCCGCGGCATCCGCACCACCTCATCGACCCCATCGAGAACGTCCTCCTCCTGGTCGCCGCCTGTCAGCCGCTGGAGTCGGCACTCACGATCTGGGAGTCGGCACTGCGGAAGCAGATCGTCGACCCCCTCGCCCTCCGGCGGCTTCCGCTGCCGGCCCGCGCCCGGCACCTGCTGGAACTCGCTCGGCCATCCGCCGACTCGGGCCTGGAGACGCTGTTCATCGTGCGATTGCGGTGGTTGCGCGTGCCGATCACTGCGCAGCTGTGGATCGCAGGGCACCACGTCGACGTCCTCATCGGCGACCGACTGGTCTTCCAGATCGATGGCGGCACGCACGTCGATGAGCAGAGGAGCCAGGACATCGCCCACGATGCGCAGCTTCTGCTGATGGGGTACTCAGTGTTCCGGGTGGGCTACCGAGACGTCATCGACCACTGGCCGCGTGTGCAGGAGATGGTGAGCCGCGCAGTGGCGCAGGGTCTGCACCTCGCGAGGTGAACGGCGCAGAAGTGAGGGCGCGGCCGATTCTGCGGTCGCATCCGGTCGGAACTCGCCTCAGAATCCGCCGGGACCGCAGATCCGATCAGCCGAGGACGCGGATGCCGAGGGCAGCAGCCAACGCTGGCGCGAGGTGCTCCACCTGACGCGCCGAGAGCGTCGCGTCGCGAAGCGCTGCCGGATCGAGGTACGACAGCGCCTCCAGCCCCCGCAGATCGACGTCCTTCGCCCGCATCGCCCTGGTGTCGACGTCGTCGGCGCGCGAGTCGGCGAAGGCGATCCGCGACAACGTCGCCTGCGGCAGGTCGAGGGTTCCGATCGTGCAACCCGAAACGAGCAGATCCGTCACGCGAGAGCCCGCGAGGGCCAGATAGTCGATGCGGATGCCGCGCAGCTCGACCTCGTCCACATCGGCGCCCCCGAGATCGAGGGTTCCGATGCGACCGCCGGAGATGCGCACGCGCCGGAGGCGGGATCCTCTGCCCGTGATGGTCGTCGCGCGCAGCTGCGCGATGTCGACATCAACGAGCACGGCGCCGGTCAGATCCAGGTGGTCGACCGACACGCCGCGGAGCGCGCATTCGGTGAACGTCGCGTGCGAGGCATCCGTGGTCTGCGCCCACTCGCTCCACGCGAGCTGGAAGTGATCGCCGCCACGGCGCGGTCGTTCACCGTCCTCGAGGTGCGTTGGCAGGTCCGGCGCCGAGATGCGCGGCGCGAGCGGGGAGGACGATCGGGCCATCCATCCACGGTACGCCCACCGACGCGCGGCACTGCGCCGCCGCGGTTGCCTGGGCCGGGTAGAATTGTGACAGCAGCATCGATCCGGCCATCACCGGGGAGCTCTCGGAAGAACAGGACGCCGGTCCTCAGTAGAACCGAGCGGGGCAGGCCCGTCACAGCCGTCGTATGAGCGGTCCGGTCCCGCAGTTCGCGGATCCGGGCAAGCGGGGTGGTACCGCGATCCGCACGGGTCGTCCTCGCAGGAAGCATCGCAACCTGCTGGAGTGACATGACCTACCCTCGTCCGACCACAACCCCTGGCAGCTCGTTCGGCCCTGCCGCCGTGCCGGTCTCATCCAGCCCGCGCTTCCCGGAGATCGAACTCGAGGTTCTGGACTTCTGGCGCCAGGACGGGACGTTCCAGGCCTCCATCGCCCAGCGTGAGGGCGCTGAGGAGTGGGTCTTCTACGACGGTCCGCCGTTCGCGAACGGGCTGCCGCACTACGGCCACCTGCTCACCGGCTACGCGAAGGACGTCTTCCCGCGGTTCCAGACGATGATCGGCAAGAAGGTCGACCGCGTGTTCGGCTGGGACACGCACGGTCTTCCGGCCGAACTGGAGGCGATGAAGCAGCTCGGAATCACAGAGAAGTCCGAGATCGAGGCGATGGGCATCTCCACGTTCAACGATCGGGCGCGCGAGTCGGTCCTGACGTACACGCGCGAGTGGGAAGAGTACGTCAACCGCCAGGCGCGGTGGGTCGATTTCGAGCGCGGCTACAAGACGCTCGACACCACCTACATGGAGAGCGTCCTGTGGGCCTTCAAAACGCTCTACGACAAGGGGCTCGCGTACGAGGGGTATCGCGTCCTGCCGTACTGCTGGCGCGACGAGACTCCGCTGAGCGCGCACGAGCTGCGCATGGACGACGACGTCTACAAGATGCGTCAGGACCCGTCGGTGACCGTGACCTTCCCGTTGACGGGCGCGAAGGCCGAATCGCTCGGTCTGACCGGCGTTCGCGCGCTGGCATGGACGACCACACCCTGGACGCTGCCCACGAACTTCGCCCTCGCGGTGGGTCCCGACATCAAGTACGTCGTGCTGCCCGCCGGCCCGAACGGCGCGGCCGATGTGCACCACGATCCTTCGACGGGCCCGGGCACCGTAGGCAACGAGCACGACCCGATCGAGGCGGCCGCGCACCGGTACCTGCTCGCGCAGGAGCTGCTCGGCAACTACGCGAAGGACCTCGGCTACGAGGACGCCGCGGCCGCCCAGGCGGCCGTGCATGCCACGATCCTCGGCGCAGAACTCGCGGACGTGACCTACGATCGGCTCTTCGACTACTACGCGGATGCCGAGATGTGGGGCACCGCG